>JBNGDM010000215.1:0-5982 GCA_049975105.1 Rhodovulum sp. | reverse complement strand
CCTTCGTCAACCGCGACGCGGCCGGCACGCTGAAGCTGGGCCAGGCCCGCGGCATCGTGCTGCTGGTGCCGGCGCGCGCCGGGATCGCGGTCGGCGAATACGCCCCCAACGCGGTCAAGAAGGCGGTGGTCGGCGTGGGCCATGCCGACAAGCGGCAGGTCGAGCACATGGTGCGGCTGCAATTCCCCGGAATAGACATCGCGGGCCCCGATGCGGCGGATGCGCTGGCCATCGCGATGTGCCACGCGTTCCACCTGGCCTCGGGCAACCGGCTGGCCGCGGCGCTGGCCAGGGCGGGCGCATGATCGGGCGCATCGCCGGGCGGCTGATCCATCGCGGCCCCGACCACGTGATGATCGACGTGGGCGGCGTGGGCTATATCGTGCAGGTGTCCGAGCGCACGCTGGCCGCGCTGCCCGGCCCGGGCGAGGCGGTGGCGCTGTTCACCGACCTTCTGGTGCGCGAGGACCTGCTGCAGCTGTACGGCTTCCCCACGCTGCACGAACGCGAATGGCACCGGCTGCT
Source organism: Rhodovulum sp. (assembly GCA_049975105.1). Classification (GTDB taxonomy): domain Bacteria; phylum Pseudomonadota; class Alphaproteobacteria; order Rhodobacterales; family Rhodobacteraceae; genus Rhodovulum. The sequence goes on along the minus strand of JBNGDM010000215.1, from coordinate 5,457 downwards.
GATGGGCGTGCAGGGGATCGGCGCCAAGGCGTCGATGGCGATCCTGGGCACGCTGGGGGCCGAGGGCGTGGGCCGGGCCATCGCGCTGGGCGACTGGGGCGCGATCAAGGCCGCGCCGGGCGTGGGCCCCAAGATCGCGCAGCGCGTGGTGAACGAGTTGAAGGGCAAGGCGCCGGGCGTCATGGCGCTGGGCGGCACGCTGGCGGCGGCCGGCGGCACGGCGCCGGCCGATGCGCCGGTGATCGAGGCCGCGCCGGCCACACCTGCGCCCGCGCCCTCGGTCAGTGCCCAGGCCGAGGCCCTGTCGGCGCTGGGCAATCTGGGCTATGCTCCTGCCGAGGCCGCGCAGGCCGTGGCCCGGGCCGCGGGCGAGGCGCCCGACGCCGCCACGCCCGCGCTGATCCGCGCCGCCCTGAAACTGCTTGCCCCCAAGGGCTGACGCATGACCGAGCCCGACCCGACTCTGCGCCCCGACCGCCGCCCCGAGGATGCCGACCGCGCGCTGCGCCCCGACACGCTGGACGAGTTCATCGGCCAGGCCGAGGCGCGCGCCAACCTGCGCGTCTTCCTGCAAAGCGCGCGCCAGCGGGGCGAGGCGATGGACCACGCGCTGTTCCACGGCCCCCCCGGCCTGGGCAAGACGACGCTGGCGCAGATCGTCGCGCGCGAGTTGGGCGTGAATTTCCGCATGACCTCGGGCCCGGTGCTGGCCAAGGCGGGCGATCTGGCGGCGATCCTGACCAATCTTGAATCGCGTGACGTGTTGTTCATCGACGAGATCCACCGCCTGAACCCGGCGGTCGAGGAGGTGCTGTACCCCGCGCTGGAGGATTTCGAACTGGACCTGGTGATCGGCGAGGGGCCGGCCGCGCGCACCGTGCGGATCGAGTTGCAGCCCTTCACGCTGGTGGGGGCGACGACGCGGCTGGGCCTGTTGACGACGCCGCTGCGCGACCGGTTCGGCATTCCCGTACGGCTGCAATTCTATACGGATGCGGAACTGGAACTGATCGTCTCGCGCGGGGCGCGCCTGATGGGGGTGCCCGCCGATGCGGACGGGTTGAGGGAAATCGCCTGCCGCGCCCGCGGCACGCCGCGGATCGCCGGGCGGCTGTTGCGCCGGGTCGTCGATTTCGCGCTGGTCGAGGGCGACGGGCGGATCACCCGCGCGGTGGCCGACCATGCCCTGACCCGGATGGAGGTGGACGCGATGGGCCTGGATGGCGCCGACCGGCGGTATTTGCGGCTGATCGCCGAGAATTACGCGGGCGGCCCGGTGGGGATCGAGACGCTGTCCGCCGCGCTGTCCGAATCCCGCGACGCGCTGGAAGAGGTGATCGAGCCCTACCTGCTGCAACAGGGGCTGATCCAGCGCACCCCCCGCGGCCGGATGCTGGCGGCCAAGGCCTGGGCCCATCTGGGCCTGCCCGCGCCGCGCGCCCCCGGCCAGACCGACCTGTTCGACGGAGCCTGACCATGCGCCGCCTTGCCGCCCTGCTCGCCCTTGCCGCCGCGCCCGCGTTCGCCCAGCCGGTGACGCTGGGCGAATACGACGCGATCCAGACCCGGTTCGGCCTGCTGTCGGTCGCGCCGATGTCGCAGTGGGAAAAGGGGCTGTTCCTGAACGGGTCGGGTGCGCCGCTGGCGCAGAACTGGCGCGTGACGATGCGCGGCGCCTTTGCCCGCGGCGACGAGGCGGTCGACTGGGTGTTGGTCGAGACCAGCCATAACGGCAACATGTGCCCGGTCAGCTATGCCTTGGTGCAGGTCTCGGCGGCGGGCGCGCGGACGACCGACCCCTTTGGCGACTGCCTGGGGCGCATCCGCGAGGTGCGGCTGGGCGCCGGCCGGATCGAGGTCGATATCGAGGACCCGGATATCCAGATCGATCTGCGCCGCTACGCCTTTGACGGGGCGGCCCTGACCGAGACGGCGATCGCGCCCGCGGCCAGCCAGGCGGCGCCTGCGGGGGCGGGGCAGGATGTGACCCGCTGGCTGGGCGGGCATTCGGGGATGATCTTCGACGATGCATCCGAACAGGCGCGGTTCGGCGCGATCATGGGCCTGGCGCAATTCGAGGAGTTGCGCCGCCGGGTCGCGGTGGGCGGCAACACCGAGCGCCGCGGCGACTGGGTGTTCGGGGCGGGCTGCATGGCGCATCAGTGCAACGCGGTGGCGGGGGTCTGGGGCCTGCGCATCAGCGACGGCGCACCGGTGGCGGTGTTCATCGATGCAGGGCGCGCGCCCCGCTTTTTCGGCCGGCCGGACGTGCTGGCCGACCCGGCCGTGGCGGCCTATGCCGCGGAAAGGGCCCTGCCATGATCCCCGAGGCGGTCGAGGCATTGTTCACCCGGGGCGACGGGTCCTACCTCTTCGCGCGCTGGGGTCGGCCCATCGCGCCGGTGGTCTTCGGCGTGGCCGAGGAGACGTTGGCCACCGTCAAGGGCGCGGCCGAGGCGGTGGTGACGCTGGCCGGTCATAAGATGGCCGAGACCGACCCGGAATTGGGCGCGAACCTGATGGTCTTCTTCTTCCGTGACTGGGCGGAACTGCCCCAGGTGCCGAACCTCGACCGTCTGGTGCCGGACCTCGGCCCGCTGGTCGAGCGGTTGCAGGCGGCGGGGGCCAACCAGTACCGCTTCTTCCGCTTCGACGAGGCGGGCGGGATCAAGGCGGCCTTCGTCTTCGTGCGGATGGACGAGGAACTGTCGCAATTGCCCGCCGAGGCGATCGCGCTGAACCAGATGGTGCAGGTGATCCTCTTGTGGTCCGACCGGGCGTTCACCGACCAGAGCCCGCTGGCCCGCACCCCCGAGGGCACACTGGTCCTGCGCCCCGAGATCGCCGGGGTGATCCGCGCGGGCTATGACCCGGTGATGCCGGTGATGGCGGATGATCCGGCGCACGCGCTGCGGCTGGCGGCGCGGGTGGGGCAACTGGCATGAGCCTGGTCTGGCGCCGGACGTCTGCCGGATAAAGCGGCGTCGCCGCGCGGCTGGTCGCGCAAGGGGGAAACAGCATGAACCGTGAAATACCACAAAAGGTTGCCCGGCGCCGTCTGGTGATCGCTACGCTGGCCTCGATCGTCGTGGCCCCCTGGGGTTGCGCCGCGGCGCAGGAGGCCGCAAAGCGGCCCGCTGCGCCAATTTTGCGCGTCGGGTCGCAGGTCGCGGCGGTCCGGGCAGATGCAATGTCGCTCGCAGAAAGGCTTTCCGCTCTGGCCAAGCGGGACGGAATGGATGGGGCCGCATTGCGGCGCCTGGCGCGGTCACTTGCGACCGTGGCCGAAGACCTTGGAACCCTCGCGGCTCAGTTGGACGCCCCTGATCTTGACCGCAAGGCGCTGGAAAATGCTTCGTCCAAGTTGCGCGCCGTCACGGCTCAGGTCGAGAAGCGGAAGCGCGTGTTCGACGGGCTGACTGATGCCGCGCCGCTGACCACCGATATCAGCCAGTCGGTCGACGAGATGAACCGCCTGGGCGCGATGTTCTCGAATATCCTGAACAAGCTCAACGAGTCGCAGATGGCACTCATCAGGAACCTTTAGACCCATGACCCACCGTTTCCAGTGCCGCGTCTATTACGAGGATACCGACCTTGCCGGCATCGTCTATTACGCCAACTACCTGAAATTCATCGAACGCGCGCGGTCCGAGTGGGTGCGGGGGATCGGGATCGACCAGAACCGGCTGAAGGCGGACCACGGGATCGTGTTCGCGGTGCGCCGGGTCGAGGCGGAGTACCTCAGCCCGGCCAGGTTCGATGACCTGCTGGAGGTCGAGACCGAGGTGGCCCAGGTCACGCCCGCGCGGCTGGTCCTGGACCAGCGGGTGATGCGGGGCGAAACGGTGCTGTTCACCGCGCGGGTGACCATCGTGGCGCTGGGCGAAACCGGGCGTCCGGCGCGGCTTCCGGCAGAGTTCCGCCAATCGGTGGGTCTTGCATAGGCACGGGCCCGCGCTGACAGGGTTGTGTTGGCAATCCCCCTAAAAACCGCGTAGACTCGCGTGTAATGAAGGCCGGAAAACAACGGCCCCACCAAACGAGCGGTACGTCATGGAAACCGAAACCCTTGCGATGGCGCAGGAGATTGATTTCTCCTTGCTGGCCCTTTTCGCGCGCGCGACCTTCACGGTGAAGATCGTGATGATCCTGCTGATCCTCGCCTCCTTCTGGTCGTGGGCGATCATCATCCAGAAGAGCATCAATTTCCGCAAGGCGCGCACCGAGGCGCAGGGCTTTGACGAGGCGTTCTGGTCGGGCGAGCCGCTGGACGAGCTGTTCGACAAGATCGGCCCCGACCCGCAGGCCGCGCCGGAAAAGATCTTCGCCGCGGGCATGATGGAATGGCGGCGCAGCCACCGGCAGGACGGCGGGCTGATCGCAGGCGCGGCGGCGCGGATCGACCGGTCGATGGACGTGGCGATCGCCAAGCAGGCCGAGGCGCTGAACGGCGGGCTGTCCTTCCTGGCCACCGTGGGCTCGACGGCGCCCTTCGTCGGGCTGTTCGGCACGGTCTGGGGCATCAAGCACGCCTTCGAGCAGATCGCGCTTCAGCAGAACACGAACCTGGCCGTGGTGGCGCCGGGCATCGCCGAGGCGCTGCTGGCCACCGCCTTGGGCCTGCTCGCGGCGATCCCGGCGGTGGTGTTCTACAACAAGCTGTCGGCGGACAGCGACCGGATCGTGGGCGGCTATGAATCCTTCGCCGACGAATTCTCGACGATCTTGTCGCGCCAGCTGGATTCCTAGGCCATGGGCGCGACGCTGACCCCCCGCCAGGATTCGGGCGGCAAGCGCGTGCGGCGCCACCGCCGCCACCCGCCCGCGATGTCCGAAATCAACGTCACGCCCTTCGTCGACGTGATGCTGGTGCTGCTGATCATCTTCATGGTGGCCGCGCCGCTGTTGACGGTGGGCGTGCCCGTGGAACTGCCCGAGACGGCGGCGGAATCCCTGCCCGCCGCGCAGGAGGAACCGCTGGCCGTGACGCTGACCGCGGACGGGCGGGTCCTGTTGCAGGAAACCGAGATCGAGGCGAACGCGTTGATCCCGCGGCTGCGCGCCGTCGCGGCCGAGCGTGACGACGACAAGGTCTATCTGCGCGCCGACGGGGCGATCCCCTATGAGCGCGTGGTTCAGGTGATGGGGGCGCTGAACGCCGCGGGGTTCCGCGATATCGGGCTGGTGACCGATACCGGCGGGCCGACGCTCGACGGGTCGGTCGAATAGGACGGCGCGATGAACACCGGCACCTATATCTCGGGGGCGGCGCACCTGATCCTGATCGCGTGGGTGCTGTTCGGCGGCCTGTTCTGGGCGCCGAAGCCGCGGCCGATGGAGGTGACGGACGTGACGATCCTGTCGGGTGAGGAATTCGCGGCTCTGACGGCGCCCGCGGCCGCGCCGCAGGCGCCCGCGCAGGCGGTCGCGGCGCCCGAGGCGCCGCCGGTAACC
>JBNGDM010000214.1:0-5993 GCA_049975105.1 Rhodovulum sp. | reverse complement strand
CGGTGCGCTCAAGGCGGCGTGACCGGCGTCACGAAAAAGGGCGCCCCCACCAGCGGCGAGGGCGCCCCGTTCCGCTTCGCGCCGCAGCCTAGCCCGCGGCGGTGACCGCGCGGCCGGTCAGAACCTTGACGAGATGCGCGCGATACTCGGGCGAGCCATGCAGATCGCCGATCATGTTCTCCGCATCGACCGAAAGATCGGCAATCGCGCCCGCCGAAAAGTCCGACGACAGCGCGGCCTCCGCTTCGGTCCAGCGGAATACCCCCTCCTCCGAGGCGCCGGTCACCGCAACGCGCACGCCGCCCGCGTATTTCGCGACGAAGACGCCCGTCAGCGCAAAGCGCGAGGCGGGCTGTTCGAACTTCACGTAGGCCGCCTTTTCCGGGACAGGGAAGCGCACTTCGGTGATGATCTCCCCGTCTTCCAGCGCGGTGGTGAACATGCCCTGGAAATAGTCGTCGGCCGCGATGTCACGCGTATTGGTGCGGATCGTGGCGCCCGAGCCCAGCGCGGCGGCCGGGTAACAGGCCGAGGGGTCGTTGTTGGCCAGCGACCCGCCGATCGTGCCGCGGTTTCGCACCGCCGGATCGCCGATATTGCCGGCCAGCGCGGCCAGCGCCGGGTAATGCGCCGCTGCCTCGGCGGCGACGACGGCGTGCGGCGTCGCGCCGCCGATGCAGACCGCGCCGTCATCGGCAACGCAGACGCCCTTGAGTTCGGCGATGCCAGTCAGGCTGACCAGTTTCGCCGGCATCGCCAGGCGCTGTTTCAGCGTGGGGATCAGGGTCTGCCCCCCGCCCAGCGCCTGCGCCTCTTCCGTGCCCAGGGCCGCGACCGCCTCGTCCAGGGTGGTGGGCCGTTCGAAATCGAATGCGTACATGTCTACCTCCTCAGCCCTGCATCGCCGACCAGACGCGCGAGGGCGTCAGCGGCATGTCTATATGGGTGACGCCCGTGTGCCCGGCGCGTTGCAGCGCGTCGACAACGGCGTTGACCACCGCGGGTGGGCTGCCGATGGCGCCGGCCTCGCCGCAGCCCTTCACGCCCAGCGGGTTATGGGTGCAGGGCGTCTGGCAGGAATGATCGACCGTGTAGAACGGCACGTCATCGGCGCGCGGCATGGCGTAATCCATGTAGCTGCCCGACAGAAGCTGGCCGTACTCGTCATAGGCCGCCCCTTCCAGCAGCGCCTGGCCGATACCTTGCGCGATGCCGCCATGGACCTGGCCGTCGACGATCATCGGGTTGACGATATTGCCGAAATCGTCGGCCGCGGCAAAGGAACAGATCGTTACCTTGCCGGTCTCGGGGTCGACCTCGACCTCGCAGGCATAGGCGCCCGCCGGGTAGGTAAAGTTGTTGGGGTCGTAGAAGGCGGTCTCCTCCAGCCCCGGTTCGATCTCTTCCAACGGATAGTTGTGCGGCACGTAAGCCGCGAGGGTCACGTCGCCCCAAGCGACCGACTTGTCGGTGCCCGCGACCGTGAAGGCGCCGTCCTTCAACTCGATATCGTCGGGGGACGCCTCCATCAGATGGGCCGCGATCTTCTTGGCCTTGGCGATGATCTTTTCGGTGGCACGCACCATGGCCGAGCCGCCGACCGCGAGCGAGCGCGAGCCATAGGTGCCCATGCCCATCGGCGTGTTGGCGGTATCGCCGTGGACGATCTCGACCATGTTCTCGTCGATGCCGATCATGTCGGCCACGACCTGGGCAAAGGAGGTCTCGTGCCCCTGCCCGTGGGAATGCGAGCCGGTCATAACGACAAGCCCGCCGGTGGCGTTGACCCGCACGGTTGCCGATTCATACAGCCCCGCCCGCGCGCCCAACTGCCCGACGAGGTGGCTGGGCGCGATCCCGCAGGCCTCGATATAGCAGTTGATGCCAAGGCCACGCAGCTTGCCGCGCGCCTTGCTTTCGGCCAGCCGTGCCTCGAAGCCTGAGACGTCCGCGATCTCCAAAAGCTTGTCGAGCGTCGCGTTGTAATTGCCGGTGTCGTATTCCACCGCCACGGGCGTGGCATAGGGGAACTCGGTGATGAAGTTCTTGCGGCGCAGGTCCACCGGATCCATGCCCATCTCGCGCGCGGCCTTGTCGATCACGCGTTCCAGCTGGAAGGTCGCCTCGGGGCGGCCGGCGCCGCGATAGGCATCGACCGGCACGGTGTTGGTGAAGACCGCCTTGACGTTCACGTAGATCAGCGGGGTCTTGTAGTTGCCCGCCATCAGCGTGCCGTGCAGCCAGGTGGGCACCGAGGGCGCGAAGGTGGACAGGTAGGCGCCCATGTTGGCATAGGTCTCGGTGCGGATGGCCTGGAAATGACCCTCGGCATCAAGCGCCAGCTCGATCTTGGTGACATGGTCGCGGCCATGCGCATCGGTGATGAAGGACTCGCTGCGCTGGCAGGTCCATTTCACCGGGCGCTTCAACTGCTTTGCGGCGAATGTGCAGAAGGCTTCTTCGGCATAGTGGAAGATTTTCGAGCCGAAGCCGCCGCCGACATCGGGCGCCACCACGCGCAGCTTGTGTTCCGGGATGCCGAGGACGAAGGCCCCCATCAGAAGCCGGATGACGTGGGGGTTCTGCGAGGTGGTGTAGAGCGTGGAATCCTCGGTGCCGGGGTCGAAATCGCCGATGGCGACGCGGGGTTCCATGGCGTTCGGCACAAGGCGCTGGTTCACGAGCTCCAGCGTGGTGACATGCGCGGCCTCATCGAAGGCCTTGTTCACCGCCTCGCGATTCTCCTCGACGAAGCCCCAATCGTAACAGAGGTTCGAGGTCAGGTCGTCATGCACCTTGGGCGCGCCGTCGGAAAGCGCCGCCTTCATGTCCAGAACCGGTTCCAGTTCCTCGATATCGACCTCAACCGCCTCTGCGGCATCGCGGGCCTGTTCGAAGGTTTCGGCGACCACCACGGCGATGGGGTCGCCCACATGGCGCACCTTGCCCTGGGCCAGCACCGGGTGGCCGGGTTCCTGCATCACCTCGCCATGGCGGTCGGTCACCTGCCAACCGCAGGGCAGCCCCCCGATCCCCTCGAAATCCGCACCGGTGAAAACGCGGATCACACCGGGCATCGCCTCGGCCGCGGCGGTGTTCACCCCGTTCAGCCGGCCATGGGCCACCTGGCTGCGCACGAAACAGGCATGGGCCTGGCCGCGCAGGTTGATGTCGTCGGTATAGCGGCCCCGACCCGTCAGGAACCGCACGTCTTCGCGCCGCTTCGAACTGGCGCCGATGCCGTGATCTTTCGGCATGTCTGATCCTCCCAAAGATGCGGCGGGCGTTCCCTGCCCGCCCGACCCCGCCCTACTCAGCGGCGATGGCGCCCACGTCCTGGCCAGAGGCCGCCATGATCGCCTTGACGATGTTATGATAGCCCGTGCAACGGCAGATATTGCCTTCGAGGTAATCCCGAATCTCGGCCTCGCTGGGCCGCGGGTTCTTTTCCAGAAGCGCGGCGGCCGTCATCACCATGCCCGGCGTGCAAAAGCCGCACTGCAACCCGTGATGGTCCTGGAACGCCTGCTGGATGGTCGAGAGCGAGCCGTCGGCATTGGCCATACCCTCGATGGTCCTCACCTCGGCGCCGTCGCATTCCTGCGCGAACATGGTGCAGGACTTCACGTCCCGGCCATTCACATGCACCACGCAGGCGCCGCACTGGCTGGTATCGCAGCCGATATGGGTGCCGGTCAGGCCCAGCCCCTCGCGCAGGAATTGCGACAGCAGCGTGCGCCCCTCGACCTCGCCGGAAACGGGTTTCCCGTTCACGGTCATCGTGACCTTGGTCATCGATCTCCTCCCTGGTTTTCGTCGATACTAAAGCATGGCGACCGGGCTTTGAGAACCGTTGATTTGCACATGCTTTGGTCTAGGCTGCGGCGCCCTGCGCGGGCGGCTAGGCTGGCGGATTTTCATGGCCTACCCCTCGCGCGGTTGCGGCCGCGAAGGGATTTCCTTCAACAACCCGCCAACCCCCATCGCCGCGATCTCGCCCGCGCCCACGACCAGCCCGCAGGCCACCCGTTCCAGCACCCAGTCGGCCCCGTTCAGCGCCGGGCTGCGGGCGCAGCCGGGCAGGCCGATGACCGGGCGACCGCCCTGCGTGCCCAGGAACAGCAGGTTGCCGGGATCGACCGGCATCCCGAAGCGGTCGACCGTGCCGCCCGCCACCCGCACCGCCTCGGGGCCGGTGTCGTAAAGGTCTGATGTGGCCGAACCCGTCAGGATCAGCGCGATCTCACCGGGCAGAGCGGCCAGCGCTTCGGCCATCGCTCGGGGATCGTGGGGCACCGTTTCGGCGGCCATAAGCGCGATTCCCAGCGCGGTAAGCCGCGCCTCGACCGCGGCACGGCCCTTGGCGGTCAGCCCCGGCTTCTGCCCGGCCACCTCGGACAGGACCAGGCCCGCGGTCTTGCGCGTCACCGGGTGAACCCGGACCGCGCCCGGCGCGGCGGCGCAGGCTGCCTCCAGCGCCGCGCCCGGCAGCGCGTAGGGGATCATCTTGACGGTGCCGACCAGCAGGCCCGGCGTCACGCGCGTGAACGGGGCCAGCGTGGCGAGCGTCACGCCCGGATCGACCCGGTTCAGCGCGTGGATCGCGTCCGTGTCCAGCCCGACCACACCCGCCGCCGCGGCATGGAGGTTCACCCGTCCCCGCGCCGCCTTGCCGATCCTGAGCGCCGCGGCCTTCGGGTCGGGCACCAGCGCACGGGCCAGCCGGGCCGCGGCGGCATCCTCGGCCACGTCGCCGGGATCGGGTCGGGCGACCGTCACCTTGGCCACCCCGGCGGCCATCAGCGCAGCGACCTCGTCAGGCCCCAGCACCAGCCCCTTTTTCAGCATCCGCCCGCCCAAACGCAGGGAATGGGCGAGGATCGCGCCCTCGGCCCGGTCGGTCGGCACGGGACCGAAGCGCATCAGCCCTTCCTCAGCGTCTCGACCACCTCGGCCAGGATCGAAACCGCAATCTCGGCGGGGCTTTTGGCGCCAATGTCCAGACCCACGGGGGCGTGGATGCGGGCGATGCGGTCCTCGGGAATACCGGCCTCGCGCAGCCTATCCACGCGTTTCGCATGGGTTCGGGTCGAGCCGAGGCAGCCGAGATAGAACACGTCGGAACCGAGCGCCGTCAGGATCGCCGGGTCGTCCAGTTTCGGGTCATGGGTCAGGGTGACCACGGCCGTGCGCGCGTCCAGCCCGTGATGGGCCAGCGCCGCATCGGGCCAGTCGTCCAGGATCACCTCGCCGGGGAACCGCTCCAGCGCGCCGAAGGCGGGGCGCGGGTCAATCAGCGTGGGGGCAAAGCCCGCAAGGCGCGCCATCTGCACCAGCGGTTGCGCGATGTGAACGGCACCGACGATGGCCATGCGCAAGGGCGGGTTGTGGATGCCGATGAAGGCGTTGCCCTCGAAACCCGACTTGTCGGACCGCAGCCGGTCCGCGATCTGCGGCCCCAGCGCGGGATCGTCCGGCCCCGCGAGGCGCCGCGCCCAGCTTTCGGTATTCACCACATAGGCCACGGCCCGCCGTTCGGCCCGGGCGGCGACAAGCTCTGCCAGCAACGGCTCGGGGAGGGCCGACCCCACGGGTTCGACCAGCACCCGGATGCGCCCGCCGCAGGCCAGCCCCACGGCAAAGGCATCGTCATCGCTGACGCCGAATTCCAGGATGCGGGGCTTGCCGTCCTGCAAGGCCTCCAGCGCCTCGGCGATCACCGCGCCCTCGACGCAGCCGCCCGAAACCGACCCCGCCATGCCGCCCTCGCCCGAAATCGCCAACTGGCTGCCCACGGGGCGCGGCGCGCTGCCCCAGGTTTCCACCACCGTGGCCAGGACCGCGCCGGTCCCCGCGCGGTGCCATTCCAGCGCGGTTTCCGGAATCGCTTCGAAATCGCCGATCTGCATGCTTGGCCCTCCTCCCGGGGCCGATAATGGGGGTGGCCGGCTGGCTTCGCCAGAGGGAATCGTCCCCGCAAACGCGACGGCGCC
>JBNGDM010000213.1:0-6072 GCA_049975105.1 Rhodovulum sp. | reverse complement strand
TTGATCCACGCCGCGGGTGCCGACCCGCTGGCCGAACGGCTGCGGCTGTGCAGTCACGCGCCCTCGCGCGCGGTGCTGGAGGCGGTGGGCGAGATGTCCGGCTGGGGCGGCGCGCTGGGGCCGGGGCGCGGCCGCGGACTGGCCTGTACGCTGTCCTTCGGCGTGCCCTGCGCCGAGGTGGTCGAGGTGACGGCGACCGACCGGGGCATCCGCATCGACCGGGTGTTCGTCGCGGCCGAGGTGGGCCGCGTGCTGGACCCGGTGAATTTCGAGAACCAGGTCCAGGGCGGCGTGGTCTGGGGCCTGTCCCACGCGATCCACGGCGAACTGACCTATGCCGATGGCCGCCCCGAGCAGGAGAATTTCGACGCCTACCCGATGATGCGCCTGCCCGAGTGCCCCGAGATCACGGTGCGCGGGCTGGAAAACGGCGAGCGCATCCGCGGCATCGGCGAACCGCCCGTGCCACCCGCCGCCCCCGCGCTGGCCAACGCGATCTTCGCCGCCACCGGCCAGCGCATCCGCGAATTGCCGCTGTCGAAATCGGTGCGCTTCGCCTGACCCCCCGGGCACCATCCCGCGCCCATCCCGCTTTTTCTTGGTGGAAATACTCCGGGGGCAGCCATCGCAGCGTCAGCGCAGATGGCGGCGGGGGCAGCGCCCCCGCGCGGGTCGTCCCGGCGCCAGCCGGGGCGAACCCCGCAAGCCGCGCTAGCCGGCCGCCACCACCTCCTGGCGCTGGGCGCCCAGCCCCTCGACGCGCAACTCCATCACGTCGCCGGGGCGCAGGAAGCGTTGCGGCGTCATCCCCATGCCCACGCCCGAGGGCGTGCCGGTGGCGATGATGTCACCGGGCATCAACGCCATGAACCGGCTCATGTAGCTGACGATCTCGCGCACCGAAAAGATCATGTCCGAGGTGTGGCTGTCCTGCACCCGCACGCCGTTCAGATCCAGCGACAGCGCCAGCGCCTGCGGGTCGGGCACCTCGTCGGCGGTCACCAGCCACGGCCCCACGGGGCCGAAGGTTGGCGCCGACTTGCCCTTGATCCACTGCCCGCCCCGCTCGATCTGGAAGGCGCGTTCCGACACGTCGTTGACCACACAATAGCCCGCGACATGCTCCAGCGCATCCGCCTCGGACACGTACAGCGCCTCGCGCCCGATCACGACGCCCAGTTCCACCTCCCAGTCGGCCTTCTCCGACCCGCGCGGGATCACCACCGGGTCGAACGGCCCCGACAGCGCGGAACTGGCCTTGGAAAACAGGATCGGCTCGGCCGGCGGCGTCAACCCGGTCTCGGCGGCATGCTTGGCATAGTTCAGCCCGATGCAATGGAAATTCGGCACCGAGGCCAGGCAGGACCCAACCCGCACCGGTTCCTCGATCACCGGAAGCGCCGCGATATCCAGCGCGCGGATGGCGTCGAGCGCCTCGAACGACACGCCGCGGCCCGCGAAATCGGCCACCTTGGCCGACAAATCGCGCACCCGCCCCTCGCCATCCAGCACCGCCGGCCGCTTCTGGCCCGCGGGGCCCACCCTCAACAGCTTCATCGCACCCTCCCGTTCTGGCTGTCCAACCGGTATACCCTGCCGCCTGCCGCTGTCGAGCCTCCGCCCCACCCCGCCGCATGGGCAGGGCCGGGCGCCCGCCCGAGGGACCGGCCGCAAGGCCGGACCCGAGAGGAAAGGCTTGCGCCGAAGGCGCGCAACTGGATCAGCCGCGGCCGATATAGGGCATGGCGCTGGCCATCACCGTCATGAACTGCACGTTCGCCGACAAGGGCAGCGATGCCATGTGCAGGACCGACGCGGCGACATGGGCCACGTCCATCACCGGTTCGGGCGCGATATGGCCATCGGCCTGGGGCACGCCCCGGGTCATCGGCTGCGCCATCTCGGTCAGGGCGTTGCCGATGTCGATCTGGCCGCAGGCGATGTCGAAGCGCCGCCCGTCCAGGCTGAGCGCGCGGGTCAGCCCGGTCACGGCATGTTTCGACATCGTGTAGGGCGCCGAACCATAGCGCGGCACATGGGCCGAGACCGAGCCGTTGTTGATGATCCGCCCGCCCCGCGGGTCCTGCCGCCGCATCAGCCCGAAGGCCGCGCGGGCGCACAGGAACATGCCGTCGATATTGATCGCGGAGAGCCGGCGCCAGTCCTCGATTTCGATCTCGTCGATCATCGCGGACGGCAGGCCGATGCCGGCATTGTTGAACAGCACGTCGAGCCGCCCCCAGTCCGCCTCGATCCGCGCGAAGCCGTCCGCCACCGCGTCGGCATCGGTCACGTCCATGGGAAGGACCAGCGCGGTCTCGTGGCCGTCCGCCGTTTCCTCCAGCGGACCCGCGCGGCGGCCCGCCAGCGCCACGCGCCAGCCCGCATCGAGGAAGGCGCGGGCGGTCGCGCGGCCGATGCCGCTGCCCGCGCCGGTGATCAGGATCGTCTGCATCTTTCTTCCTTCAGTGGTTGTCGCGCGGCAGGTCGCGCGCCACGCGGCGATAGGCGGTGGCGAGTTCCAGGCAGCCGCCCTCGGCCAGCTGGCCGACATGTTTGCGGTAGATCTCCTGCCAGGGCGTCTGGTGGTGCAGTTCGGGCGGGGTCCAGGCCGCCTTGCGCGCCGCCCATTCTTCCGGGTCCACCAGGGCGTCCATCCGCGAGGCGTTCAGGTCCAGCCGCACCCGGTCGCCGGTTTGCAGGATCGCCAGCCCGCCGCCCACCGCCGCCTCGGGCGACGCGTTCAGGATCGAGGGGCTTTCGGACGTGCCAGATTGCCGCCCGTCGCCCACCGTGGGCAGGTGATGGATGCCCTGCCGGACCAGCGCGTCGGGGGGCTGCATGTTCACCACCTCGGCCGAGCCGGGGTAGCCGACGCAGCCCGCGCCGCGGATGAACAGGATGGTCTTTTCGTCGATACCGAGCGCGGGGTCGTTGATCCGGTCATGGTAATCCTCGGGGCCTTCGAAGACCACGGCGCGGGCCTCGAAGATGCCTTCCTGCCCGGGTTCGGACAGGAAGCGGCGGCGGAAATCTTCCGAGATCACGCTGGTTTTCATCAGGGCCGAGTCGAACAGGTTGCCCGACAGCACCTTGAACCCCGCATTGGGGCGCAGGGGCGCGTCGTAGGGGCGGATCACGTCGTGGTCGGTGCTGTCGCACCCCAGCAGGGTCTCGGCCAGCGGCCGGCCCGTCGCGGTCATCGCGCCCAGGTGCAGGCGGCCCGCCTTGGCCAGTTCCGCCATCACCGCCGGAACGCCGCCTGCGCGGAAAAAGCTTTCGCCCAGGTAGTCGCCCGCGGGCTGCATGTTCACCAGCAGCGGCACGTCGTAGCCGATGGTTTCCCAGTCGGTCACGTCGAGCGGCACGCCCGCATGACGCGCGATGGCCTGCAGGTGCGGCGGCGCGTTGGTGGACCCGCCGATGGCGGCGTTGACCACGATGGCGTTCTCGAAGGCGGCGCGGGTCAGGATGTCGGAGGGTTTCAGGTCATCCAGCACCATCCCCACGATGCGCCGCCCGGTCTGGTAGGCCATGGCCATGCGTTCGCGGAAGGGGGCGGGGATCGCGGCATTGCCGGTCAGGCTCATCCCCAGCGCCTCGGCCATGGCGTTCATCGTCGACGCGGTGCCCATCGTGTTGCAATGGCCCAGCGACGGCGCCGAGGCGCAGACGCGGGACATGAACTCGTCATAGTCGATCTTGCCCTCGGCGAGCAGGCGGCGCGATTCCCAGACGATGGTGCCCGAGCCCGCCCGCTGCCCCTTCCACCAGCCGTCCAGCATCGGCCCGCCGTTCAGCGCGATGGCGGGGATATCCACGGTGGCCGCGCCCATCAGCATCGCGGGCGTGGTCTTGTCGCAGCCCGTGGTCAGCACCACGCCGTCGATCGGGTAGCCGTGCAGCACCTCGACCAGGCCCAGATAGGCCAGGTTCCGGTCCAGCGCGGCGGTGGGCCGCTTGCCGGTTTCCTGGATCGGGTGGACGGGAAATTCCATCGGGATGCCGCCCGCGTCGCGGATGCCGGCCTTGATCCGGTCCATCAGGAAGACGTGGATCTTGTTGCAGGGGGCAAGGTCCGACCCGGTATTGGCGATGCCGATGACGGGACGTTCGCCCTGCAATTCCTCACGGGTGAATTCCTGGTTCTGGTAGCGTTCCAGGTAGAGCGCGGTCATGCCCGGGTTGTTGGGGTTGTCGAACCATTCCTGCGAGCGAAAGCGCCGATGCGCGCGGGTATCTGACACGGGCGGCCTCCCTGCTGGCGGCGCCGGGGATGGGCGCCGTGCCGTTCGCAGGCAGCCTTCCAACGCGGGCGGGCGAATGCAAGGGCAATCCGTGAACGGCGCCGGCGCGGCGGCCGTGCTTGAACCTTCCGCCCCGCGCGCCCTATGTCTTGGGCAACGCGACAGAGAGAGGTTTCCCATGCGCAGCACCCATCCCGGCCCCGTCTTCGATGCCAACGCCACGGCCCAGGGGGGGCTGGGCGACCTTCCCGAATGGGACCTGAGCGATCTCTACGCCGCCCCGGACGCCCCCGAGATAGAACGGGACATGGCCTGGCTGGAAACCGAATGCGCCAGCTTCGCCGGCGATTACGAGGGCCAGTTGGAGGCGCTGGATGCCGCCGGTTTCCTCACCTGCGTCCATCGCTACGAGGCGATCAACCGCGTGTCGGGGCGGATCATGTCCTATGCCGGCCTGCGCTATTACCAGAACACGGTCGATGCAGCGCGCGCCAAGTTCCTGTCGGATTGCCAGGACCGGATCACCACCTACACCACGCCGCTGGTGTTCTTCACGCTGGAAATCAACCGGATCGAGGATGACAAGCTGGACGCCCATTTCCGCGCCAACGACGAGATGGCCCGCTACAAGCCGGTGTTCGACAGGTTGCGCGCGATGCGGCCCTACCAGCTGTCGGACGAACTGGAGAAGTTTTTGCACGACCAGTCGGTGGTCGGCGCGAGCGCCTGGAACAAGCTGTTCGACGAGACCATCGCCGGGCTGGAATTCGAGGTCGAGGGCGAGGCGCTGGGGATCGAGGGCACGCTGAACCTGTTGACCGATCCCGACCGCGCGAAACGCGAGGCCGCGGCGCATGCGCTGGCCGAGGTGTTCGGCGCGAACATCAAGGTCTTCGCCCGCGTCCACAACACCCTGACCAAGGAAAAGGAGGTCGAGGACCGCTGGCGCAAGATGCCCACGCCCCAGACCGGGCGGCACCTGGCCAATGACGTGGAACCCGAGGTGGTCGAGGCGCTGCGGGATGCGGTGGTGGCGGCCTATCCGCGGCTGTCGCACCGCTATTACGCGCTGAAGGCGAAATGGCTGGGGCTGAAGAAACTGCAGGTCTGGGACCGGAACGCGCCGCTGCCGACCGAGGAACCGAAAACCGTCGACTGGGACACCGCCAAGGCGACCGTGATGGAGGCCTATGCCGATTTCTCGCCCAGGATGGCCGAGATCGCGGAACCCTTCTTCGAGAAGGGCTGGATCGACGCGGGGGTGAAACCGGGCAAGGCGCCGGGCGCCTTTGCCCACCCGACGGTGACGGATGTGCACCCCTACGTGATGCTGAACTACCTGGGCAAACCGCGCGACGTGATGACGCTCGCCCATGAGCTGGGCCACGGCGTGCATCAGGTTCTGGCCGCGCCGCAGGGGGAGTTGCTTTCGTCGACGCCGCTGACGCTGGCCGAGACGGCGAGCGTGTTCGGCGAGATGCTGACCTTCCGCAAGCTGTTGGCCAAGGCCGAGACCCCGGCGCAGAAAAAGACCCTGCTGGCGGGCAAGGTCGAGGACATGATCAACACGGTGGTGCGCCAGATCGCGTTCTACGATTTCGAGTGCAAGCTGCACGCGGCGCGGCGGCAGGGCGAGCTGACCCCCGAGGATATCAACGAGATCTGGATGAGCGTGCAGGGCGAATCCCTGGGCCCCGTCTTCGAGTTCATGCCGGGCTACGAGACCTTCTGGGCCTATATCCCGCATTTCGTCCACTCGCCCTTCTACGTCTATGCCTATGCCTTCTGCGACGGGCTGGTGAACGCGCTTTACGCGGTCTACGAG
>JBNGDM010000212.1:0-6078 GCA_049975105.1 Rhodovulum sp. | reverse complement strand
CTGCATGTCCTGACGAAACGGGCGGATTTCCTGCGCGCGGCCCGCGCCCGGCGGCAGGGCACGCCCGGCTTCACCCTGCAGGCCCGCCACCGCGCGCCCGGCGAGGCAGAGGGCATTCGCGTCGGCTTCACCTGTTCGAAAAAGGTCGGCAACGCCGTGGCACGCAACCGCGCCAAGCGGCGCTTGCGCGAAATCGCACGGCTGGTGCTGCCCGCCGATGGGCGGCCCGGCTGGGATTACGTGCTGATCGGCCGGCCGGGGATCACCGCCACCCGCGATTTCACCGAGATGCAGGCCGACCTGCGCCGCGCGCTGGCCAAGGTGCATGGGGCGGACCGATGACCCCGCTGGCCCGCCTTGTCGCGCTGCCGATCCGGGCCTACCGGCTGATCCTCAGCCCGTGGATCGGGTTCAACTGCCGCTATCAGCCGACCTGTTCGGCCTATGCGCTGGAGGCGCTGGAAAAGCACGGCGCGCTGCGCGGCGGCTGGATGGCGGCGAAACGCATCCTCCGCTGCAACCCCTGGGGCGGCTGCGGCTATGACCCGGTGCCGGACCCCAAGGACCGCGACACCCCCGGGCGCTAAGGCTCAGGGCCGAAGGGCCAGGTTGCCCTGCGCGGTGGGCAGGCGGGTCGGGAATTCGTGCCG
Source organism: Rhodovulum sp. (assembly GCA_049975105.1). Lineage (GTDB taxonomy): Bacteria > Pseudomonadota > Alphaproteobacteria > Rhodobacterales > Rhodobacteraceae > Rhodovulum. The sequence continues at coordinate 5,428 of JBNGDM010000212.1, read as the reverse complement.
ATCCAGGTCCCCCTGCACCGTCAGGAACACGTCCTGCATGAAATGGGCATCGTCGAAATACCAGTTATGCGCCACTGTCGGCGCATCGCCCAACATGTCCTTGTGCCGGTCGTAATACTCGCCGCAATAAACATTGACGGCCTTGCCGGGCAGCGCATCGGGCAGGCCGATCCGCCCGGCCCGGGGCGCCACGCCGATGCGCTTGATGTTCGACAGCGACAGCACCGAATCGTACGGGTTGTAATAGTTGGTCAACCGCACGCAGTGCCGGTAGAGCGAGGAGGATTTCGGGTTGCCGTCCTCCATCGAGGCGGCCGAGATGTCGGCGCCGACCAGCATCACCTGGCTGACCGCCCAGCTATGCGCGGCAACGGCGGGCCGGTCGTCGGCATCGTCGAACGCCTCGCGCACCACGTAGGCGCCCATCGAATGGGCCAGGATATGCAGGTTGATCCGGCAATCGGGCCGTTGCAGCGCGGCAAAGGCGGCGATCCCCTCGTCGACCAGGCGGAACGCGGTCTGCTTGGCGTCGGTGCGATCCTCCAGGTAGTTCAGCGCGCTGTCGGCGCTGGGCCAGTCAAAGCTGACAACGACGCCCTTGAATCCGTGCGCCTGCAGGCCCTTGCGGATCTTGCGGTGCCGGTCCAGCATGGTCTTCTGGCTGTTGTTGTAGCCGTGCACGTTCATCACGATATCGCCCGAGGGCAGCCCGTCGAAGGTGCCCGATTTCGCCTCTTCCTGGACCTGGGCGAACCAGTCGCGTTTGGTGATCCGGTGATCGGGCACCGGTGTGGCCGCGTCTTCGGGCACCGCCAGGAAATGCGTGGCCCCGGGTTCCGATGCGAATTGCCCGCCGCGAATGCTGCGCACGCAAAAGACGTAATCCATGGCCGTTCTCCCCGGTTTCCTGCAAGGCTTGGCCCAGTGTCGCCCCGTTCCGGCGAATCGCAAAGGGCTTTACGCGGGGCGCGGCGATTGCGATATCGCGGGCAGGCCCCCCAGGCCCCCAAGGACACGCGCCATGTTCGACAATGCCGACGACATTCACCCGCTGTTCGAGGGCGCGCCCTCGACCACCGAGTTCAAGAAGCTGCGCAAGCGGATCGTGCGTCACACCCGCGAGGCGATCGAACAATACGGCATGATCGAGCGCGGCGCGCGCTGGCTGGTGTGCCTGTCGGGCGGCAAGGACAGCTATACGTTGCTGGCGGCGCTACATGAGCTGCAATGGCGCGGACTGCTGCCGGTCGACCTGTTGGCCTGCAACCTGGACCAGGGGCAGCCGGGGTTCCCGGCGACGGTGCTGCCGGAATTTCTTGAAAAGATGGGTGTGCCGCACAGGATCGAGTATCGCGACACCTATTCCATCGTGATGGACAAGATCCCGCAGGGCCGGACCTATTGCGCGCTGTGTTCGCGGCTGCGGCGGGGGCACCTGTACCGGATCGCGCGCGAAGAGGGATGTTCGGCGGTCGTGCTGGGCCATCACCGCGACGACATCCTGGAAACGTTTTTCATGAACCTGTTCCACGGATCGCGGCTGGCCACGATGCCGCCCAAGCTGGTCAACGAAGAGGGCGACCTGTTCGTCTATCGCCCGCTGGCCCATGTCGCCGAGGCCGATTGCGAGAGATTCGCCCGCGCCATGAACTATCCGGTGATCCCCTGCGACCTGTGCGGCAGCCAGGACGGGCTGCAACGCAAGCAGGTGAAAGCGCTGATCGACCAGTGGGAAAAGAACCACCCCGGCCGCCGGCAGAAGATGTTCCGCGCGCTGATGAACGCCCGGCCCTCACACCTGCTGGACCCTGCGCTGTTCGACTTTGCCGGGCTGACCCGGGGCACGCCGCCCACGGCCCGCGAAACCGACGCCGGCTGACGGCCCGGCCGCCGGTTTGCCCGGCCCGGACGCGCGCAAACGGACAAGGCCTGTAAACACTGCGTCAACACCGGCGCGGCGCGCCGCCATGCGTCGGGAAAACAGCTTGACCTTGTCGGGTTCAATCTGTTGAACCACCCACACCTTCAAAGGACAGGGCGGCGGTCTCCCATGGACGAACAAGGCAAGAACCTTCTGCTCGCGACGGCGTTGAGCTTCCTCGTGATCCTGGTCTGGTACTGGCTGTTCCCGCCGGAGCAGCAGGCACAGCTCCCCGAGCCCGCCGCCGTCGAGACGACCGAGGCCACGCCGGGCGTCGCCCCGACCCCGCCCGCCCCCGCGACGGGCGAGGCGCCGGCCAGCGCCGCCGAGACCGCCCCCGCGCCCGGTGCGGACGCGCCCCGGCTGGAAATCGACACGCCGCGGCTGACCGGCTCGATCTCGCTTCTGGGCGGCCGGATCGACCAGCTTGCATTGAAAGACTACAAGGAAACGCTCGACCCGGACTCGGAGATCGTGTCGTTGCTGTCCCCTGTCGGCAGCGACCGGCCCTATTACGCGCTTTATGGCTGGGCCCCAGCGGGACAGCTGTCCTATGAAGAGGTACCCGGGGCCAACACGGTATGGACCGTCGAAAGCGGCGGCACGCTGGATGTGGGCAACCCCGTGGTGCTGTCGTGGGACAATGGCGCCGGACTTATCTTTCGCCGCACGATCAGCGTGGACGAGGACTATCTGTTCCGGATCGACCAGAGCGTCGAGAACCGGAGCGGCGAAACCGTGCGCCTGGCGCCCTATGGGATCGTGGCGCGCCATGGCGAGCCCGAAACCTCGCGGTTCTTCATCCTGCACGAGGGCGTCGTTCGCCAGACGGACAAGGAACTGAGCGAACTCGACTATGGCGACATGCGCGACTTGGCATTCGTCGATCGCGAGGCCGCCCAGGCCGAGGTCACCCAGGTCGAGGAAAACGGCTGGGTCGGTTTTACCGACAAGTATTGGATGACCACGCTGATCCCCGCGCCGGGTCAGCGCTTCACCTCGGTCGCGAAATATGTCGAAGGCGCGGATATCTACCAGGTCGAGACGCGCCTGCCGCTGATCGAGGTCGCCCCGGGCGCAAGCGCCGGTACCGAGACCATGCTGTTCGCCGGCGCCAAGGAATGGGAAACGATCCGTCACTACGAACGCGATCTCGGCATCTTCCGGTTCATAGACTCGATCGACTGGGGCTGGTTCTTCTTCTTCACCAAGCCGATCTTCTGGCTGCTGCACTGGCTGAACGCGGCGATGTCGAACGCGGGCATCCCCGGCAGCATGGGCTGGGCCATCATCGGTCTGACCATCGTCATCAAGGCGATCCTGCTGCCCTTGGCCTACAAGTCCTACACCTCGATGGCGAAGATGAAGGAACTTCAGCCCGAGATGGAGAAGATCAAGGAGCGCGCCGGCGACGACCGCCAGAAGCTTCAGCAAGAGATGATGGAACTGTACAAGAAGGAAAAGGTGAACCCCGCCGCGGGCTGCCTGCCGCTTCTGGTGCAGATCCCGATCTTCTTCTCGCTCTACAAGGTGATCTTCGTCACCATCGAGTTGCGGCACGCGCCCTGGATCGGCTGGATCCGCGACCTGTCGGCCCCCGACCCGTCGTCGATCCTGAACCTCTTCGGCCTGTTGCCCTATGGCGTGCCTGAGCCGGGCTCGATCTTCGCGATCTTCTCGCTGGGCGTGCTGCCGATCATCTTCGGCATCTCGATGTGGCTGCAACAGAAGCTGAACCCGACGCCGACCGACCCGACGCAGGCGATGGTCTTTGCCTGGCTGCCCTGGATCTTCATGTTCATGCTCGGCGGCTTTGCCAGCGGCCTGATCATCTACTGGATCGCGAACAACACGATCACCTTCATCCAGCAATACGCGATCATGCGCAGCCACGGCTATCACCCTGACGTGTTCGGCAACATCAAGTCGAGCTTCAAGAAGAAGAAGCCAGAGCCGAGCAAGAAATGAGCGCCCGCCTGGCGCAGATCTGGCGCCACCCCATCAAGGGGCACGGGGCCGAGGCGCTTGAGGCGGTGACGCTGAAGACCGGGCAGACCCTGCCATGGGACCGGACCTGGGCCGTGGCGCACGAGGCCGCCAGGACCGACGGCACCGCCTGGGCGCCCTGTGCGAATTTCTCGCGCGGGGCCAAGGCGCCTCGATTGATGGCGATCATGGCGCGGCTGGACGAGGCGGCGGAAACCGTCACCCTGAGCCATCCCGACCGGCCCCAGATCACCTTTTCCCCCGAGACCGACGCCGATCGGTTCCTCGACTGGGTCGCCCCGCTGATGCCGGCCGACCGCGCCGCCTCGGCCCGGATCGTGCGGGTGCCAGGGCGCGGCATGACCGACAGCGATTTCCCCTCGGTCAGCCTCCTCGGGCTGGCCACGCTACGCGCGCTGTCCGACGCAGTGGGGCGCGACCTGGACCCGCGCCGGTTCCGCGGCAATTTCTGGATCGAAGGCTTGGCCCCCTGGGAAGAGTTCGACTGGATCGGCCGCCGGATTCGCCTGGGCGAGGCCGAACTGGAGGTGCGGGAACGAATCGGGCGCTGCATGGCGACGACCGTCGACCCCGAGACGGGAAATCGCGACACGGACACGCTGGGCGCGCTGGAACGCCACTGGGGCCATACAGACCTGGGCGTCTATGCCGAGGTGATCCGCGGCGGGCGCGTGACGCTTGGCGACGAGGTGACAGTGCCATGAGCACCCTGCCCTTCCCCCTGGCCCCTGAGCCCGACGCCGCCACCGCCGAACGCGGGCGCAAGCTGTTCGCGGGGCAGGTCGATTTCCTGAAGGGCGTCGTGGCGATGGACGGGCTGCCCCCCGCCGACCGCGCCGAGGTCTGCTTTGCGGGCCGGTCGAACGTGGGCAAGTCCAGCCTGATCAACGCACTGACCAACCGCAAGGGGCTGGCGCGGGCGTCGAACACGCCGGGCCGCACGCAGGAAATCAACTATTTCACCCTCGGCGAAAGTCACTTCCTGGTCGACTTGCCCGGCTATGGCTATGCCGAGGCGCCGGTCGCCGTGGTCGAGAAATGGCAACGCCTGCTGAAAGCCTATCTCGCCGGGCGCCAGACCCTGCGCCGGGCCTTCGTGCTCATCGACGCGCGGCACGGGGTGAAACCCGTGGACGAAGAGATCATGGGGCTGCTGGACAGCGCGGCGGTGACCTTCCAAGCGGTGCTGACCAAGGCCGACAAGGTCAAGGCGAAGGATCTGGACCGCGTGCTGGACCAGGTGCGCGGACGGCTGGCCACCCATCCGGCGGCCTTCCCCGAAATCGTGCTGACCTCGTCGGAAAAGGGTGACGGGATCGCCACGCTCAGGGCGATCATCGCCGGGATCGCCTAGGACGAACGGCTGGCCCGCCGGGTGCCACCGCCCGCGGCAGCCGCAATACCCGTCGCGCATCCCCCGGCCCCTTCGGATGCCCTGCACCTCCCCCGGCCGCGTCTTCTTCTTGGCCGAAATACTCTGGGGGGTCCGGGGGGCAAAGC
>JBNGDM010000211.1:0-6141 GCA_049975105.1 Rhodovulum sp. | reverse complement strand
CCCCAGAACCCCTCGGGGTCCTCGATCGACCGCGCATACATCGCATCGTATTTCGCCCCGTCGATATGGGCGGTCTTCACGAAATCATCGCTGGGCGGGTAGATGTGGTCGGTTTCGGTCGCGGCCTCGGTCATTCTTGTGGATCTCCTCTTCCTGGCTGCGGGCGGACGCCCGGGCGTTACCAGCCCTCTCGCGGTGGGCATTTACCAATCCTTGTAAAAAATCAACGTGGCATCGCCTGCATTGCAAGGAAATTGTGAAGGCGATGACCGGTACGGCGCGGGGGGCTGTAAAGTAATTTACTGATTCCGCCGCTTTGTGGACCGGATCGCGGCGCAAAGGTTTACGCAAGGGCAATTCGGGGCCGTGCCAGCGTCAGCTTTCGTAGCGGGTGGCGCCTCGGCGGCGTTCGTCCACGGGTGTCGCCAGAATCGCCGCTTGGTGCGCGCGCTGGTCGCAATTCGCGCGCGGGCAGACCCGGCAGTTGATCCCGATCGGCGTCACCCGCGCCCCGGTCAGCCCCTCGGAATAGCCGATCTCCTCGGCATGTTCGGAGGCGCAGCCCATCGCCACGGCCAGCTTCAGGTCCTGGCTGTGCCGGGTGAAGGTCGGCCGGTCGACGGTGCGCGAGAATACGAAGAACTGGCTGGCGTCCGGCATCTCGACGAATTGCGGCACGATCCGGCCGGGCATGCGGAATGATGTGTGCACGTCAAGCCGCGGGCAGGCGCCGCCATGTTCGGCCAGGTGGAAATCGGTGGCGTTGAAGCGCTTGGTGACGTTGCCGGCCTTGTCGATCCGCAGGAAGAAGAACGGCACCCCCTGCGCGCCCGAGCGTTGCAGCGTGGTCGCCCGGTGGCAGGCCTGTTCGAAGCTGACCCCGAAGCGGGTGGCGAGGTGGTCGAAATCGTATTTGCAGGCGCGCGCCTCCGACAGGAAGCGGTCATAGGGCATCAGCACGGCCGCGGCGAAGTAGTTGGCCAGTTCCACCCGGCAGCGCGAGAGCCCCTGCGCATCGGTGATCCCCGACTGGTCGAGCAGCGCGTCCAGCGTGTCGCGCTGTTCGAGCAGCCCCGCGACATGGACCAGCTGGAACACCCGGTTGGGATGGTCCAGCCCCTCGGACAGAAGCACCTCGTGCCGGGCCTCGTCATGTGCGCGCAGGGTAAGTTGCAGCTCGGCCACCGGGACCACGCGCACGGTCAGGCCCAGCCGGTCGCGCAGTCGCTCCTTGAGCGCGGGATAGATGTCGTCGGGGGCGATGCGGCGGCCGTCCCAGAACGCCTCGGCGCTGGTTTCCAGCTCTGCGAAATGGTTGCGCTTGCGGCGGAAGAAATTGTGCACCGCCGCCTCGGGCGAGGACGCCGGCAGCGCGCCGCTCTCGCCGGCGGTGTCGGTCACCGACAACAGCCGGTCGGTGGTGGCCAGATAGGTGCGGTGCAAGTGCAGGAAGCAGGACACGAGTTCGGGGCTGTGGACCTGGGCGGCGCGCAATTGCGTGAGATCGGGCCGGCCGGCGTCGAACAGCGGGTCCTGCAGCGCGGCGCGCAGGTCGGCCAGAACGGTGGTGTCCTCGTCCTCGGCGATTTCGCGCCAGTCGACGCCATAGGTTTCGAACAGCCGCAGCATCACCGCGGCCGAGACGCTGCGCTCGTTCTTTTCCAGCAGGTTGACGTAAGAGGTGCTGATCCCCAGCGCCTTGCCCATCTGCGCCTGGGTTTCGCCCCGTTCCAGCCTGAGCCGCCGCAGATGCGGGCCGATGAAGGTCTTTTGCATGAATTCGCCCAATCTGTCTTTTTCACAATTTCACATTTTTGACGTTCTGTAAAACCTCGCATTCACAGCAGGACCCGGATTCGCTTCGCGATTGCCCGAAAACTGGGCATTACACCTTCGACGATGGAAATCGTGGCGCGCGAGGAGGACCCCGACATGAAGACCGGCCAGACACATCTTTTCATTCCCGGACCGACCAACATTCCCGAGCCCGTTCGCCAGGCGATGAACGTGCCGATGCAGGACATGCGGGCGCCCGATTTCGGCGACCTGACGCTGGGCCTGTTCGCCGACCTGAAACGGGTGTTCCGCACCGAGACGGGCCAGGTCTTCCTGTTCCCGGGCTCGGGCACCGGCGCCTGGGAAGCGGCGATCACCAACACGCTGAACCCCGGCGACAAGGTGCTGATGTCGCGGTTCGGCCAGTTCTCGCATCTCTGGGTCGAGATGGCCGAGCGGCTGGGCCTGGATGTCGAGGTGGTGGACGTGCCCTGGGGCGCGGGCTGCCCGGTCAAGGAATATGCCCGCCGCCTGGGCGCGGACAAGCATGGGCAGATCAAGGCCGTCTTCGTGACGCACAACGAAACCGCGACCGGCGTGACCTCGGACGTGGCGGGGGTGCGCGAGGCGCTGGACGAATGCATGCACGATGCGTTGCTGTTCGTCGACGGCGTGTCGTCGATCGCCTCGATCGACTTCCGCATGGACGACTGGGGCGTGGACCTGGCCGTGACCGGCAGCCAGAAGGGCCTGATGCTGCCGGCGGGTCTGGGCATTCTCGCGGTCAGCGAAAAGGCGATGGAGGCGTCGAAGGCGGCCACCATGCGCCGGGCCTATTTCGAATTCTCCGACATGGTGAACCTGAACGCGACGGGCTATTTCCCCTATACCCCGCCGACGCAGCTGTTCCACGGGCTGCGCCGGTCGCTGGACCGCATCTTTGCCGAAGGGCTGGACAACGTCATCGCGCGCCACCACCGGCTGGCCGAGGGCGTGCGCCGGGGCGTGCATGCCTGGGGGCTGCACCTGGTGGCGGAATCGCCCGCCTTCTACTCCGACACGGTGTCCGCGATCCGGGTGCCGCAGGACGTGGATGCGCGCGAGGTTATCCGCATCGGGTACGAACGTTACAACATCTCGTTCGGCACGGGGCTGGCGCAACTGGCCGGCAAGGTGTTCCGCATCGGCCATTTGGGCGACCTGAACGAGGGGATGTGCCTGACCGCGCTGTCGCTGGCGGAACTGTCGCTGGCCGCCGCCGGCGCCAAGGTCGAGTTCGGCGCGGGCGTCGCCGCCGCGCAGGACTGGTACGCGGAAAACGCCCCCGCGGCCCGAATGAACATCGCCGCCGAATAAGGCGGCGGTCCACCCCCTCCAGAACGGAGCAAGACGGCATGAGCCACACCCTTCACCCGCTCAGGCGGCAGCGCCTGCAGCGGTCCGAACTCGCGGTCCCGGCCTCGAACCCCACGATGGTCGAGAAGGCCGCCGACAGCGACGCCGATTACGTGTTCCTCGACCTCGAGGACGCGGTCGCGCCCCCCGAAAAGGAACAGGCCCGCAAGAACGCCATCGCCGCGCTGAACGACATCGACTGGGCCGGAAAGGGCAAGACCGTGTCGGTGCGGATCAACGGGCTGGATACCCATTACATGTACCGCGACGTCGTCGACCTGATGGAGCAGGCGGGCGACAAGGTTCACACCCTCTTGGTGCCCAAGGTGGGGGTGCCGGCCGACCTTTACATGGTCGAGGCGATGGTCAACCAGATCGAGCAGGGCAAGGGGTACGAGACGCGCGTCGGCCTCGAGGCGCTGATCGAAACCGCGCTGGGCATGGCCAATGTCGAAGAGATTGCCCGCTTCGGCGGGCGGCTCGAGGCGCTGCATTTCGGGGTGGCCGATTACGCGGCGTCGATGCGGGCGCGCACGGTCAATATCGGCGGTCTGAACCCCGATTACCCGGGCGACCAGTGGCATGCCTCGATCACGCGGATGGTGGTGGCCTGCCGCGCCTATGGCCTGCGGGCGGTGGACGGGCCGTTCGGCGATTTCTCGGATCCCGAGGGCTACAAGGACGGGGCGCGCCGCGCCGCGGCGCTGGGCTGCGAGGGCAAGTGGGCGATCCACCCCAGCCAGATCGCGCTGGCCAACGAGGTGTTCAGCCCGCCCGAGGCCGAGGTCACCCGCGCCCGGCGCATCATCGAGGAATTGAGAAAGGCCGAGGCCGAGGGCCGTGGTGCCGCCTCGCTGGACGGCAAGATGATCGACGCGGCCTCGGAACGCATGGCGATGAACGTCATCACGGTCGCCGACGCGATCGCGGCCAAGGGCTGACGGGCAAGGGACGGAACCGGAAACTTTCGCACCCCGAGGGAGGTAAGCGATGGACATTCACGAACATCAGGCCAAGGAAATCCTGGCGGGCTTTGGCGTGCCGGTGCCGCGCGGCGGGCTGGCCTACAGCCCAGAACAGGCGGCCTATCGCGCCCGCGAACTGGGCGGCGACGCCTGGGTGGTCAAGGCACAGATCCACTCGGGCGGCCGCGGCGAGGCGGGCGGCGTCAAGGTCTGCAAGTCGGAAAAGGAGGTGGCCGAGTTCGCCGCCGGCCTGTTCGGCAAGCAGCTGGTCACGCGCCAGACCGGCGCCGCCGGCAAGGGCGTCTACCGCATCTGGGTCGAGGAAGCGTCGGACATCGCGCAGGAGCTGTATCTCGGCTTCGTGCTGGACCGGAAATCGGAACGGATCATGGTCGTGGCGTCCTCCAGCGGGGGCATGGAAATCGAGGAGATCGCCGAGGAAGACCCCGAAAGTCTTGTGCGCATGGTGGTCGACCCGGCGCACGGGCTGGTCGAATACCAGGCCCGCGAACTGGCGTTCAAGCTGGGGCTGAAGGGGGCGCAGGTGGGCCAGATGGTCAAGGCGGTGCGCGCCTGCTACCGCGCCTATCGCGATCTCGACGCCACCATGGTCGAGATCAACCCGCTGGTCATCACCGGGTCGGGCGACCTGGTGGCGCTGGACGCCAAGATGAGTTTCGACACCAACGCGCTCTATCGCCGGCCGCAGGTCGAGGCGCTGCGCGACCCCAGCCAGGAGGATTCGCGCGAGGCCACCGCCCATGACGCGGGGCTGTCCTATGTCGGGCTCGACGGCGATATCGGCTGCATCATCAACGGTGCGGGGCTGGCTATGGCGACCATGGACATGATCAAGCTGTCGGGGGGCGAACCGGCCAACTTCCTCGACATCGGCGGCGGGGCCAGCCCGGAACGGGTGATGACTGCGTTCCGCACCGTGCTGTCGGACCCCAATGTCAGCGTGATCCTGGTGAACATCTTCGCCGGCATCAACCGCTGCGACTGGGTCGCCCAGGGCGTGGTCGAGGCCTACAAGGCCGAGGGTCTGACCCTGCCCGTCGTGGTGCGCCTTGCGGGCACCAATGTCGAGGAGGGCCGCAAGATCATCGACGCCTCCGGCCTGCCGCTGATTACCGCCGACACGCTGGCCGAGGCCGCCGAAAAGGCCGTCGCCGCGCGTCCGAAACTCGCCGCCTGAGGAGGAACCCATGGCCATTCTGATCGATGAGACCACCAAGGTCGTTGTCCAGGGCATGTCCGGCCGGATCGGCAAGTTCCATGCCGAGGAAATGATCGAGTACGGCACCAACGTCGTCGCCGGCGTGACGCCCGGCAAGGGCGGTGAAACCGTGCTGGGGCGCCCCGTCTTCAACACCGTGCGCGAGGCGGTCGAGGCCACCGTCGCCGAGGCGTCGCTGCTGTTCGTGCCGCCGCCCTTTGCCGCCGACGCGATGATGGAGGCCGCCGACGCGGGCATCAAGACGGCGGTCTGCGTGACCGACGGCATCCCGGCGCAGGACATGATGCGGGTGAAACGCTTTCTGCGCCGCTATCCGCGCGAGAAGAAGATGCGCCTGGTCGGGCCGAACTGCGCGGGCGTGATCTCGCCCGGCAAGGGGTTCATGGGCATCATGCCGCCGCATATCTACATGCCGGGCCGCGTCGGCATCGTCGGGCGGTCGGGCACGCTGGGCTATGAGGCCGCAAGCCAGATGAAGGCGCTGGGGATCGGCGTGTCCACCTCCGTCGGCATCGGCGGCGACCCGATCAACGGCTCGTCCTTCAAGGATATCCTCGAACTGTTCGAGGCCGACCCCGAGACCGACGCGGTGATGATGATCGGCGAGATCGGCGGCCCGCAGGAGGCCGAGGCCGCGGCCTATGTGTCCGAAAGCATGACCAAGCCGGTGGTCGCCTATATCGCGGGGCTGTCGGCGCCCAAGGGCCGCAAGATGGGCCATGCGGGTGCGATCATCTCGGCCTTTGGCGAAAGCGCGCAGGAAAA
>JBNGDM010000210.1:0-6167 GCA_049975105.1 Rhodovulum sp. | reverse complement strand
CTGGCAGGATTTCTGATCCGAACGGTCCCTCGGATCGGACCCGGTCCCGCGGCCTGCCGCGGGGCCGGCTTTGGCCAACCGGGCGCAGGCCCGATCAGCTCAACACGCGCGGCAGCCACAGGGTCAGCGCCGGAAAGGCCAGCAACAGCCCCACCCGCACCAGTTCCGCCCCGAAGAACGGGGCCACCCCCTTGAAGGTCTCGATCATCGGCGTGTCCCTGGCCAGCGACGAGATGACGAAGACATTCATCCCCACCGGCGGCGTGATCAGCCCCAGTTCAACCACGATCAGCGCGAGAATCCCGAACCAGATCTTCAGATCCTCGGTGCTCATCGCGAAACCCGCACCCTCGGCCCCCTGGTAAATCCCGCCGTTCAGCTCGACCAGAACCGGCCAGAAGAACGGGATGACCAGCAGGATCATCGAAAGGCTGTCCATCAAACAGCCCAGCAGGATCAGCGCCAGCAACAGCAGCACCATCACCGCCATCGGTGCCATGCCCGAGGCGACGATCCACTCGGCCGTGGCCTGCGGCAGTCCGGCGCGGGACATGAAGATCTTCATCAGTTCCGCGCCCAGAAGGATCAGGTAGATCATGCCGGTGGTCGAGGCGGTTTCCAGCAGCGCCTCGCGCATCTCGGCCAGCCGCAACCGCCTGCGCAGCGCGCCATACAGCCAGACCAGCGCCACCCCCACCGCCGCCCCCGGCGTCGGGTTGTAGAGCCCCGCGTAGATGCCCCCCAGCACGATGGCGAAGATCACCAGCACCGGCAGCACGCCGATGGTCGCCGCGCGAAACTCGGCCCCGTCCGGCGCGCCGGCGGCCGGCCCCGCATTCGGGCGGATCGCGACATAGGCCGCGATGGTCAGCAGGAACAGCACCACGGCCAGCGCGCCGGGCAGCATCGCGGCCATGAACATCGTGACGACATTGGCCTCGACGATGATCGCATAGATGATCAGCACGACCGAGGGCGGGATCAGGATGCCCAGCACGCCCCCCGCGGCCAGCGTGCCGGTGGCCAGCGCGCCCGAGTAGTTGTAGCGCCTGAGTTCCGGTAGCGCGACCTTGCCCATCGTCGACGCGGTCGCCAGCGACGACCCGCAGACCGCCCCGAACCCCGCGCAGGCGGCGATGGCCGCCATCGCCGTGCCGCCCCGCATCCAGCCCAGCCACGCGTTCCCCGCCCGGAACAGGGCCTGGCTCAGCCCCGCGCGGGACGCGAAGGCGCCCATCAGCACGAACATCGGCACGACCGACAGGTCATAGATCGAGAACTGCCCCCAGGCCAGCGTCTTGAGCTGGTTCAGCATCAGCGCCGGCCCGTTCAGCGCCGCGATGCCCAGCCCGCCCACCAGGATCATCGCATAGGCGATGGGCATCCGAAGCGCGATCAGCACGATCAGCGCCGCAAGCCCGCCCAGGCCCAGCGACAGCGCCTCAGCCATCGGCCCCGCCGCTGGCCGCGCCGCGCGCGTCCTCGATCAGCGTCACCAGGCTGGCCAACGCCAGAAGCGCCAGCGAGACCAGCACCGGCACGAAGGCGATCCAGATCGGGAATTGCAGGATGGTGGTCGTGTAGCCATACTGACGCTGGTCGGCCATGCCCGCCGACATCCGCCAAAGCAGCAGCCCTGCGAAAACCAGCGCCACCACCGAGGCCGCCAGCCGGAACCGGGCGACCCAGGCGGGCGAGGCACCCATGGTGAAGATATCGGCGCTGACATTGGCGCGCATGATCTGGCACCAGGGCAGGAAGGCGAAGGCTGCGACCGCCACGCCCACCTGCGTCATCTCGAAATCGCCGGGAAAAGGTTTCCAGACCACGCCGCCGATCACCGAGGCCACGTTCATCGCGACCACCGCGATCAGCACCGCGCCGCCCAAAAGCGCCCAGCCGGTGGCGAGCGCCGCAACCAGGGCGGCAAACCCCCGCCGACCGGCCAGGGCGCCCTCGGCCATCACATGGTCCCGTGCTTGGCGATCAGCGCGCGCGCCTTCTCGACCAGGGCGGCGCCGTCGATCCCCTTGGAGTCCATTTCCGCGATCCAGCGGTCGATCACCGGTTGCGTGGCCGCGCGGAACGCCTCGGTTTCCTCGGGGGACAGCGTGATATGGGCGTTACCCGACTCCGCGGCCACCTTGATCCCGAATTCCTCGGTGCCCCGCCACACGCGCCCCAGTTCGGCCAGCCAGTCCGGCCCCGAGGCATCGCGGAACGCCTGCTGGATCTCGGCAGGCAGGCTGTCCCATCTCGCCTTGTTCATCGACAGCTGAAAGGTTGTCGTGCCCAGCCGCGTCTTGTCGGCCAGCTCGACCTGATAGGCGGTCTGGTCCTGGATTTTCAGCGCGGGAATGATCTCGAACGGGATCAGCGCGCCGTCGACCACGCCCTTTTGCAGGGCCTGCGGCAGTTCGGGCACCGGCATCGCCACCGGCACCGCGCCCAGCGCCTCCAGCACCCAGGCGCCGGTGCGGGTGGGAATGCGGATCTTCTTGCCCTGGAAATCGGCCGGGCTGCGGATCTCGGTGTCGCGCATCTGGATCGCCTGGCCCGAATGGACATGCAGGAACATCACCTCGACGCCGGCATAATCGTCCTTCAGGTCGGTGTCGAACATGTCGTGGAGGGCCAGGTTGGCCGCACCCGGATCGTTGACGAAGACGAAGGGCAGTTCCATCACCTCGGTGCGCGGGAACAGGCCGGGGGTATAGCCATTCACCGTCCACACCATGTCGACCACGCCGTCACGCACCTGGTTGATCAATTCGGGCGGGCGGCCGCCCAGGGTCATCGAGGGAAAGATCTCGATCTTGACCTTGCCGCCGGAATTCTCCTCGACCGCGCGGGCCCAGGGAACCAGCGTCTCGGTGTGTGTGGGCGAATTGGCAGACAGGAAATGGTGCAGCTTGAACGTATAGTCCTGCGCCCAGGCCGCGCCCGCGCCAAGCGCAGCGACGGCGACCGCGAATGCAGCGGCCAAACCCTTGATCTTCATGGATATCCTCCCTGATCGAGACATCGTGTCTGACGGTCCCGGCCGTTCTGTTGCGGCTTTTTGGCGGACCTTCCGGTTCCCCCGGTGCCGTGGATCCGGGGTACACCGAAGCCGGGGACCGGTCAACGCCAGGGCGGGGCGCGGCAAACGCGAAAAGGGCGCCGCGATGGGCGCCCTTTGGCAGTCAATTCAAGGTGTTGGCGATTACGCCAGCGCGATGTTCGTCGCGCTTTCGCGGCCGTCGCGGCCGGCTTCGATGTCGAAGGTCACCTTCTGGTTGTCGGCCAGCGTGCGCAGGCCGGCGCGTTCCAGCGCGGTGATGTGAACGAACACGTCCTTCGAGCTGCCCTCGGGGGCGATGAAGCCGTAACCTTTGGTTTCGTTGAACCATTTCACGGTGCCATTGGCCATCCGTCTGTCTCCTAAGTCATTGGTCCCGCTCGCATTATGCAACGGGTCGGCGCAGTCATGGGTCGATCGAGGAACTGCAGCCGTGAAGGAAGACAGTGGTCGAAAGTCGTAACGTCGCCCGATACATATGGGGCAAAACCGGCACCGTTGCAAGAAAAATGAACGCGGCCCGGGGGCGGATCGGCCCCGATATGAATTCCATATGACTCGCATATGAATTCCATATGACTCCCGTAAGACCCCGAACGGTGCGGCCCGAGGGCGTTAACCCGGCGGGCGCATGGTGGCCCGGCGAAAGGACCCCCCATGACAAAGCGCGACACCGATCCCAACACCGACGCCATGTTCGACCATGACGATTTCATGGACCCCCACCCGATGCGCCCGCGCGCCGACCGCCACCTGGGCAAGCGCGAGCTGCGCGAACTGGCCAGCGCGCAAGAGGCGGTGATGCGGCTGCACATGTTCGTCTATGGCCGCGAGATGGAGGCGCTGCACGTCCCCGAGGCCTGGCACATCCTGCCGGAAATCTATCCGAAGAACCCGAAAAAGGTGCGGGTGACCCTGCTGCTGGAGGAACCGGTGGCCAAGTTCTATCGCGCCAACGGCAAGGGATACCAGGCGTTGATCAACGACGTGCTGAAGGCCTATGCCCAGCTGCGGCTGGCCAAGGTGATCGAGGGGCTGGAGGACAAGGGGCCGAGCGGGGAGCCGGTGTGAGGAGGCGGTGAGCGGGTGTTGGGTTGGCACCCACTTTACCCTTGCCAAGGTGACTTCGCGTCATTTCGCCTTCAGGGCGCTTGCAAGGCGGGCAATGTCCGTTGGGCTCACTAGATCAAAAAAGCGAAGAACCTCTTCGAGTTTTCTCTCGTCATGCGGGTTAAGGCCGCCACCAAAATATGCATTGCTCGATTCTACTTGGAATCCTAAGGCACCCAAGTCGCTGGAAACATCATCTAGCTTGGTTTCGAGCTCCTCCAATTTCTGAACTAAAGTTTCCGTAACAGGTGTTGCCGGCGCTTGGGAAAATAGACTGTCCATTTGAATGGCTTTGACGACTGGAGAGCGAAATGGTTTTGCATCAACAGCGCGCCGCGCCGCATCTGATATCTTCTTCTTCGCGTCTTCGACGGAATCGAGGTTTTTGATATCAAAGAAAATTGTTCGCTCCCCGGCTAGATCGAAGGCAAGTTTTTCTCCATCTTGGGCGATCTGAACAATTGGAGAGCTAAAGGAATGCCGAATACCAACTTCATACATTACGTTAGCATTTTGGGACGTTAGATCCGCAATCACCAAGTCTGACTTGTACAGCCGTACAATAATATCCTCAGTAATAGTGCCCGGGTCATCAACCTCATCGGCTCTGACTATGTCATAGTCAGATTCCAGAGATGGTCTAAGTACGTGTTTCAATACCGCGTCCGCTCGCTGGCGTGCATCTGAGCCGTCAGAACCAATAGGTGTGACAAAAAAACACGACTTTCGAGGTTCCTTCGCTTTCTGCTCTTTCTTCAATTTTTCCCCGCAGAATCAAATTTTCCAGCTGCATTGGATAATGCACTCACCATCCACTGAAGGCACTATCTGAATAGCGCACTTGCATCGGACCTGTCACCCCGGGGCGTCAGCCCCGGATCGCGCCCGACCCGCCCCCCCAGGGCGGGCGCGATACCGCGCCCACCCTCGGGCCGGGCGCGATCCTAAGTGCATTTGCCGTCCGGGGGTGCCCAAGTGAACGGGCGATCCGGGGGCGTCCTAGGGATTACCGCGCGAACTTCTTGTACTTCACCCGCTTCGGCTCCACCGAGTCCGGGCCGAGGCGGCGGATCTTGTCTTCCTCGTAGGCCTCGAAATTGCCCTCGAACCATTCGACATGGGCCTCGCCCTCGAAGGCGAGGATGTGGGTGCAGAGGCGGTCGAGGAAGAAGCGGTCGTGGCTGATGATGACGGCGCAGCCCGCGAAATCCTCGAGCGCGGCTTCCAGCGCCTGAAGGGTTTCGACGTCGAGATCGTTGGTGGGCTCGTCCAACAACAGCACGTTGCCGCCGGATTTCAACAGCTTGGCCATGTGGACGCGGTTGCGCTCGCCCCCCGACAGCAGCCCCACCTTTTTCTGCTGGTCCCCGCCCTTGAAGTTGAAGGCCGAGCAATAGGCGCGGGAGTTCACCTCGGCATCGCCGAGGACCACGATATCCAGCGCGTCGGTGATTTCCTCCCACACGGTCTTGTTGGGGTCGAGCGCATCGCGGGACTGGTCGACATAGGACAGTTTCACCGTGTCGCCGAATTCGATGCTGCCCTCGTCGGGCTGTTCCTGGCCGGTGAGCATGCGGAACAGCGTGGATTTGCCCGCGCCGTTGGGGCCGATCACGCCGACGATGCCGCCCGGCGGCAGGGCGAAGGAGAGATCCTCGATCAGCAGGCGGTCGCCATAGCCCTTTTTCAGGCCGGTCACCTCGATCACGCGGCCGCCGAGGCGGGGGCCGTTGGGGATGATGATCTGGGCGCGCGAGAGTTTCTCGCGTTCCGACTGGCTGGCCAGTTCCTCGTAGGCCTGGATACGGGCCTTGGATTTCGCCTGGCGGGCCTTTTGGCCGGCGCGGATCCAGTCGAGTTCGCGTTCGAGTTGCTTCTGCTTGGCCTTGTCCTCGCGCGCCTCTTGGGCGAGGCGTTTCGATTTCTGCTCCAGCCAGGCGGAATAATTGCCCTCGTAGGGGATGCCGCGGCCGCGGTCGAGTTCGAGGATCCAGCC
>JBNGDM010000209.1:0-6192 GCA_049975105.1 Rhodovulum sp. | reverse complement strand
CGCTAGCGCCGCGCGAGGGCCTCCAGCGATTCCTTGTCCTCGTCCAGCACCAGCGCCAAGTCCGCATGGGCCAGGGCGCGTGCCGTCATTCTCTCGGCGGCCCGGGCGAAGGCGGGGTCCGGGCCCTCGCGCAGCGTGTTCAGCGCCTTGACCAGCCGGCGCATCACCTCGACCATGCCGGCCCCGTCGCGGGCGATGGCGTCGAACGCGTCCTGCACCAGGTCGTCGGCGCGGGTGGTCGGGGCGAAAAGGTTCGGATAGCGCACCTCGTCTTCGGCATCGTCGCATTCGGCCAATAGGCGTTCCAGTCGCCCAATCACGTCGATCGCCGTGCCCGGGTCGTTCAACCCCGGCGACAGCGCCCGCGAGGCGATTTCGGACAGCACGACAAGGGCAAAACGCGCATCCTGATCGAAGCTGCGGACAGGGCCGATCTCGAAGGCTGGCGGGATCGCGTCGGCGGGCGTGCTGTCGGCGGGGTGCAGCCAGGCAAGCGGTGCGCCCTCCACCAGAAATTCGCCCGGTGCGGCGGTGACGTAGATCTCGGAGCCTGCGTCCCTGGCCACCGCGGACAGCCCGGCCATGTCGACGAACTGGACATAGCCGCCGCGCGCTGCCGGGATCGGCCGCGCCCCCTCGGGGATCGCGGACTGGCCGGGCAGGGGGCGGGCACCCAGGCTGGGTGCCGCGCGGGTCCGTTTCAGCGTCGCGCGGGCCCGCGCCTCGACCTGGCCGATGGTCTCGTCCACGCTGCCCAGCCGCGACAGGTGGTCGATCCAGCGCAGGATCGCGAGGACCACCAGCGCGACCACCAGCACCGTGAACAGGAACACCACCACCGGCGCCGAACCCGCATGCAGTCCCGCCCGGAACAGGATGATCGAGACCAGGGCGAAGACGAAAGCGCCCAGGAAGGTCGCCAGCACCGTCTGGGTCGTCGTGTCCTCCAGCAACAGCCGGTGCGAGCGTGGCGTCACCTGGGCCGAGGCCGCGCGGTGGGCCGAGACCATGACCGACAGCGAGAAGGTCGTGACCGCCAGCATCGAGGAGGCCAGCACGTTCAGGATCGGCATGACCGCGTCCTCGCCGATCCGGTCGGCCAGTACGGCGGGCATGATCGGGTCGAGCGCGGCCGCGGTCAGCGCGGCGACCACGCCGAGCAGCGCGATCAGCGTCGTCCTGACCCAAAGCCTGCGCGACAGGCGGATCAGTTGCCAGAGCCGTTTCGATAACATGGCGTGGACTCCCGTGGCATCGGCACCCAGCCTAGCAGGTCGCGCAGGCCGGTCCAGCCGCCGTGACCAGCGCCGCCGGTTCGGGGGAAAGGCCGGCCGGGCGCAAGGTGACGCCGCGATCGGTCAGCCAGGCGGTGCCGTGGCGCGTCTTGGCCGCGCGCGAGTAGGTGTCTGTCAGGCGGGCCGGCTCCGCGGCAGAGGTTTCGCGCAACGGCAGTTGTTCGGCCGGCGACAGTCGGCAAGGACGGTATTTCGTTCCGGTTTGAGGCATCCTTGGTGCAAGTTTCTCCTTGAAAACGCCCCCGTCGAACGCAATATATTCAAGTTAGCGAATGTAATTGGGGGGCGCGCCATGGCCGCCGGACTTAAACTGACCTGCACCGCGTGCGGTGCCGTGAACCGGGTGCCTGCCGACCGGCTGGAGGCCGGGCCGAAATGCGGGACCTGCGGCGCGAAGCTGGCCCAGGGCAAGGTGGCCGAACTCGATTTCGCGACCTTGCAGAAATGCGTGAAAAACGACGACCTGCCGCTGCTGGTGGATTTCTGGGCGGCGTGGTGCGGACCTTGCCGGATGATGGCCCCGCAATTCGCCCAGGCCGCTCAGGCGCTGGCCCCCGCCGTGCGGTTTGCCAAGGTCGACACCCAGGCCAATCCCGACGCCACCGTGCGCTATGACATTCGCGGCATCCCCTTGCTGATTCTGTTCCACAAGGGGCGCGAGGTTGCCCGTCTGGCCGGTGCGCGCCCCGCGGCCGATATTCAGTCCTTCGTTCACCAACATGTCGGCCAGACCGCTTGACAACCTTCGCGCCATGGGCCACATGAGCGCGCATCGGGGCCGTAGCTCAGTTGGGAGAGCGCGTCGTTCGCAATGACGAGGTCAGGGGTTCGATTCCCCTCGGCTCCACCATCTCATCCGCATAACAATCCGATGTTGCAGGAAAATATGGCCTTAAGGCCAGATTGCCCCGGCATTTTCCCAAATTTCCCCTTGAGACAGGCGTAGCGTCGGTGATGAGGCTCTTGGTCCGACCAAATGCGTTCGTGGATTCGCGCACGGTAGCAAAGGCTTTTCCAAAGGAGCCAAGCTCTCGGCAATGAGCAGGCCTTGTTCAGGGTGTTCTGCAGCAGGCGACCGGTAGGGCGGCCTACGTCGACTGAGGCAGCTTGCGCCGCTTCTTGGTTCGCACCTGCAGGGCCTGTTCGGTGTAAAGCCGGTAGGTCCGCTTATGGTTCACCACGGGGCCCTCGCGCCGTGGCATGGCGTGCAGGCGGAGATAGCCTTAGCGCCGGTTCTCCGACGCCAGCGCCTTCATGCGCTTGACCACCTCCTCTACTGATCCCGGCGTTCTTGGCTTCGAGCTTGCGCAGCCGCTTGGCTTCGGATGCATCCATGCCGCCATACTTCTTGCGCATTCGCCATTGTGCTCGGACCAATGGCGCAGCAATGGCTCATCGTAGAACGTCGCCGAACTGATGCCGTGCCGACGGCAGATGTCGTCAACCTTCGCCCCGGCCTCGTGCTCCTTCGGCACGCCGATGATCTTCTCTTCAGAGAACCGTTTCCGCTTCGTGGGTCTTCCTCCTTCACCCAGTCAAAGGGGGAAATTCCAGTTCGCAATGGCCCGGATTACAGGGGGGGGAGGTCCGACGCCCGCGCTCGACGCTCAACTCGACCTCGGCGCCGAGCTCGTCAGTCTCCCGCGCGGCCGCGTTCAGCGCCTGCACCTCGGAATTGGTGTGCGTGAGGATGATGCAGCTCGCGTCCGGGTCGGGCTGCCGGTTGCGGCCCCAGCCCTCGATCAGAGCCTCGCGTGCCGCGTCGCGGGGCGGGATGGACACGCCCGTGATCGTCATAGGCCGCCAGCGCCGCATCGATCCGGCCCTTCGCCAGATCGCGCGTCGCCGCGCGCTGGCGGCCGAGCTGGCCGATCCTCGCACCCCCCTGGCGTCTCTCACCCAAAGCCCGATTTCGCGGACCTGGGGGCGCCCTGTCGCGCGGCGCGGGGGGGCGAACGGCTAGAAAAGTTCCACCGGGGGCCGGGGCCCATCGCGATCGTCCGGCAGGCCTCGCGCCGTCGCAAGCGCCGCGCGCTGTTCCGGCATCACGAACCCGTCTTCGGCCTGTGCGATCAGCCGGTGTGGCAGGGCCGCGCCGTGTGGCGATGCGGTCAACCGGGTCAGGTCCAGCGCGGCGATGCCGCTGGCCAACCCGTCCAGCGCGTCCAGCATCTGGCTGGCCTTGTCGTGGCGCTGCCCCTCGGCGATCAACGCAAGAAGCTGCGCGACGGCCTGTTCGGCGAAGGCGTCGACCGCGGAGAGAAGCGCGGTCTGGCGCGGATCGGAGGAGGCCGCGTCCGTCTGGTCCATGGCCCCGCCCTCGTCCGCGATCGCCCGCGCTTGGTCGCGCAGCGCATCGACCGCCGTGATCAGTGCGCCGGCCCCCTCGACCCAGGTCGTCGCCGCCTGGTGCGAGAGTTCCGACGCGGCGCGGATCTGGGCGCAGAGCACGCGGGAATATTCCGCTATCGCCGCGGAAAAGGTCGCCGCGACCGGGTCGTCCGGGGGGAGCGTCCCGGGCGGGGCCGGATCGCGGCCGGCTGCCATCGTTTTCGCCATGGGCGTCCTCGCTTAGGTCGGAAGAACCCGGTTCAGAACGTCGAAAAGCTGTTGCGGGGCGACGGGTTTCACCAGCCAGCCGGTCGCGCCCGCACTTTTGGCGCGGTTGCGGTGATCCTGCCCGCTTTCGGTCGTCAGGATCAGGATCGGCGTGAACCGGCAACCGCCGCTCTTGCGGGCCTGGGTGATGAACTCGATCCCGTCCATGCCGTCCATGTTCAGGTCGGTGATGATCAGGTCGGGGCGATAGCCCGAGCCCAGCTTCTTCATCGCGTCCTCGCCGCTGCGGCAATCCTCGACGGCATAGCCGCCGCGGGTGATGGTCTGGCGCATGCTGGTCAGCACGGTCGGGCTGTCATCGACCAGAAGTATGTTTTTCATCATCTTTTTACTTTCGTTCGGGCCGTTCAGGCGGCATCGGTCATCGTCGGGTCGTCCCCGGCAAGAACCGGGGCGAGCAGGGCGTTCAGGTCGGCATCGCCGGGCAGGGCGGTGGCCGTGGGGCGATAGGCCATCAGCACCTGCAAGACCGCCGTGTGCAGATGGCTGGCCGCGGACAGGTCGACGCGGCGCCCCGCGGCCCCCTCGAGAAAGGCGACCAGCGTTTCGGCCTCTTCCACGCTGGCGGCGCCGTCGATGCGGGCGATGTCGCCCTCGGTCAGGATCGGCATTTCAGAACCTCCTCGATATCCAGCAGCAAGAGGATGCTGCCATCGCCCAGCAAAGCCGCCCCCGAGATCCAGCGGATCCCGGCCAGCGGCCCCTCCAGCGGGTGGGGGATGACCTCGGTGCCGGCGCGAAAATCGTCGACGATCAGGCCGGCCGGCCCCATGGTGGTCGAGACGACCAGCACCGACAATTCCCCCGCGGGCGGGTCCAGCGGCGAAAGGCGCAGCGCCTTGCGCATGTCGAACAGGGGTACCAGCCGGTCGCGCAGCACGATCTGCGGGCGGTCCAGGTGCAGGTGCACATCCCCTGCGGGTAACCGGATGGTTTCCAGCACGCTTTCCAGCGGCACGCCGTAACAGGCGTCGTCCAGGTCGACCATCATCACCCGGCGCACCGCCATCGACAGCGGCAGGCGGATCGACACCGTGGTGCCGTCCCCGGCCCGGCTGGCCAGCGACACCGTGCCGCCCGCGCGTTCGACCATCGAGGCCACGACATCCATGCCGACACCCCGGCCCGACAGGTCGGACACCTCGGCGGCGGTGGAAAAGCCCGGTTGCAGGATCAGCCGCATCGCGTCGGCCTCGGGCAGGGCGGCGGCGGCCTCGGCGCTCAGCAGGCCGCGCTCGACGGCCTTTTCGCGCACGCGGTCCAGGTCGATCCCCTTGCCGTCATCGGCGACCTCGATCACCACCTGGTCCTCGGACAGCCGCGCGGACAGCCGCACCAGCCCCTCGCGCGGTTTCCCGGCCTCGGCGCGCGCCGCGGGGGGTTCGATGCCGTGATCCATCGCGTTGCGGATCAGGTGCACGAGCGGGTCGGCGAGCGATTCCACCACGTTCTTGTCGGCCTCGGTCTCGCCGCCCTCGATCTCGAAGCGGATCGGCTTGTCCAACTGGCGCGACAGGTCGCGGACCAGCCGGCTGAAGCGTTCGAACACAGAGGACAACGGCACCATGCGCACCTGCATCACCGCGCCCTGCATCTCGTCGACGATGCGGTTGAAGACCTCGTATTGCGCCTTGATCTCGCGCGCCATCTTGCGGCTGCCGTAGAGCGTTTCGGCCCGCTCGGCGAGGTAGGGAAGCGCGTTCTTGGCCACGATCAGTTCGCCTGCCAGCTTCATCAGCATGTCGATGCGCGCCTGGTCGACCTTGAAGACGCTTTTCGGCCGCGGCGGGGTCTGGGCCGTTCGGGTGACGGCGGGGGTGGGCGCCGCCGGTGCGGTGGGGATGGCGGGCGTGGCGGGTTGACGGTCCAGCGCGTCCAGGGCCTCGACCACGAGTGCGGACAGGGCGTCGGGCGTGCCGGTTCGGATGGATTCGGCCCGGGCCGGGCCGACCCGGCTTGCCAGCGCGTCGAGCCCCGCCTTGGGCAGGACCGCGTCCAGGACACGGGCCGCCGACGCCGCGCGGCCGGCAAAGGTTCCGGAAGGCGCGGCCGCCTGCAAAAGCGTGCCCTGGGCGGTGATGACCGCGCGGATCATGTCGTCACCCCCGGACTTGGTCTTTTCCTGTGCGGGGATATCGTAAAGCCGCGCCTGGCTTGCGACATAGGCCAGCGTTTCGTCCAGTTCGGCCCGGGGGGCGCGGCTGAGGGCGCGGAACCGCAGGGTGCAGCGGAACGGATCGAAGGTGACCCCGGGTTCCAACGGCTCGGTCGCGCTGAC
>JBNGDM010000208.1:0-6292 GCA_049975105.1 Rhodovulum sp. | reverse complement strand
CGGCAGGCGGTCGAGGGCGGCGAGGTCGAGGTGATCGCCTCGTTTCGCAACGTCGATGGCGAACTGTGCCGGGAATTCGAACATGACGGCCCTGACCGCGTTACCGTGGTCTCGGTCGCCTGCCGGGCCGTGGATCGCTGGCAGCCACGCTTTGCCGTCATCGCGGGCGCCGCCGACAGCGACTATGCGCCCGCCTCGTCGCTCGCCACGCTCGACGCCTATCTCGCGGCCATCGGAGCTGGCGCCCCCATGGCTGCGGATGAAGAAAAAAAGGCTCTGGAAGACATCGCGAGGTGAGATGCGGAAGTCCGGTGTGGGGCCTATTCTGCGACATGCACCTTTTCCCGCCGGTGCAGGTCGGCCGCGGCATCGGCCAGTACGGTACAGTCCTGTCTGCGCAGCCAGTCCCGAACAGCCTTGCGCGCGACCGGGGTCGCAAGTGCCAGACTGGCGTCCAGCAGGACAAGTCTCGGTCTCTGCTCTGCGGCACGAAACAGGCTGATCGCCAGCCTTTGGGAGGGCGACAGGTTGCGCCCGCCTTCCAGAATGCGGGCGTCCACGCCACCCGCCAGGCTCAATATGCCATCGACTCCGATTCGGGCGAGCCTTGCCTGCAACTCGGTATCCGTCCGCCGTGGCCCGCCCATGGTAAGCGCGCTGCGCAACGATCCCTGCATCACGGCAATATCGCAGCCCACCCGCGCGACGTTGCGGCGCAGGCTGCCCCGGCTGAGATCGGAAAGCGGGCGTCCGGATAGCGCGATGGCGCCCTCGGGGGCAGGCTCCAGCCTGGCAAGCGCCGCGAACACGAAAGCGCTATCCTGTTCAGGCAGCGTCAGGGAGCGGATCGCGCCGGGTTTGGCAGTCAGGTCCAGCCGCCGACCCGACGGCAGATCAAGGCCTCGAATCCGAAGGTCTACCGGCCCTTTCGGCAGGCTGCGCCGGCCATACCCGCCGCGCTGGGGGCGGCCTAGCGCGGCGCTCGCCTTGGCGCGAGCAGCCTGCCATGCGGCAAAGATGTTTCCGACCGAGGCCAGATCGCGCATCGGGTTCAGCATCAACCCCAGGGCCGCCAGCGCGCCCGCGATCGTCCCGGTGCCCAGTCCCAGCCGCGCCCCAAGCGCCAGGATCGTGACCGCGGCCAACCCCGCCAGTACGTCGGGCAGGGCCTTGAGCGCTTCGGCAAGGCGCACACGGTCAAGCGCTGCCCGCACCATCGCGCTGGTACGCCTGTCCAACCGCTTGCATTCGGTCGGGCGGCGACCCAACCGGTCGAGTTCGGGCGCCAGCGGCATGCGTTCGGCCATTTCGGCCGCGATCCGGGCGCGGCGCGCGCGCAGCCGGCGGTGCCGCGGCACCAGCCGACGCCCCCCCATGCCAAGCACTCCCATGGCGATTATGGCGGGGCCGGCCAGCGCCGCCAGAAAGGCCGGGTGCATCAGCCACAGCACCATCAGCGCCATCGGGATCAGGATCGCCCCGGCGATCAGGCGCGGCAGGCCCAACGCCAGCCAGTTGCGAAACGCGGTCATGTCGCCTACGAAACGCAGGCTCATATACCCTGCACGCCGTGTGGCTACGTCGCTGGCAGCCATGCCCGCCGCGTGCTCGAACAGCGCCACACGGATATCGCGTGCATAGCCCTGTCCCAGGCGCTCTCCGGCGACGCGGGCCTGCACCCGCGCCGCCGCCAGAACCAGGCCCGACCCGGCCAGACCGCCCATCGCCAGAGGTGACAGGCCGCTTCCCGCATGCAGCGCCTCGAACAGCTGGCGGGTGGCGAGCGCGGCCGCCCCGGCGGCCAGCCCCTGGAGCAATGTCAGCAGGCTGACCAGGACCAGGCCGCGAATGCGGGCGCGGGTCAGGATCGGCGGCAATGACATCACGCGGCGCGCCGCCAGTCGGCACCCGCGCGCAGTGCAAAGACGTTTGCCTCGGCCGGATCGGACAGATCCGACTTGCGCCGGACGGAAATGCCCGTCGCCTGTTCGGCCTCGCGCACGGCCATCGGCGAACAACTTAGCAATCCGGTCAACACGTCGGGGACCAGCCCTTGACGGGCCAGTTCGGCCACGCCGCCCGCCGCAGCCACCGCGTCGCCACAGGCGAAGACAAGACCCGAGATGCGGTCGCGGAACCACGGATCGGCGATCAGGGCGGCCGTCTCGCGCTGATAAAGCCCGTCGGCGACCTCCACCACCGCGATGTCGCAGCCCGCGCTCCCCGAGGCAGCCAACAAACGCTCGATCCCCCGGCGCACACGTGCGTGCGGCTCCAGATAGGTCGTGACCATCCCCGCATCGGTGAAATCGGCGACGAAATGCGCGCCGGTGTCCGTGTACTCGTTGAAATCCCCAAAAGCGCCGGTGCCGGTCGCCTTGAGCGCCGCGACCCGCCAGCCCGCGCGACGCAGCCCCAGCGCAAGCTGCGCCGTCGCCAGCGTCTTGCCGGAATTCATCGCGGTGCCAAGTACGGCGATCACGGGAATATCGACCGGCCCAGTGGGTTCAGGCATTGCGAAGGTCTCGAGGTTCACAGGCTGTCCGTCCCCGTCCAGCAGACGGCCCTGGGGGATAAGCCGCGTGGCAGGCCGGATGCGGTCGTTGCGGGCCACCATCCGCCCGATGCAGCCGCCCCCGGCCAACAGGTCCGCCCCATCCGCGGCGATCTCGGCCAGGCCCTCGAACTGGTCCGGGGCATAGCGCGCGCCGCAGGCCAGTACGACGTGATCGCCGGGGAAGATGTCGGAGGGGCGTCCGGTCTGCAACTGCACGCGGCGGTGCTGGCCGATCTGGTCGACCTGGGCGAGGATCAGGTCACCGGGCCGGGCTCGGGCGAATGCCTGGTCCATTGCGGCGACCGCGGACCGGCTGACGCGCCGCGTTGAGAACGTCCATTTCGCGGTATCGAGAACTGTTCCTAGGGTCGAAATCATTCTGGATTCTCCTGTGGCTGAGGGGTCAGACGGCAATGGCTTGGGCGGGCGCGGGCGCGGCGGACGACATAACCATGTGCGCCAGCCCGGCCTTTTGGATGGCCCAGACGACATCATGGCTGCAGCCAGACAGTTCCGTCAGCGAGACCCGGTCGGGCAACCCGGCCGCAAGCGCCGCACTCCGAAGCGCGGCGGCATAGCAATGCGCCCTTTCGCGCCGCGTCCGTCCCTGGATACGGTCGAGGTCGGGTGTTTGCCGTACCGTTTCATCGCGCTCGGTGTCCGCGGAGCCTACGTAAAGATGGATGCGACGATCCAGGAACGACTGCAGTCCCGCCCGCTTGCGTCGGGCCCAAAGGGCCGCCTTGCCACCCGCATCGCTCCCCACGCCGTAGGGATAGGGCATCCTGTCGTCGGGCAGGCAATACCAGCCAGCGGCGGCCAGGTGCAGGGCCCCGACGCGCTGCGGATAGAGCATCCCGAACCGATGGGCGAGTTGCGCGCCGCCCGAATGGCCGAACAGATCGAACGGCCCGGCAGCAGCGGCCAGGCGCGCGGCAATCGCGTCGAACAGCGCCAGCAGCGCAAGGTCCGGGCGTGCCGCGGGACCCGGGCGTTGAAAATGCGGCCAGTCCGTTTCCTGGAAATGCGGCACGATCACCGCGCGGCCGGTGCGTTCCGCCTGATCGCGGAAAAGCGTCGCCAAAACATCGGCGTTGCGCGAAATGCCGTGCAGCACCACAAGCGGCGGCCGGTCGGAAAGGACGCGCGGCACGATTACCTGTGCCCCCAAGGCCCCGGCGGTGCCGGTGCTGCGGAACGCGACGGTCTGGCTGCCCTGAAAGATGGCGTCGGGTGTGTGTTTCACGATGGTCTCCCTGCACGAGTTCGATGCAGGGACAACGGGCCGTTTCGGGTTCTATTCCATCGGGCAAAGTTTTTTTGGCTGGCCAGCGGGAACCGACATGAGATGCGCTCTTCGCATTTCGCCAGTCTGGTCTTGGCGCGGCATTGGCAAAGGATGGGCTCCCTCCAGATGCTGGTCGCGGCGCGGAATGGCCGTCTTACCATAGCCCACCACCGTCGGGCTGGTGCCGTGGCGGGGCGTGGTGGCTGGGCGGAGCTACCAGCTCCACTGCCAACTTTTCTGCCATTCGCGCCTGTCGCCCCGCCTTGAACAAGGGGCGCGTCGTCGGCCAGAAACACCCGCTCATGCCGAGGCACGTCTGGCGCCGCATGGGTAAAGACCCGGCGCGGTCCGGACCGTCACTCGCGCGACAGACTCCAGCGCTCCGAGGTCTCGGTATTGTCGGCTTTTACGGCTTCGCTAAAAGCGGCCTGCATCCACGGGGAATGACTGGTTCCCGCCGATTCTGTTGAAAAACAATGTGTTTCTGGCGCAGAAAGAGGAGCTCTGAACGGAGCGAGAGCGCCTTTCTGATCAGGCTTTGCGCGGTTGCTGCGGTGCAGGAAAGATCTTGGCCAGTTTGCGGAGGTTCTGGGCGATGGCGGCGAGGAGGAATTCGTCGTTCGCGCCGCACGGGCCACGTAATCGGAGGCGGCCCAGGCCAAGGATGCGTTTGAGGTGGGCGAAGAGCATTTCCACCTTTTTCCTGAGCTTCATCGAGATGTCGTACTGGCGGGTCTTGGCGATGTCGCGGGCAATCTGGCGAGCGTCTTCGTGCTCTTCCCGGGTGTTCTTTCGGGCATCGGCGTTGGGGCAGCATCTGGCTTTCGACGGACAGGCCTGGCAGATCTCGTTCAGGGCGCGGTATCGAGCTGTGCCTTTGCCAGTCGGTCCGCGGTTCGGGTCCGAGTAGTTGCGCCGGAACTGCTTCAAGGCGTAGCCCTCCGGACAGATGTATTGATCGTTCTCCGCGTCCCATTCGAAGTCGGCCCGAGACCACGTGCCATCGGATCGGCCCGCTTTGTCGAATACCGGGATGTGCGGCGCGATCTTGCGGTCGAGCAACCACCCCAAAAGAGGCCCAGTTCCGTAGGCGGTGTCGGCGATCAACCGTTCGGGGTGCAGATCAAACTTCGCCTTCACGCGGTCCAACATCGTCTTTGTGGACCCAACTTCGGCTTGCCGGATTGACCTGGTGGCTTCGACATCGATGATCACGCCATGGTCTGTATCGATCAGGTAGTTGTCGGAATAGCTAA
Organism: Rhodovulum sp.; assembly: GCA_049975105.1. Taxonomy (GTDB): domain Bacteria; phylum Pseudomonadota; class Alphaproteobacteria; order Rhodobacterales; family Rhodobacteraceae; genus Rhodovulum. The sequence continues at coordinate 1,191 of JBNGDM010000208.1, read as the reverse complement.
AGAAGGCAGGGCCTTTGCGGGCCGCCGTCCATTGGCTGGCCGGATCGGAATGCGAGGTGAACTTCGGCTTTACATCGCTGGCAGCTCCGAATGCCGCCTCATCCAGTGTGTCGAGATACTCCCGTACAGCACGGGGCGCATCTGTCGGATCGATGCTTGATGTGTCCCACTCCTCCCTTGGCGTCGAGTTCTGTTTGTTCGCATCAGCTTCGATCAGGCTGGCGTCTATGGCCATGCGCTGCCCGCTGACAAGGCCTTCCTCAATGCACCGCGCCACCGTCGTCTCGAACAGATGGCGCAGCAGTTCGCTGTCGCGGAAACGCCCGTGCCGGTTCTTCGAGAAAGTCGAGTGATCCGGCACCCTGTCGGCCAAATCCAGACGGCAAAACCAGCGGTAGGCGAGATTCAGGTGCACCTCTTCACAAAGCCGACGCTCGGAGCGGATGCCGAAGCAATAGCCCACCAGCAGCATTCGGATCAGCAGCTCCGGATCGACAGACGGGCGACCTGTGTGGCTGTAGAAATCCGCCAGATGCGCCCGGATGCTCCTCAGATCGACGAAGCGATCAATCGAGCGCAGAAGGTGATTTTGGGGGACGTGATCCTCGAGCGAGAACTCGTAGAACAGTGCCGCTTGTGCTTCCTGCCTCGGTCCCATCATCGCCAATCCCTCCCTGCAGGACGAATTGAATCAGTGACTTGTCACTCGATCAAGCGCGAGTTTTTCAACGAAATACGCCCTTCGTATCAGTCTCACCAAGGGTACGCTCTTGCATTTCAGCTATCGTGCCCGGTCTTCTATCCGAAGCCGTTTTCACCGCCCCTCCCCTTCCGGTCGCCACCTCACCGGGTCGGCGACCCATCGGTCGATCTCGGATTCGCGCCAGCCCGCGCCGTGGATGGAGATGCGAAGCTGGGCGGGGAAGGTGCCGTCGGCGATCTTGCGGTAGAGGGTGGAGCGGGAGAGGCCGGTCCGGGCGAGGACGGTCGGCAAGCGGAGGATGCGGTCGGGGGCGGGCATGGCTTGGCTCCTGCTGGGGTCGTGTGGGCTGTTGATCCAGTCAGGCCGAGCCGGGAGGGGTGGGCAAGCGCCTTCGGGGCGGCGTAGGGCCAGCGCGTGCGATGGGCGGCAGATCGGCGGGGGGGGGGGGGTCAGATCCCCAGGCCCCGGCCGCGGCCGAGCTCGAGGCC
>JBNGDM010000207.1:0-6299 GCA_049975105.1 Rhodovulum sp. | reverse complement strand
CGGGCGGCCCTGGCCCCGCATTTCCCGCGCGCCGAAACCCTGCTCGCGGCCTCGACCCACGAGGGCGAGGAACGCGTGGTGCTGAGCGGCTTTGCCAAGGCGCATGCGGCACGACCCGAATTGCGGCTGATCCTTGCCCCCCGCCACCCGCGCCGCGCGGCCGAGATCGCGGCCCAGATTTTGCGGCTGCGCCTGCCCTTTGCCACGCGATCGCGGGGCGAGACGCCGGGGCCGGACACCGCCGTCTACCTGGCCGACACGATGGGCGAAATGGCGCTGTGGTACGACCTGGCCGGGATCACCTTCGTCGGCGGGTCGCTGGTGGACCGCGGCGGGCATACGCCCTATGAACCGGCGGCGCATGGCTCGGCGATCCTGCATGGCCCGCACGTGGCGAATTTCGCAGGCGTCTACGCGGCGCTCGACGCGGGCGGCGCGGCCCGCCCGGTGGCCGGCGCCGACGACATCGCCCGCGCCCTGGACCAGATCGACGCAAAGGCGCAGGCGGCGATGGCCGCGCGCGCGACCCGCATCATCGCCGCCCAGCAACAGGCCGGCGCGGGGCTGGACTCGCTGCTGGCGGCCTTGGGCCGGCTGATCGGCGAACCCGGATTGACCGCCACGAAAGGGACCGACCATGGCTGACCCGCAATTCACCCTGGACGAGTTGCAGGAGGCGGCCGCCTTCGTCCATGCCCGCATGCCCGCGACCCCGCAATACGCCTGGCCCCTGCTGGCCGAGGAGACCGGCGCCGAGGTCTGGGTCAAACACGAGAACCACACGCCCACCGGCGCGTTCAAGGTGCGGGGCGCGCATACCTTCATCGACTGGCTGAAACGCACCCACCCCGATTGCCCCGGCATCGTCACCGCCACCCGCGGCAATCACGGTCAGGGCCAGGCGCTGGCCGCGCGCGCGGCGGGGATGGTGGCCCGGGTCTATGTGCCCGAGGGCAATTCCGTCGAGAAAAACGCCGCGATGCGCGCCTTCGGGGCAGAATTGATCGTGCATGGCGCCGATTTCGACACAGCGCGCGAGGAAGCGATGCGCGTGGCCGAGGCCGAGGGGTTGCATTTCGTGCCGCCCTTCCACCGCGAACTGGTCCGCGGCGTGGCGACCTATGCGTTCGAACTGTTCACCGCGGTGCCCGACCTGCACACGGTTTACGTTCCGATCGGCTGCGGGTCGGGCATCTGCGGCACGATCGCGGCGCGCGACGCACTGGGGCTGTCCACGCGGATCGTGGGCGTGGTGTCCGAGAACGCCGATTGCGTGCTGCGCTCGATGGCGGCGGGCGATTTCGTCGAAACGCAGACCGCGCGCACCTTTGCCGATGGCATCGCGGTGCGGGTGCCCGTGCCCGAGGCGCTGGCGATCTATTCCGCGGGCGCCGAGCGGATCGTCGCGGTGTCCGACGACGAGGTGGCCGAGGCGATCCGGCTGTATTTCCGTGCCACCCACAATGTGGCCGAAGGGGCGGGGGCGGCGCCGCTGGCCGCGCTGATGGCCGAACGGGGAATGATGGCCGGCAAGCGGGTGGGCGTGATCCTGTGCGGCGGCAATATCGACACCGACTGGTTCGTGACGGTGATGTCGGGCGGCGTCCCCACCCCGTGAGGCAGCCTAGAGAAAGCTCAGCACCTCGCTGACATCGCAGGATCCGTCGCAGGTACCCGGCTGGTACAGCGTCACGCTGCGTTCGTCGTGATACTCGATATCCGGCCGGAAAAAGCGGTGGTCATGCGGTTCGTAGAACCCGCCCAGGATCAGCCCCGCCGCCCGGAAACATAGCTGCTCCTGGCACAGCGTGACGGCACCGAACCGTTTTTCCAGCATCCGCACCAGGTCCAGCGGATCGCAGGCGAAGACGTCCATCCCGTCGACGCGCACGCCCGCGACATGCCGGCTGGTGACGATGCGCACCAGCGCGCCGTCGCGGTATTCGCAGATCGGCAGGCCGAGGCCCCGATATTCCATCTGCCGCCCGCCCGAACCACGATAGACATGCTGCGGCCGCCCCATCACGGGCAGTTCCTCCACCGCCTCGCGCGACATGCCGAGGCACAGCTGTCCGACACCCTGTCCGGGCGCGATGCTCCAACTCATGACGTTCCCCCTAATACGCGGCTACTATGGCCCAGAAGCGGCCCAAGGCGAAGCGGAAAGCGGGTAATGGGCCAGTTCCGTATGTTGCGCACCGTCGCGCGACAGGTCGGAACGGAACAGCGTGAAGCCCGTGACCCGGAAAGGCCCTTCGCGAAACCCGGCGCCCTCGGCCAGCGCGCGTTCCAGCCGCGGCAGGTCGGTTTTGCGCGGATTCAGGTAGGCCAGCGTCACATGCGGGGTGAAGCGGCGGCGCTCGACCCGGGCGCCCGCCCCGCGCGCGGCCTGTTCCAGCTTGGCCTGAAGATGGCGCAGCGGCGCGCTTTCGTCGACACCCGCATGGACCGAGCGCGGCGGGTGCGTGCCGAACATCCCCAGCCCTTGCAAGGTCAGGTCGAAGGCGCCCGCATGCACCGCCGAGAAGGCGAAATGCACCTCTTCCAGCAGCGGCTCGGGCAGCTCGCCCAGGAAGACCAGCGTCAGGTGCAGGTTCTCGGCCGGGACGGGGCGGGCCAGCGGCAGGGCGGCCTGGGCCCGGCCCAGCGCCGCGCGCGTCTCGTCGGGCAATGGAATCGCGGCGAAGGCGCGGATCATGCGGGGGGCCTCCTCTGCTCCAGCCGGCGCAGGCGGTCGGCCAGCTCGGGGCGCAGCGGCCCCGGCCGGGGCGCATCGCGCAGGGTGTCTGACCAGTGCGCGGGCGGCTGGCGGCCGGCCTGCCGACCGGGCCAGGACAGCGCGCGCAGCACCTGCCGGCCCGGTTCCGACAGAATGGCCGGAATGTCGAAATCGTTCAAGACCGCCCAGACCCCGGCCCAGGCCCGCGCGACCGACCACGGGTTGTATCCGCCCCCGCCCAGAACGAGATAGCGGGGGCTGAGCGGCCTGAGCGCCGCGACCACGCCCCACAGCGCATTGTTCGAAAGAGACAAGCGCGACAGCGGGTCTTCCTCGACCGCATCGGCCCCGCATTGCAGCACGATCGCGCCGGGCGCATGGGCGGCCACGCGGGGCAGGATCAGCCGGTCGCGGATCGCGGCCATTTCGGTATCGTTCAGCCCGCGCGGGACGGGCAGGTTGAACAGGTTGCCCGCCCCCGCATCCGCCAGCGCGCCGGTAAAGGGCCAGCGGCGCTCCTCGTGGACCGAGATCATCAGGATATCGGGATCGTCGCGAAACGCCGTCTCGACCCCGTCGGGGTGATGGGCGTCGATATCGACATAGGCGATGCGGGACACGCCCGCGCGGCGCAGCGACAGGATCGCCAGCACCGGGTCGTTGAGATAGCAGAACCCGTTCGCGCGCGCCCGCAGCCCGTGGTGGGTGCCGCCCGCCGGGTGGTGGATGAGCCCACCGCCCTTTAGCAATTCGCCCGCCAGGAGCGACCCGCCCGCCCCCGTGGCGGGGCGGCGGAACATCTCGGGGAAGACCGGGTTGGCGGGGGTACCAAGGCCGAAGCGGTCACGCTCGGCCTCGGTGACATGCTGCCGCGCCTCGGCGCGTTCCAGGGCGGCCAGGTAATCGGGGTCGTGCCAAATGGTCAGCGCGGCGGGCTTGGCGCGGGGCGATGCGCGGTATTGCGCCGGGGACAGCCAGCCCAGCGCGCGGACAAGGTCGATCACCGTCGAAACCCGGGGAATCGCCAGCGGGTGCCCCGCGCCGTAGGACGAGCCGCGATAGATCTCGGCGCCCAGGAAAAGCGGCGTCACTGCGCCAGCAGCGCCTCGATCCGGCGGGTCAGCTTGGACGCGGTGGGTTTCGTGAACGACCCCCAGGTCGCCAACACCGCGCCATCGGGGCCCAGAAGCACCTTGTTGAAGTTCCAGCCCGGGGTGAACCCGGCCTCGGCCGCGAGCCATTTGTAGAACGGGTGCGCGTTCTTGCCCTTGACGTGGGTGATCTCGGTCATCGGCAGGGTCAGGCCGAAATTCACGTCGCAGAATTCCTTGACCTTTTCCTCGCTGGCCAGTTCCTGGTTGAAATCATCCGAAGGCACGGCCAGCACCACCAGCCCGCGCGGGGCATAGCGTTCATGCAGTTTCTGCAATCCCTCGTACTGGCCGGTGAACCCGCATTGCGATGCTGTGTTGACCACCAGGACCGGCTGGCCCCGGAACGCGTCCAGCGCAATCTGGCCCCCGTCGATGGAGGCAAAACTGAACCCCTGCGCCGCCTGCGCGCTGGGGGCGGCGGCGGTCACGGCGGCGGACAAAAGGGCGGCGAACAGGCGCATGGGGGTCATTCCGTGGGCAAGTGCGGTCGTGCGATGACCTATCGCTGTGCGGTGCGCGGTCAAGCGCAGCGCTGACGTTGCATTCCCGCGCGTAACCGTTATCTCTGCGCGGAACGTATGGTGATTGGGGTCCGACATGATCCGCTATGCGCTGAGCTGCGCCGAGGGACACCGGTTCGAAAGCTGGTTCCAGTCGGCCGACGCCTTCGACAGCCTGCAGGCCGCGGGCATGGTGACCTGCGCCGTCTGCGGCGGCACGCAGGTCGAGAAAAGCCTGATGGCGCCCCGCATCGGCGGCGACGCGACCCCCGCCGAGGACCGCCCCGACCGGCCGCTGTCGAAACCGGCCAGCCCCGCCGAACAGGCGCTGGCCGAGCTCAAGCGCAAGATCGAGGCCGAGTCGGATTACGTGGGCCTGCGCTTTGCCCATGAGGCGCGCGAGATGCATGCGGGCCTGGCCCCGCGCCGCGCGATCCATGGCGAGGCCAAGCTGGACGAGGCGAAGAAGCTGATCGAGGAAGGCGTGCCGATCGCCCCCCTGCCCTTCACCCCCGGACGCAAGACGAACTGAAGGATTGCCCATGACCCCGCTGATCACCGGCGCCAATCGCGGCATCGGGCTGCGCCTGTTGCAGGACTATGCCGCCGAGGGGATGACCCCCATCGGCACCACGCGGGCCGACGACGCCCCCCGCATCGAGGGCGCCCGCTGGGAGGCGCTGGACGTCACCGACCGCAAGCAGCACGAGGCGCTGGCGGCACGGCTGGCCGGCCAGCCCATCGACCTGCTGGTCTGCAACGCGGGCCAGTACCTGGACAAGCACGAGGCGCTGGAAACCGGCTATCCGCCCGCGATGTGGGCGCAGATGTTCGCCGCCAACGTCACCGGCGTGTTCCTGACGGTGCAGGCGCTGTTGCCGCTGTTGCGCCGGGCCGACGCGCCGAAGGTGGCGATCATCGCGTCCACCATGGGGTCGAGCGAACGCGCGCCGGGCGGGTCGTATATCTATCGCGCGTCCAAGGCGGCGGCGCTGAACCTGGGCCGCAACCTGGCCGTCGACCTGAAACCGTTGGGCATCGCGGTGGGCATCTATCACCCCGGCTGGGTGCGCACCGACATGGGCGGGGCTGCGGCCGATATCGACGTGGCGGAGGCCAGCGCCGGGTTGCGCGCACGCTTCGCCGCGCTGGACCTGGACGGCACGGGTTGTTTCGAAACCTGGAACGGCCAGCCCCTGCCCTATTGATCTTGTCCGCGCCGCGGCCTAGAGGGGCGCGGAACCAGTCGGGGCGGAAAGGCCGGCATGTCAGTTCTCGTGATGAAATTCGGCGGCACCTCGGTCGGCGACCTGGCGCGCATCAAGAACGCCGCCCGGAAGGTCAAGCGCGAGGTCGAGCGCGGCCATAACGTGATCGTCATCGTGTCGGCCATGTCGGGCAAGACCAACGAACTGGTCGGCTGGGTCGAGGAAACCTCGCCCCTGTTCGATGCGCGCGAATACGATGCGGTTGTCAGTTCCGGAGAGAACGTGACCGCGGGGCTGATGGCGCTGACGCTGCAGGAAATGGATATCCCGGCCCGCAGCTGGCAGGGCTGGCAGGTGCCGGTGCAGACCACCTCCGCCCATTCGGCGGCCCGGATCGAGGACATCCCGCGCGCCAATATCGACCAGAAATTCGCCGAGGGCATGAAGGTGGCCGTCGTGGCCGGGTTCCAGGGCATCAGCCCCGAGGGCCGGATCACCACGCTGGGCCGGGGCGGGTCGGACACGACCGCCGTGGCCTTTGCCGCGGCTTTCGGGGCGGTGCGCTGCGATATCTACACCGACGTGGACGGGGTCTATACCACCGACCCGCGGATCGAGGACAAGGCGCGCAAGCTGGACAAGATCGCCTTCGAGGAAATGCTGGAACTGGCCAGCCTGGGCGCCAAGGTGTTGCAGACCCGGTCGGTCGAACTGGCGA
>JBNGDM010000206.1:0-6300 GCA_049975105.1 Rhodovulum sp. | reverse complement strand
GTCAACACCAGGGCCGCCCCGGCCGGAAGCGGCACGGCCCCGACGGTCGCGGTGGGGGCGGTGACGCGGTAGCTCATCGTGCGGCCGACGAAGTCCACGCCGAGCGGCGCATCGAGACCCGCCCCCACGAAGGTCACCTCGAAGCGCCCCCCATTCATCAGCGCCCCGAAACCGGAGACCCCGGCATCATAGGAGTCCGGGTCGATATCGGTCGAGAAGGACAGCGTCTCGCCCGGATCGAAATCGCTTGCCTGGAACACGATCTCGTCGGGGCGCAGGCCGCCGCCGGGAAAGCAGCCGCCCACTTCCGGTGTCGTGAAGCTCAGTGTGCCTCCGCCCGGCGCGGCGGGGCTCGTCACGCAATCGAAGTTGAATCTCTTGAGGCCGATCTCGACCCGCCCCCCGGAAATCCGCGCCGTGTCCGAAACGTTCTCGACGGTGAAGGATGGCGCGTTCGCGGACCCGCCGATGGTCAGGGCGAAGCCGACCGTGGCCGCCTGCGCTGAACCGGCCATAGCGACCAGAAGGCCGGCCGACGCTGCGATATGCTTGAACATGTGGTACCCCCAAAGCAAATACACATTTCCACTACATCATTCTTTTTCCCGCGCACCAAGGCGCAAACGCCCCGACGCGCGCCCCGGCCATGCGCGAAACGCCGCAGCCCCGCGCCCGCGACATGCCCCATCCGCGGCCGGATCGCCCGGCACCGGCGGCCGCCCCCGGATGCGGCGAGAAATTTCGCGGAAAGCTGCAAATTTCCCCTTGCAGCCCCCGGCCCAACTTTATAAATCACGCCTCACCCAATGGATGCGGGCGTAGCTCAGGGGTAGAGCATTACCTTGCCAAGGTAAGGGTCGTGAGTTCGAATCTCATCGCCCGCTCCAATTTTCTCACCGATATCAGGCGGTTCGGGCCATCGCGGCCCAAGTGTCCGCGGGTCAGACCGGCGCGGGCAGCGGCGAGAGGCCGATCACCGGGCCATGCGCCCAAAGCAGCCCCACCCACAGCGCAAGGCCAACGCCCAGACGCCGCAGGTCCGGCGCGCCCGCGGGGCGCCAGCGCCCGTCCGACAGCGCGGCCAGCGGCAGGATCGCGGTGCGGGCCGCCATCCGCTGCCAGCGCTCCACCCCCATCAGACGCCGCATCCGCCGGTCGATGATGCGCATACCCGCAAGGGCGAACCCCGCGAATCCCCCGAACACCAGCACATGCGCCAGGTCGGGATTGGCCAGCGCATGCGCCCCCGCCCACAGCGCCAGCGCCCACAGCAACGGGTGGCGCGTCAGCCCCACGATGCCCGGCCTGTCGGGATCGAACAGGTGGTTGCGCGCGCCCCCGAATCCCAGCGGGTTGGGCACGGCGGTGCCAAAGGCGATCAACAGGCAGACCACCGGCATCACGACGGTCGGCACCCAGGCCTGCCACGCCGCCCAGGGCAGCAGCGGCACGAACGGGGCACGCCCCGCCGCGACGATCAGCCAGGCCAGCATCGCCACCGACAGCGCGGAATAGGCCAGCAGATAGCCCCGCGGCCCCAGCACCGCCGTCAGCCGGGCCTTGACCGGCGGCTGCACCGGCAGCGCGTGCGAGCCAAGGAAGGCCGCGAAGGCCAGCGCCAGTTCGCCCCAGCCCGCCATCACGCCGCGCCCCTTGCCCGCAGGCGCGGGCCGCACTCCATGGCTGGGTTCAGGCGCATCGGCGGCCCCTTCAGGTGGCGCTTCGTCCTGTCTTACATCGGCCCGGCGGCCCGCGAAACGGCCAAGGCGTGGCCGGCTCACCCATACGTGACCGGCCGCGCGCGGCGGGGCACTGGACGGAAGGACCGCGCGGCTGGCAGCATTGCGTCACCATCCCCGGGAAAGGACACCCGCCATGCGCCCCGCTGCCCCGCTTGCCGCCCTGCTGCTCGCCGCCACCGCCGCCCCGGCCCTGGCCGAGGGGCCGGCGATCCACGTGTTGAAGACCAGCGGTTGCGGCTGTTGCGTGGCCTGGATGGACCACCTGAAGGCGCACGGCTTCGCGGTCACCGCCGAGAACGTGCCGGGCGGCACCCTGGTGCAGCACAAGATCGAGAACGGCGTGCCCCCGGCGATGACCTCGTGCCACACGGCGCGCGTGGACGACTACGTGATCGAGGGCCACGTGCCCGCCGCCGACATCCTGCGAATCCTGTCCGAACGGCCCGAGGCGGTGGGGCTGGCGGTGCCCGGCATGCCCTTCGGCTCGCCCGGCATGGGGCCGGAATCGCGGCGCGAGGCCTATGACGTCCACCTGATCGCGCCCGAGGGCACGACCGAAATCTTCACCCGCTACGACGCCGCGGGCTGAGGCGCGCCCGCTCAGATCGACTTGAGATATTCCAGCAGGGCGCGTTTCTCGGCCTCGGGCAGGGTCGTGCCATAGGGGTGGCCGCAGCGGCTGTTGCCGCTGTCCAGCGCCGCGCAGCCGGTGGTCTCGATCACCTGGCCAAAGCCGGGCTGATCGGTGGCGATGCCGACCGCCTCGATGTCGTAGACCGGGCCGGGGGTAAAGGCCGCGATACGCTCCTCGGGCGGGGTCAGCAACTCGCGCAAGCTGGGAACCGATCCGTTGTGCAGATAGGGCGCCGCGGCCCAGATCCCCTCCAGCACGCGGGCGGCGTATTTGCACCCGGTCTCGCCCGATTCCAGCCCCGTGCCCGCCGCCCCCATCGGGAAGGCCCCGCGCAGGTCGTCGAACTGGGCCATGAATTCGGCCTGATCCGCCCCGCCCGCCTCTTGCCCCAGCCCGGCCGGGCCGAAGGACGTGGCCTGCTGGATGATCGCGCCGATCACCGCCACGCCCAGCACCTCGAAGGCCGGGGCCTCGGCGCCCAGTTCGTCGCGCAACGGCGGGATCTTCGCGCCTTCCAGAACGCCGGTCTGCACCCTGCGGGCCAGGATCGCGCATTCGCGGGTGTCGGTGCCCACATCCAGGATCGGCGTGGCGAAGGTGCTGTGGAACAGCGCGCGGCGCTCGCCCCGCCGCTTGCCGTGGCAGGCCACGCAGCCCCCCGCCGCGACGGGCCGGTTGAACACCGCCTGGCCCTGCCGGACCAGCTCGCGGTCCAGCGCCCAGGGCCAGCGCGGCGCGCCGATCTCCCAGACCCAATCCTCCAGCGCGCGCAGCCCGTCGAAATTGGCCGAGTTCCGCGAGACGTAGTCATGCTTGAACACGAGGCCCGGTTTCGTACTGGGGTGGAACTCTCCGAAGACGCCGTAGACCTCGCCCAGGTTGCGGGCGAGGCCCAGCAGGTCGTTGCCGTTCTCGGCGAACCCGGGCCATTGCGTGCGGTCCTGCCGCGCGGCGTTCCACAAAAACGGATAGCGCGTCGGCGCATCGGCCAGGGCGATGTTCTCGGGGATCAGGTAATCCTCGGTCTCGGGGCCGATATCCAGCCCCGCCAGCCGGTTGAAGATCATCGACACCGCGTCCAGCCGCCCCGGCCCCCAGGCCGGATCGGGCAGGGACCGCGCCATCAGCGTGTGAAAGCGCAGGCTCCAGGTCTCGACCGCTTCGCGCAGCGCGGCGGTGTCGCCATCCGGCCCGGCCACGTCGGCGGCGAAGGCGTCGAACGCCGCCGGATCGTCCAGCAGCGCCAGAACGGCCGCGTCCAGATCCTCAAGGAAGCTCTGGAAATCCACCATCGCGGGGCCGCCGTCCAGCCGGTAGGCGGTGCCGCCCACCTCGATCTCGCGGGTGTGGCAGGCCGCGCAGGTCATCCCCACCGCCATGTCCGGCCCCCGCCCGTTGGTGGTGAAGCCCACCGGCAGGTCGCCGTCCAGCCGCCCCGGCATCGGCAAATAGCCATAGCGCGCCAGCGCGTCGTGCAGGAAGAGCGCCCCATCGGGTAGGCGCAGCGCCCGCATCCAGGCCAGCGGCATGATGCGCGAGCCCTGGTCCTGGGTGTAGAACGCCTCGCGCAGGGCGGGCGTCCAGTCGTCGCCCTGGTCGACGAACACCGTCTGGGCCGCCGCAGCCCCGCCAAGGCCCGACAGCAGAACCATCGTCACGAGCGCGCGCAATTTCATGGCCGTCCTCCCTTCCCTGGGGTCAAAGGGTCGCATGGCGCGGCATGTATTGCCAGAGAATTGGGCAAGCGCGCCGAATTCGCGGTCATTTCATGGGAATTCAGCACCCTGCGACATCGCGCACACCCGGCCGGAACACACTGCAACCGCCGGCCTCAACCCCTTGATTCGACTTCTGGTTGTCATGCACGCAACGGGTAGCGGGGTGCGCGAAATTGCATCTGGACATTATTTGCTAGTGGCAAGTAAGGTCGCCGTCGCGGACGGCACGGCCCCTTGGCCGAAAGCCCCGCGCCGGTGGCGTTCATGGTTGCAATGGTGGGATAGGAAACCGGACGAAAAGGATACGAGGAAGATGGAGCGGAACAGCCAGGACGCCCTGGAAGAGGTTGCCACCACCCTCGAAGAATTGCACGACTACCTGACCGCCGTCGAAACGCGGCTTGGGGTCCAGCACCCGCAATTCCCCTAGGTCCGGCGCGAGCTTTCGGCGCTCGCCGGGATGGTGCGGGCGGGGCTTGCCCGCCGTCCGGCGCACCTGCGACTGGTCAAGGCGTAACACACCGCCGCCGCGCCCACTGGCCCGGCGCCCCCGACGCGCGTGATCGCGCGCGCCGGCGCTGCGCCGCCCCCTCCCGAATCGCACCCGATCATGGTTTAGACTGGCGCACCGGAACCGGGCGGTTCCTCGGCGCTGGCGCGCGCGGGCGGGGTTTCGATGCGCGTTCGCGTGTCCCTGTTGCTCGACCTGTTCCGGCCCGCCCCGGGTCAGCCCCGGCAACCGCGCTATGTTGAGCGGATCGGGACCCGGCGCAGCCGCGAAAGGACGACGATGAAACGGGATCGCAAACGGGAACTGGACCGCCTGCGCGCGCTCAGCGCGTCCAGCTATCCCGAATTGCTGACCGAACTTTCGCTGGTGCTGATCTGCGTGACGGTGGGCGCGGTGGCCTATCAGCTGTGGTGGCTGTTCGCCTGGTACGCGGTGCAATACACGCTGGTGGCGGGCGAACGGGTGTTGCTGAAATCCACGCCCGACTGGAACTCGCGCGGGTTCTTCGCGGTCGTCGTGGCGCTGAACCTGTTGATCGGCAGCAACTTCGCACTGCTCTCGGTGCTGCTCTGGCAGGTCGACGACCCGGTCTACAAGTTCGCGGTGATCGCGCTTCTGGTGGGCTCGACGCTGAACACCTTCCTGGTGCGCACCAAGGTCTGGCAGTCGATGCTGTGCTATGTCATCCCGAACGGGGTGGCGGTGTTCGTGATCGCGTCCACCTTCACCGGGCCGGGCTACCAGACGCGCGACGCGGTCGCCGGCATGGTGATCGCCGCGGCGCTGGTCATCTACCTCTTGGTCTCGGTGCTGCGGGCCTATCGCTGGCACGACAGCTATGAAAAGACGCGGCTGAACCTGGAACTGGCGCGCCGCTCCGAGGCCATCGGCCGGCTGACCGGCGGAATCGCCCATGATTTCAACAACCTGCTCTTCGTGATCCTGGGCAACCTGGAGGCACTGCGCCAGACCGCGGGCAGCCCGGCCCAGCGCGACCTGATCGACGCCGGCATCCGCGCGACCGAGCGCGGGGCCGACCTGACCGGCAACATGCTGCGCTTTGCCCGGCAGGCGAACCTGACGCCGCGCATCGTCGACCTGAACGCCGTGGTGGCCGAACTGACCCGCTTCGCCGCGCGCACCCTGCCCGGCAACATCGCCATCGAGACCGATCTTGCACCCGACCTGTGGCGGATCGAGGCCGATGCCAGTTCGACCGAAAGCGCGCTGTTGAACATGGTGCTGAATGCGCGCGACGCGATGCCCGGGGGCGGCCGGATCCGCATCGTCACCGCGAACGAGACCGTCGCCGCGCCCCTGCCGCTGCGCGGCGGGCGCAGCCTGCCCGCGGGGCGGTACGTCACCGTCGCGATCGAGGATGACGGCCAGGGCATCGCCGAACAGGACCTTGCACGGATCTTCGAACCCTTCGCCACCACCAAGCCGAACGGCACCGGGCTGGGCCTGGCGATGATCGACCTGTTCATGGACAAGTCGGGCGGCGGGGTCAGCGTCGCCTCGGACCCCGGGGCGGGCACGACCTTCCGGCTGTATTTCCGCGCCCGCCGCGACAAGGGGCCGGTGCCACCCCCGCGGGCCGTTCCCGCGCCGCGGACGCCCCGGACCGGCGCGCGCATCCTGGTGGTCGAGGACGAACCCAACGTGCGCGAAACGCTGTTGCGCACGCTCGAAGGC
>JBNGDM010000205.1:0-6370 GCA_049975105.1 Rhodovulum sp. | reverse complement strand
GGCTAGGACGCCCCCGCGGCATCGGCAATGGGCATCGCGTCCCTTGCCCGCCTCCCACACGCTTTCTATAAGCGGGGCGTTCACGTCGGAGGCCCCATGACGTTCCGCTTGCGCCATCTTCTGGGCATCGAGCCGCTGACGCCCGCGGACATCCGCACCATTCTCGACCTTGCCGATCAATATGTCGACCTCAGCCGCGGCCCGTCGAAACATACCGACGTGCTGGCGGGGCTGACGCAGATCAACATGTTCTTCGAAGCATCCACGCGGACGCAGGCCAGCTTCGAGATCGCGGGCAAGCGTCTGGGCGCGGACGTGATGAACATGGCGATGCAGGCATCCAGCATCAAAAAGGGCGAAACGCTGATCGACACCGCGCTGACGCTGAACGCGATGCATCCCGACCTCTTGGTGGTGCGCCACCCGCAATCGGGCGCGGTGGATTTGCTGGCGCAAAAGGTGAACTGCGCGGTGCTGAACGCGGGCGACGGGCGGCACGAACACCCGACCCAGGCCCTGCTCGATGCGCTGACCATTCGCCGGGCCAAGGGCCGGCTGCAACGGCTGACGGTCGCGATCTGCGGCGACATCGCCCATTCCCGCGTGGCGCGCTCGAACATCCTGCTTCTGGGCCGGATGGAAAACCGCGTGCGCCTGATCGGCCCGCCCACCCTGATCCCGGCGCGCGCCGCAGATTTCGGGGTCGAGGTCTATGACGACATGCGCGAGGGGCTGAACGGCGCCGACGTGGTGATGATGCTGCGCCTGCAAAAGGAACGGATGGATGGCGGTTTCATCCCGTCCGAACGCGAGTACTACCACCGGTTCGGGCTGGATGCCGAGAAACTCTCGCACGCCAAGGAAGACGCCATCGTGATGCACCCCGGCCCGATGAACCGCGGGGTCGAGATCGACGGCACCCTGGCCGACGACATCAACCGGTCCGTGATCCAGGAACAGGTGGAAATGGGCGTGGCGGTGCGCATGGCCGCGATGGACCTTCTGGCGCGGAACCTGCGCGCCGAACGGGCCGCAAAGGGGGGCGTCTATGTTTGACCCGAAGATCGAGACGCCCCTTGACGAGGGCGAGCGCGTGATCGCCCGCTTCCGGGCCGACAAGGGCACCTATATCAAGGCGCATGTCCTGCTGGCCGTTCTGGCCGGGATCGGGGCGACGATGGTGCTGGGCTTTCTCGGCAATCCCTATCCCTGGGCCGGCATCGTCGCCGCGTTCCTAGGGATCGGGGTGCGCGGCGCCTTTCTGATGAGCGAGGAACTGGGCCTGACCTGGACCCTGACAGACCGCGCCCTGAACGGCCCCGGCGGGCGGCGCATCCTGTTGGAAAACCTCGCGAACACGCGCAAGATGGGCGCCGCCGTGCAGGTCGTGACCCGGTCCGGCGACAAGCACCTGATCAAGTTCCAGGCCGAGCCCGAGGCGGTGATGAACCGGATCGCGGCGGCAAAGAAGAAGACTTGGACCTGAAGCTTTGGAACAGGAGCCCTCAAGGCGATGGATTTAGGCAGTGCAATCACGGCAATCTCCCAAACCGTAAACCTTGCAAAAGGTCTTCGAAGTGTAGAGCACAAGCTTGATCTGGCAGAGCTAAAGCTGCGCCTGAGCGAAGTGATAGACGGACTTCTCGATGCGAAACAGGCACTTCAAGAAGCCAAACAAAATGAATGGGAACTTCAAAATACGATCAGTCAACTCGAGCAGAGATTGGAAGAACAAGGGAAATACCGCGATAAAGATGGTTTGCTATTCGCGCTGGACGATGAAGGAAAAGAAGTTGGAGACCCTTTCTGCAATCTCTGCTTCGTTCGGGAGGGAAAGCGCTATCGAATGAGGTTCAACAATTTTGCGGGCGGCAATGGCTACCAATGCGATAATTGTGGAAACGTGTTCTTGACTGGACGACGGTCATCCAACCTAAGAACGGGTTACGATGTCCAAAAACCGTATGGGTAATTCCGGCATCATCTTCGCCAATGCCCGCCTGATCGACCCCGAGGCCGGCACCGACGGCCCCGGCTGGCTGTTGGTCGAGGGTGAAACGATCCGCGCCACTGGCACCGGAGAGGCCCCCGAGGCGCGCATGGTCGTCGATTGTGGCGGCAAGTGTCTTGCCCCCGGCATCGTCGATATCGGGGTGAAGGTCTGCGAACCGGGCGAGCGGCACAAGGAAAGCTTTGGCTCGGCCGGGGCGGCGGCGGCGGCGGGTGGGGTGACCACGATGGTCACGCGCCCCGACACCCTGCCCGCCATCGACACGCCCGAAGTGCTGGAATTCGTCACCCGCCGCGCCCGCGACGCCTCGCCCGTGCGCATCCGTCCCATGGCCGCGCTGACCAAGGGCCGCGAGGGGCGCGAGATGGTCGAGATCGGGTTCCTGCAGGATGCCGGCGCTGTTGCGTTCACCGATGGCGACAAGGTGGTCGAGAACACCAAGGTCCTGTCTCGCGCGATGACCTATGCGCGCAGCT
Source organism: Rhodovulum sp. (assembly GCA_049975105.1). Lineage (GTDB taxonomy): Bacteria > Pseudomonadota > Alphaproteobacteria > Rhodobacterales > Rhodobacteraceae > Rhodovulum. Next base: position 3,883 of record JBNGDM010000205.1, on the reverse strand, counting down.
TGGGCGCGCTGGTGATCGCGCATCCGCAGGATCCGGGGCTGTCGGACGGGGCCTGTGCCACCAGCGGAAAATTCGCCTCGCTCAGGGGCTTGCCCGCCGTGTCGCCGATGGCCGAACGCATGGCGCTGGACCGTGACCTGGCGCTGGTCGAGATGACGGGGGTGAAATACCACGCCGACCAGATCACCGCCGCGCGCGCCCTGCCCGCGCTGGAGCGGGCGAAAAACAACGGGCGCGACGTGACCGCGGGGGTGTCGATCCACCACCTGACGCTGAACGAGCTGGACGTCGGCGATTACCGCACCTTCTTCAAGGTCAAGCCGCCGCTGAGGGCCGAAACCGACCGCGTCGCGCTGGTCGAGGCGGTGGCAAGCGGGCTGATCGACGTGATTTCCTCGATGCACACGCCGCAGGACGAGGAATCGAAACGCCTGCCCTACGAAGAGGCCGCCAGCGGCGCGGTGGGGCTGGAGACCCTGCTGCCCGCGGCGCTGCGGCTGTATCATGCGGACGCCATCGACCTGCCGCGGCTGTGGCGCGCGCTGTCGCTGAACCCGGCGCGCCGGCTGGGGCTTGAAAGCGGCCGCCTGGCGGCGGGTGCGCCCGCCGACCTGGTGCTGTTTGACCCGGATTCTCCGTTTGTCCTCAACAGGTTCGAGCTTCGATCAAAATCCAAGAACACGCCGTTCGACGGGGCCAGGATGCAGGGCAAGGTGCTGGGCACCTGGGTGGGGGGCAACCGGGTTTACGAGGGAGGATAGCCATGCCCGTTTTCGACACCGCGCCGCTGATCCTGGGGCTGGTCGCGCTGGCGGCCTATCTGCTGGGCGCGGTGCCCTTCGGCATCGTGATGGCGCGGATCTTCGGGCTGGGCGATTTGCGCAAGATCGGGTCGGGCAATATCGGGGCGACCAATGTCCTGCGCACGGGCAACAAGCTGGCGGCGTTCCTAACGCTGGTGCTCGACGCGGGCAAGGGCGGGATCGCGGTGCTGATCGCCCGCGCGCTGGCGGGCGAGGACGCGGCGCAGATCGCCGGTTTCGCCGCCTTCCTGGGCCATATTTTCCCGATTTATCTGAGGTTTAGGGGTGGCAAGGGTGTGGCGACCTTCCTGGGCACGCTGTTGGCGCTGGCCTGGCCGGTGGGGCTGGCGGCCTGCGGGACGTGGCTGATCGTGGCGGCGGCGTTCCGCTATTCGTCGCTGTCGGCGCTGGTCGCGGCGGGGTTGGCGCCGGTCTGGGCGGTGGTGCTGGGCCATGGCGACATGGCGGTTCTGGGGGCGCTTCTGGCGGTGCTGATCTATATCCGCCATGCCGAGAACATCCGCCGCCTGCGGGCCGGGACCGAGAGCCGAATCGGTAAGAAGGGCTGACGGGAAACCGCCGGAATCCACGATATGAATCGCATATGATTTCCATATGAATCCCATATGACTTTTTTCGGACTCCCCCCCGCCCCGCCGGGCCGCACACATGACGGGTAAGGGAAACCCTACCCGCGCGTTCTTTCGCTTTGCCGAATGGTCACCTGGGTTTAGTCTGATTCAAGGTTCCTGAAATTCATTATCGACGGCCGCGCCATGCCGGCGCGGGGCAATTCAATTCCATCTGCGGAGGATTCGACCGTGGAGACGATTTTCTGGCTGATCCTGGCCACGGCCCTGACGGTGACCGGCGATTATTTCATCAAGCTGGCCTCGGTCCACAGCGCCGGGATGGGATCGGGGGCGTTCGTTCTGGGCACGCTGTGCTATGGCAGCCCGGCGGTGGCCTGGTATTTCATGATGCAACAGCATTCGCTGGCGATGATCGGCGTGCTGTATGCCTCGGCGACGCTGGTGATCTTGGCACTGCTGGGCATCGTCGTGTTCAAGGAGGCCGCGACCTGGCGCGATGCACTGGGCATCGGGCTGGCGCTGGCGGCGGTGCTGGTGATGCACAGGGGCGAGTGAGACGCGCCGCGCCGGCCGGGGAATGGCCGGGCCGGATGCGGTCAGGCGCCCCGGTCCGGCACGGGCGTTACGGATACGACGCGCGGCAGGTCGCGCCGCGGGGGCGGGGCGATGGCCCGGGCACCGACATTGACGCGCCGGGGGTCGCCGCGCGGGGGCCAGCCGGTGTTCCGGTGGCCCCGGCCGACGGCGGCGATGCGCCGGGCGCCGCCGGGGCCGGCAAGCGAAATCGCAGGAAATGCGGCCCGTATCGCCGCGAAGGTCGCCGCACCACCGCATCGGCGAGCAAGGCGTGGGAGCGTGTGGTCAGGAGGCGCGCGGCAAGGCGGTCTGGTATCCCCCCAAACCGCTGACCGGCGCGGACCGGACGGCATGTCCCGCCTCGTGATCCGCGGTCTGAAAGACCGCAACCTGTCGCGTCAGTTCACCGGATTCCTGCGCGAGAACCTGGCTGGCGGCGGTCGACTGTTCGACCATCGCGGCGTTCTGCTGGGTCACCGTGTCGAGATGCGTGACCCCGGTGTTGATCTCGTGCAGCGTGGTCGCCTGTTCCGAGGCGCCGCGGGCGATCTCGGTGATGTTGGCATAGATGTCGGCAATGCCCGAGATGATCTTCTTGAGTTCCTCGCCCGCCTCTCCGACCAGCCCGACGCCGGTCGCGACATGCTGCGAGCTTTCGCCGATGAGCCCCTTGATCTCGCCCGCGGCTTGGGCCGCGCGCTGCGCCAGCGCGCGCACTTCGGAGGCGACGACGGTGAAGCCGCGCCCCGCCTCGCCCGCCCGCGCGGCCTCGACACCGGCGTTGAGCGCAAGCAGGTTGGTCTGGAACGCGATATCGTCGATGACCGAGATGATCTGGGAAATCTGTTTCGACGATTGCTCGATATTCGACATCGCCGCGACGGCATCGCCAACGACCCGGCCGCCATTCTCGGCGGTTTGTCTGGCGGCGTTGGAGGACGTCTCGACCTCTCTGGCGCTTTCGGCCGCCGCCCTGACGGTCGAGGTCAACTCCTCGATCGCGGCGGCGGTCTCTTCGAGGGTCGCGGCCTGGGTCTCGGTCCTTTGCGAGAGGTCGGACGAGGCCTGGCCGATCTCTTGCGCGGCGCGCTCCACCGACAACGACACGTGCTTGACCGCCGAAATCGCCGCGGAAAGCCGGTCGACCGCCACGTTGAACGCGTCGCCCAGGATGTCGATGTCGGGAACGTCGCAGCGCGGGACGCGGTGAAGCAGGTTGCCCTCGCTCAACTGCGTGAGCGCGTTCGAGATCGACTCGATCCCGTTCTGTCGCGCGGTGATGTCGGTCGCGATCTTGATCACCTTGCTGACCGTGCCGTCCGCCGCGACCACGGGCGCATATGTGGCCTGGATCCAGACGACGGAGCCGCCCTTCGCGACCCGCGGTAACTGGTCGGTGAAGGAGCGCCCCTGCGCGAGATCGGCCCAGAACAGGCGATACGCCTCGGACCCGGCGAATTCCCGGTCAACGAAGATGGAATGATTCTTGCCCACGATGTCCGGCAAGCTGTAGCCCATGACGTTCAGGAAATTCTCGTTTGCCGTCAGGATGGTGCCATCGGGCCGGAACTGGATCGTCGCCTGAGTCCGGTCGATGACTGAGAGGAACGCCTGGGCAAGGGCGGGGTCGTCCTGCGACTCCGCCTTTCTTTTCGACTTTCGAAACATCCTGCACTCCTGTCCCACGCGTTACCAGATCGTGGCTAAGGGACAGGAGTGAACGAAAGGTTCAAATGCAGGGGCGCGCGCCGGTCGGGGCCGGCGGTCAGTAGCTGAACTCGGAATAGATGCGGGTCAGGTCGCCGTTCCAGTCGCCGTTGTAATGGTCCAGCAACTCGTCTGCGGGGGCCTTGCCGGTTTCGATGCTGTCTTCCAGCGCGTGCAGGAAATGGCGTTCGTCCTGCACCATGC
>JBNGDM010000204.1:0-6427 GCA_049975105.1 Rhodovulum sp. | reverse complement strand
GGCGGCGGCGCGCGGTCGGATCTGTGGCTGTCGATCATCGCCAGCGTGCTGGGGCTGGCGGTCGACCGGCCCACGGCGGGCGCGGGCGGCGCGGCCTTCGGCGCGGCGCGGCTGGGGCTGATCGCGGCGGAAGCGGTGGACCCGGTTACGATATGCACCCCGCCGCCGGTGGCGCACAACTTCGACTCCGAACCCGGCCTGGCCACAGCCTACAGCGACGCACAGGACCGGTTCCGCCGCCTTCGCGAACGGATGCGCCCGGCCCGGCGCTGATCCCCCAGCCCTTCGGGTATTTGGACCAAGAAGAAACCGGCTCCGGCCTTCTTCCTGGCCGAAATCCCCCGGAGGCAGGCCGAAGGTCGGGGGCAGAGCCCCCGTGCGACCCGGCACGCCGCGCGATGCCGCGGATGAAAGAAAAAACGGCAATTCCAGCTGTCTTGCACGCGATTTTCCCAAGAACCGGCCGGGCCACGGGGCAGTTCGGAAAAAATCTCTCGGGATTCGGCGGATTGTCTTTAGACTTGGCCGGATCGGCGGGACACAAGAGGGAGTGGACAGATGACCGCAAAGATACTCGTCGGCTTCGACGGCAGCGACAGCGCCCAACGCGCGGTCGACTATGCCGCGGGCCGGGCAAAGGCCGAGGGGGCAGCTATCCTGATTGCCCATGTCCTGGAATGGTCGCCCTATTCGTTCCTTACGCCCGAGGAACTGGCGGAACGCCACAAGCGTCGGAACGAGGAACTGGCCCGCGCCGAAAGCGCGTTGCTGGGCCCCGTGGTCGAGAGTCTGAAAGGCAAGGGCGTCGCGGTCGAGACCGAGCTGAAATACGGCCATATCGCCGAGACGCTGTGCCGGATCGCTACGGAACACGGCGTCAGCCAGATCGTGATCGGCCGGACCGGGCATTCGGAACTGGCCTCGCGGCTGTTCGGATCGGTCGCGGGCACGCTGGCCCAGGCCGCGCCAATGCCCGTCACCATCGTGCCATGAGCCACAGGGAAAGGATCACGACATGAACAGGTCTTTCGCGGGCGCTCTGGTCGCCCTTGCAGCCCTTTGCGCGTTGGCCGCGCCGGCCGCGGCGCAATCCATCGACGAGAAAGTCAACGAGATCTTCGCCAATTCCACCGGCTGGTTCGTCAGCTTCATCTTCGCGCCGCTGCCGGGCACGGCCTTCCCGTGGATCGTGCTGTGGCTGGTGGTGGGCGCCTGCGTCTTCACCGTCTATTTCGGGCTGATCCAGTTCCGCGCCTTCCCCCATTCCATCGCCTTGGTGAAGGGCGATTATTCCGACCCGAACGACGCGGGCGAGGTCAGCCATTTCCAGGCGCTGGCCACCGCGCTGTCGGGCACGGTGGGGCTGGGCAACATCGCGGGTGTCGCGGTCGCGGTGGGCATCGGCGGCCCCGGCGCCACCTTCTGGATGATCCTCGCGGGTCTTCTGGGCATGGCGTCCAAGTTCACCGAGTGCACGCTGGGCGTGAAATATCGCAACGAATACCCCGACGGTACCGTGTCGGGCGGGCCGATGTATTACATGAGCAAGGGCTTTGCCGAGCGCGGCAAGCCGGGTGGCAAGATCCTCGCGGTGTTCTTCGCGGTGTTCTGCATCCTGGGCGCGCTGGGGGGCGGCAACATGTTCCAGGCCAACCAGGCGCATGCCCAGATCGCCAATGTGGTGGGCGACTACCCCGGCTGGATCACCGGCATCCTGCTGGCGGGCGTCGTCTTTGCGGTGATCGTGGGCGGGCTGAAATCCATCGCGCGGGTGACCGAGAAGGTCGTGCCGTTCATGGGTATCCTCTACGTGGTGACCGCGCTGGTCATCATCGGGCTGAATGCCGACAAGATCGGCTGGGCCTTCGGGCAGATCTTCGCGGGCGCCTTTACCGGCCTGGGGGTCGCGGGCGGCATGATCGGCGCGCTGATCCAGGGGTTCCGGCGGGCCGCGTTCTCGAACGAGGCGGGCGTGGGTTCCGCGGCCATCGCCCATTCGGCGGTGCGCACCAAGGAGCCGATCACCGAGGGCTTCGTGTCGCTCTTGGAGCCGTTCATCGACACGGTGGTGATCTGCACCATGACGGCGCTGGTCATCATCATCACCGGGCAACTGGTCGCCGACCCCGAAACCGGGCGCTACATCCTGAACGAGGCGGGCACGGCGATCCAGACCGTGGACGGCAATTCGGGTGTGGCGCTGACCTCGGCGGCGTTCTCGTCGGCCTTCGGCTGGTTCCAGTACATCCTGGTGCTGGCGGTGATCCTGTTCGCCTTCTCGACGATGATCAGCTGGTCCTATTACGGGCTGAAAGCCTGGACCTACCTGTTCGGCGAGGGGAAGGTCACCGAGCTGGTCTTCAAGGTGATCTTCTGCATCTTCGTGGTGATCGGCGCGGCCGCCAGCCTTGGCCCGGTGATCGACTTCTCGGATGCGGCCATCTTTGCCATGGCGGTGGTGAACATCATCGCGCTTTACGTGCTGATGCCCATCGTCAAGCGGGAGTTGGACAGTTACCTGTCGCGGCTGAAATCGGGCGAGATCCGCAAGTTCCGCTAGGCGCCTGACGAGCTGGCGCGGGGCAGGTCAGTCGCCCTGCCCCGCGCCCCCCTCTCCCCCCCTAACGGTCGAGCCTCCGGTCGGTGGCGGCGGCCCAGGCGGGGGCGTTTTCCCCCAGATGGACCAGGTATAGGTCGTCCGGCACCCCGCGCAGGAAGGGCGGGCGGTCGGTGTCGATCCGGTCGAGCACCGCGCCGCCGGCCCCGAGCACCAGGTAGCGCGCCCGGTGGGTCCAGTTCACGCCGGGTTCCAGGTCGGCGAAGGCCAGCGCCACGGGTTGGTCGAAGCGCCGCGCCGTGCCCTCGGGCCAAGGCAGCGGCTCGCCTGCCGGGATTGCCCGGCGGACGAGGTAAAGGGTCGACGTCTCGCGCTCGGGCGGGTCGAGGGCGGCCAAAGCCGCCCCCGCCAGCGCTGTCCAGTCGAGCGCGTCCGCGCTCACGCAGGAACCCCGGCCACGGCCTCGCGGATGATCTTCTCGATCGCCTCGGGCCGTTCGGGCCGGCGCACCAGCCGGTCGTCCAGGTCGCCCAGCGCCGGCAGCACCTTTTCGCGCATGATCTCGCGGAAGCGGCGCGGATCGTCGATACGCACGCGCAATTCCTCGATCTCTCGCATCACGATTTCCCGGTGCAGGAACAGGTAGCGCCATTTCTGGTGCAGGGTCTGGTCGCCCGCATCCACGCCAAAGGCGGAATAAACCGGGCTGTCATACCAGTGGTGCACGTCATCGGCATAGGCGAAGGCCTCGCGCGCCGAGATCCGCCCGCTGGCATCGTGATCGGGGTCGGACGCGAGCGCCGCGCCATAGGGATCGGCGCCGGACAGCGCGGAAATCCAGTCGCGCGCGAAGGGGTCGAACTCGGCCCCGCCGATGGAGTTCTTGCGCTCGGTGCAGGCGCCGGCGAAGGTCGTGCGGGTTGCGGTCGAATTCTCGATCACCCGGTCGTTGAAGCCGCCCGAGTGGCATTGTTCCATCATCACCACCAGGTCGGCGAAGGCGGGCAGTTCGGACAGTTTCGTGCCGAAATCCGCCGCCCCGTAATCGGCGCCGGAATAGGTGCAGAGATAGGACTCGGTCCCGTCATGGCCGCCATGGTTGTTGGTGTGGATCAACAGCGTGTCGTCGGCCTTGAGCTTGGGCTTGAGCGCGTCGAGCGCATCCGACAGTGCCGCCCGCGTGCCCGGCCCGTCGACCGGCATCCTGTAGGGCGTGCCATCGCCGGGATAGTCCGCCACGGGTTTCGGCCCGCCCGCATAGTTCAGCGTGCCGTCATAGTTCAGCACGGTGATGTCCTCTTCGCGGAAATAGAACTGGTCCACCAGTTCGCGGTAGAGGAATTCCATGTCGTTGACATGGCGGTTGTTCGAGGCGCCGGAATACAGGATCGCATAGCGCCGCCCCTTGGGCAGGCGGAAGACGAAGCGTTCGCGCTCCAGCGTCCAGACCCGGCGCAGCGGGTTCTGCGCGACCACCGGCAGGTGGAAGGCGCGGAACGTGTCGGGCGGGTCCAGCAGGAAGGGCGGAAAGCCCGCCTGCACCTCGCGATACATCTCGCCGGTGCGCGCGTCATGCAGCAGGTAGCGGCAATCGTGGCTCCAGTTCGCCAGCGGTTCGTCATCGGCGAAGATCACGGCGGTGTCGCGCTCGATCTGGATTTCCTGGTGCCGCGCGCGCAGCAGCGCGCCGCGTTTCTGCACATCGTCCAGCACGAACAGGTTGGTCGCCTGGCGGCGCCGCGCGGGCAAGCGGCGCAGGGTGGTGTTCTGTATCTTGCGCAACAAGCGGCGGTCGATGGGGGTGGTCATGGCGTGTCCTCCTTGGAAAGCTGATGTCCGGGGACCGGGTACACGGCAGTATGCTAGCGCTTTGGGCGAGCGGCATTGACCGCTATCAACCGCGGCGCGGCCCTGTCGCGGTTGCCGGGCCCCTCGGGGCGGGGCTATAGCCCGGGACAGGGTGCGCCCGGGGAGAAGCGCCGGAGGAGGACAGAGATGCTGCTGAACGACGACCACGAGATGGTGCGCGAGATGGCGCGCCGTTTCGCCGAGGAGCGCCTTGCGCCGAAGGCGGCCGAACGGGACACGACCGGCGAATTCCCGGCCGGGGACCTGGCCGAGATGGGGCGGCTGGGGCTGATGGGGATGCTGGTCCCCGAGGAGTGGGGCGGCGCGATGGTCGACCACGTGGCCTATGCCCTGGCGCTGGAGGAAATCGCGGCGGGCGACGGGGCGGTGTCCACGATCATGTCGGTGCACAACTCGGTCGGCTGCGTGCCGATCCTGCGCTATGGCGACGAGGCGCAGAAGGCGCGGTTCCTGCGGCCGATGGCGGCGGGCGAGATGCTGGGCGCGTTCTGCCTGACCGAACCGCAGGCGGGGTCGGACGCCGCGGCGCTGAAGACGCGGGCGCGGCGGACGCATGCGGGCTGGGTGATCGAGGGGGTCAAGCAGTTCATCACCAACGGGCAGAACGCCGACCTGGCCATCGTGTTCGCGGTGACCGACCCCGACGCCGGCAAGAAGGGGATTTCCGCCTTCCTGGTGCCGACCGATACGCCCGGCTATCGCGTGGCGTCGCTGGAAAAGAAGCTGGGCCAGACCCTGTCGGACACCGCGCAGATCGCGCTGGAAGGCGTCGAGGTGCCTGCGGAGAACCTGCTGGGCGAGGAAGGCCAGGGGTACCGCATCGCTCTGTCCAACCTGCAGGGCGGGCGGATCGGGATCGCCGCGCAATCGGTCGGCATGGCGCGTGCGGCGTTCCAGGCGGCGCTGGCCTATGCGGGCGAGCGCGTCAGCATGGGCAAGCCGATCCGCGACCACCAGGCGGTCGCATTCCGCCTGGCCGACATGGCCACCCGGATCGAGGCCGCGCGGCAGATGGTGCTGCACGCCGCGGCGCTGCGCGACGCGGGGCGGCCCGCGCTGAAAGAGGCGTCGATGGCCAAGCTGTTTGCCTCGGAAATGGCCGAGGCGGTGTGTTCCGACGCGATCCAGACCCTTGGCGGGTATGGTTATACCCGCGATTTCCCGGTCGAACGCATCTATCGCGACGTACGGGTGTGCCAGATCTACGAGGGCACGTCGGACATTCAGCGCATGGTGATCGCGCGGGCGCTGACGGCATGACCGGCACATCGGCGCCGACGGGGCCGGTCCCGCTGCAATCGGGCCCGGTTACCCCCTTCCGCGGCCCGCCGCAGCCCGGAACGCGGCCGGGGATCACGCCGGTCTCGACGATCCGTGCTTGGGCTGCGGACGCGGGCATTCTGCGCGATTCTCGATGATCGGCTGCAAGGGGCGTCATCGGCCGATCTAGGCGCGGGGCGGGGATCGGTGCTAGGGCTGATCCAGGGGCCAGCGCGCGCCCCGAACCGGAGGCCGGCCGTGGCGCGGATCGTGATGCTGTCGAGTTGGGTCGCCCACGGCCATGTGGGCCTGTCCGCCGCGGCCCCCGCGGTGCAGGCGCTGGGGCATGGCGTGACGCAGTTGCCCACCACGATCCTGTCCAATCACCCGGGATGGCCAAGGGTGGCCGGCGCCCCCCTGCCCGCGCCGCAGATCGCGGCGATGATCGAGGCGCTGGCGGGCAATGGCTGGCTGGCGGGGGTGGACGCGGTGCTGACCGGCTATCTGCCGACGCCGGCGCATGTGGACCTTGCCGCAGGGCTGATCGAACGGCTGCGGACGGGGGACGTGCGGCCCCGTGTCGTGGTCGATCCGGTGCTGGGCGACGATCCGGACGGGCGGTACATCGCCGCGGATGCGGCGCGGGCGCTGCGCGACCGGCTGGTGCCACTGGCCGACATCCTGACGCCGAACCGGTTCGAACTGGGCTGGCTGACCGGGCTGCGGGCCGTTGACCCGGCG
>JBNGDM010000203.1:0-6436 GCA_049975105.1 Rhodovulum sp. | reverse complement strand
CTGGACCAGGGGCCGTGATGTCCCCCGGGAAGAATGTTGGTCGATCTGCTCGAGGCGAAAACGTGAAGTGACCTGGCCTCAGCCCGCGGACAGGCCGGGGGGTCCTGGAGCGGGCCACAATCTGGCCCTGCCTGATCAGGAAATCGTCGCCACCCCATTACCCTCATCCTTGAATCTTCAAACCGACCCCCGGCGAGGCGAAGCCTTGCCTTTTCTTCGGGTTCCCAGTTTTCCCGATTTCAGAATTTTCGAGGACGGAAAAGCGCTTGAAACTCAGAGGCCTACAAGCGCCAACCCGATCAGGAAACGGGAGGACCGGGCGTGATGACGGCCTGAGGCCTCCTCCATACGGTCCCGCCAGGACAAGGCCCGGGCCGACCCGGTGATGGTCCGGCCTGACCGGTTTCCGTGATCGCACAAGCCACACAACCTTATCGGCACCCTTCCACAGAACGAGGATGCCATGCCCCTGGACTCCACCCGAACCGCCCCCACGGACGCCACAGTCGCGTCCGTCCCGACCGACATCCCATCCGAGTTCATGTACCGCATACCGCGCGGTTTCCAGGAGCTGATCGTCAGCTTATGCCTTGACCTCGATGCCCTCCGGCTCTTGCACGCGTTGGTCCATGCGACGTGCCGCGAGGTGCCAGATTGGTACAGGAACGATTTCGCGTTCCCAGATGGCGGCTTCGCGAAAGCCAGCGCCGAGATCAAAGCCCTTTTGGGGCTGCATCGATCGAACGATAACCGGTCGTTGAAGCGTGGCGCGGAAGCGCTCCGGCAAACCTGGCTCTTCGATTTCCTCACCTTTGAGCACGGGTCTCGTGTCCTGCGCTGGCAATTCCGTGACGAGGCGAAAGCCTGGCTGTTCCGGGACGACGATTACGGCCTTCTTGATATTCGCGCGCTGGCAACCCTGCGAACACCGCTCTCGGTCAGATTACACACCGAGATCGGCCTGGTCCGCCGTATGCGCCGACCGCAATGCGCCTTCGCCGTTCCCGACCTCTGCGCAGAGTTGCGGGGGGGCCGTGTCCCGAGCTGGGAACGCTTGCGCAAGCCGTTAGTCCAGGCGCTCAAGATGATCGCCGCGCGCGAGAACATGCGGTTCGTGGTGCTTCTGCACTGGCAATATGTGCTTCCCGGAACCGATACGGTCATTGTCCGCGCCGAGCACCTGCACTCGACATGGCATAGACCGCAGCTGTTCAAGCGCGCGTGGGGTCGGGGTCAGACGACCCGGGCCCTTGCCATAGACGCGACGACGGTCCGCGATGTCGCGTTGCAGGACTTGCCGAACACTCTCGAACCGGTCGGCACCTGGCGCGCACGCCTGACGGCCTCCTGACCCGGCGGCGGCGCGAGGCCCGGCGCCCCGGGGCTTTCCCGCCGTGTCCCGGCATTCAGCCGCATTTCCGATGAAAGGTCCTGTGCTCCAGCTTTGAGATCGCGCCGGTTTTCCCTTTCTCCCTCGCCAGAGGTGCGAAATGGACTTTGACCGGGCAACGCTCGAGGAGCTGCAGACATATTTCAAACTCGGCCGAAAGGCTGGGCGCAACGACGTTCGGCCCGTCCGCAATCTGCTGAAATCCCTCGGCGTGAATGTCAGAGGGACCACGGTGCCCTGGCCCGTTGTCGTGCGCGCGATGGGGCTGAACCCTGACCTGTCCCCAGAGCAGTTCGCGGATCTCAAGACGCCGCTGATGACGACGGCGGATATCGCGGCCTTGCTCGGCGTTGATCGGGAAACGATTGACCGCTGGCGGCGGGAGGGGCGGGCCGACATGCCCGAGCCCCTGCAACTCGGTCCACGCCTGACCCGATGGATTCCGTCCGAGTTCCAGGCCTGGCAAGGCCTCCGCGACATGCCGAATTTCCCCCGTCGCAAGACCCCGGGCCGACCGGCCTTCGGCGCCCTGACACCCGCCTCCCCGAAATAACCCAACGCTGAAACCCCGCGCAGAAAGGGACCGTCTGATATGGAAAACACGAACAAGACACGCCGATACGGACAAGGTGGTTTTGATAGAAACACCCGGTGCATTTCACGGGCGGAAACACCGGGCGTGTCCCTGTCATATCCGCGATTTGACCACGAAATCGCGGATAAGACACGGGAGACACGCCCATGGTAAACCTCACGATGCCGAAAACCGGCACGGCCATTCCGGTTCCGCCGGCAGGACCGGTGCTGACAGATGTGATCGCCGATATCGAGCGCCGGGAGACGGCCGGCGAGATTTCCAAATCGACCGCCCAGAGCTACCGCGCCGCGATCCGGACGCTGGCGCAGAAGCTCAACCGGCCGGTCGAGACCTGCCCGGTCGATCTTGACCAATTCGACCGCCTGTATCCGCTCGATGGGTTCGACCCGGACTGGAACCGGACCGAGCAGGGGTACCTCACCTGGCGGAACCGGGCCCGGACGAGCCTTGAGAATTTCCTCGGGATCGCGGCCACCAAAAAGGCGCTGCGCGATGTCGAAGACGGATGGACGGACCTGTTGGCGGTGCTGAAACCCTACACCGAGGGTCATCCGACACGGTGGGTGATCGCGCCGCAGAAGCTCATCGCCCTAAAGAGTTTCGCTCAGACCTGCCGGGCGCATGACCGACAACCCTGGCAGGTCGATCTCGCCTTCATGCAAGAGCTCGAGTCCCTGTACCAGGGCAACCGGCGCACCAGCAACCGGACGGCCGCACGCCGGATGGACGAGTATCGGACAATCCCGGAGGCCTTGCCCCTGTTGCCGCCGCAGCCCATCGGGTTTACGCGCGAACACCAACACGCGCCGCTGGAAATCCCGGCGGCCTTTGCCGCGGAATTCGAGCCCTGGGTCATTGCTGCCACCGAAAAGGATTGGGATCCGGTCGCGCAGGAGAACACGACGAGAAACGAAAAGCATGCGCATGTCGCGCGCGCGGCCTGCCGCACCTATCTGCGCTGTGCCGTTTCGGAGGGCGCGCTCGAAGCCGGGGCCAACAGCTGCCTGCCGGTCTTCCTGGATGAAGAACGTGCCGCGGACGTGGCCCGCGCCCTGATTACAAGAATCGGCCTGCCGAACACCCAAGGGGGTCTTACGCGGCGCACTGTCAGGAAATACCTCAAGACGATTTGCCAGGTCCTCCGGGCCGCCGGTCACGAACCGGTAACGCTGGAACAGGTGCTGAAAGCGAACCGCGATCTCAAGGATGCGGCGAAGGATGACAAGACGATGACGCCGGAGAACCAGGCGTTCTGCGAGCGGCTCATTGCCCGGCGCGACCTGCGGCTGAAATTCCTCAACGCCTACCTGGACCTGCGCCGCGCCGCCGAGGCCATTCTCGACACGGCGAAGGCGGAAGGGCGGGGCCTGACGAAACGCGAACGGTCACGCGTGTGCATCCTGGGCATGTGCGCCTGTTTCGCCGCGATCGAGTTTGCAGGGGCGCCCTTGCGGATTTCCAACGTCTTGGAAGCGACGCTGTTCGGCGAGGCAGCCTGGATCACGTTGCCGCAGAAGGGCAAGACCAAGCCCATCAAGGTCTTCATCCCGGCCGCACACACCAAGGCCAAAAAAGAAGACAGCAGGTTCGAGATCCGGCCGAACAAGTATCGCGGCCACGAGACCATCCTCTGGTTCGTTCGCGAGATACGGCCACTCATCCCCGGCGCGAAGGACAACCTCTACCTGTTTCCGTCGCCGCGGAAGCCCGGCGCGCCGATCTCGGACAAGTGGTTCCGTGCGGAATTCTGCAACGTGTCCCGGTCGATCGTCGGCTTGCCGATGAATCCGCACCAGTTCCGACACGGCCAGGCTTCGCTGCTGATCAACAAGCATCCCGAGGAGCTTCTCGTGATCGCGAAACGCACCGGGCACACGGTCGACTCGCTCCTGCGCTTCTACGCCTTCATCGATACGCTGAAGGCGATGGAGCGCGGCCAGGACCTCATGATCGGGTTGATCGATGACTGAAGCACCCGCCAGACGATCCTATGACACGCGCAGTCCGGCGGACTTCCTCGCCGGGCCGCGCCTCGCCCCGTATCGTGACCTGCAGGGGGTCGCGGACATCCCCGTCCGCGAACTCCGCATGCTCGACCGGTTCCTCGCCTGGGCCGAGGCCCGGAATCTCGAGGTGCCGGGCGTCGCTGACCTCCTGGCCTTCGCCGAGGAGACCGGCTCCCGCCGGGCGCTGGCCGACCTGCGGCTGGCGTTCGGGAAATTCCTGCCCGCGGACACGCAGATGCGGGCCGTCGTGCAGGAGGCGATCCGGATACAGACCCCACGGTCCCGGCGCTGCGATTGGCGCAGCCGGGAGGAAATACTGTCCGCCGAGCACTTCGCACCGTACCGGGACCTGCCCGGCATGTCGGACGTGGCGCTGGAGGACCTCCGGGTTCTCGATCGGTTCATCCACTTCGCCGAGACCCGCGGGCTGGAGATCCCGACAACCCAGGATTTCCTGGCGTTCTCCGCCGACACCACGTCGTCCCGCCGCCTGCGCGCGCTCGAAGCGGCATTGTCGCGCCTGTTGCCGGGAAACCCTGCCGTCGTTCTGACCCTTCGGGAAGCGATTCAGTTGAAAAGCCCGAAGAAAGCCCCTCGGAAACCGGCCAGGCCACGACCCGCGGAATTCAGCGTGCCGCTCTCCGACCTGCCCCCCGACTGGCAGAAGACGCTTGCCGCCCTGCGTGCGGGCGAGGCGCTCAAAGGCCACGAGGCTCTGGCGAAGAGCGTGGTCACGAGCATGGAAGAGACCCTCCGGGCCTATGCCCGCACAATGACCGATAACGGCCTGCCGATCGCGCTCAGCCTGACCGGCATCCGGCTTCACGAGGATCGGCTCCGCGCGCGGGACCGCCGCCCGGCGACACTGCACACAGCGACCATGCGCCTGCGCCAGTTCGGCCACCGCATCGGCGAGGAGGCGTATATTCTCGACGCCCTGAAAACCCACGAGAAGACCTTGCGGCGCGCGCTGACGGGCGTCGTGCCGCTGAAGGAGGCCCGGCTCGCTGCGATGCCCGATCTGCAGGACACCTGGTCACTTGCCCTTGGCCTCCTCGAAGCGAGTCAGGTGCCTGGTGATCGGGGCACCCTCTCCCGGTTGCGGAACGAGGCCGCCGTTCTCGCAATCTGGACGCTCCTCCCGCTGCGGCTGGAAGACGGCACCCTACGCTGGGGCGAGCATGTTGTCTTCGACGAAGACCGGTATCGGATCGACGTGGTCACGCACAAGGAAGGGGTTCCGCTGCGCGGGCGCCTTCATCCGCGCCTCACACGGTTCCTCGACGCGCTGGTGCTCCAGGGGGTCGACCCGGCGTATCTGCCCGAGATGCGTGAAAGAGCGCAGCAGCGCCGGGATCCCCTTTTTCGCAAGTCGGATGGCGCGGCGTTGTCGACGGGCTACCCCAGCACGGTCTGGCGGAAATACCTCGGCACCGGCGCGATTATCTCGCGCACCCGGATCCACACGGAACTCGGCAAGCTCGGCCCGGCGGGTGTAGATGCGGCCCTCGCCCTCTGCGCGCAGAGCGACCCGAAAAGCCGGTTATTTTACCAGGCAAAGGCGGTTGCCGAGGCGCAAATGGCGCGAGGACAGGAGCTCGCCGAGGGGCTGTTCGAGGAATTCGACGGGGAATTTTGCCAGATGGCTTCGGGAAGAAGCTGACTCGGATGCGCCCATCGGCGTGGCGCATGTCATGATGGTTCCATCGAAAACCGGACGGCGGGCACCGTAGATGACGGTCAGCGTGTTAGCGGTCGACGTCGGGAAGCCAGCTTCCAGGTCTTCTCAATCGGAGCGAGCGGGGCGGCCCTGAACAAGCGCACAGCTGGCGTCCGCTGGGCGTGGGCAGCCGCCGACATGGAGGGAGATCGACAATCGTCCGGTCGCTCTCATGCTGCGGCGAAACGGACCTGCAGATCCGGTTAGAATGGTGCCGCCACCTCGGCGAGCCTGCGCGCCAACCGGTAAAGGGCCCTCATCACGGTTCCCCGAGAGACTTTTTCGGCAAAAGTTTTTCTGACTCAGGAAGAACGGCACAAGATACTCGAAAGGGGAATGGCCCGGCAGCTAGGCGAAAAGGCCAATACGGCACTCGCGCTACCCGGATCACTCTTTCACCTCTCGACGTACACACAACCAGGAGACAAGCATGACTTTTCAAGCCGACCCGACCGCCAAGACCCCCAAGCAGCCACATACAGGACAGCCGCAGGGTTCTCGCGACCTCCTTGAGGGGCTCGACCTGTCCGAGCGCGACTGGATGACGGTGCTCTCGGCCGTCGGTTACCCTCCTTCCGAGCGGGTTCAGCTCTCTGGCATGTCGCTTGAGGAGCAGGCCAATGATCTGACATCAAGTATCTTTCATGCAGATTGTGCGTCGTCAGATAATTTGGGACATCTGAGCGGTTTTCCGTTTGGAGGCTCTGGCTCATCCTTGATTG
>JBNGDM010000202.1:0-6442 GCA_049975105.1 Rhodovulum sp. | reverse complement strand
GCTCCTGCCCGGTCGCGTCGAACCGCTGGCCCGCGATGCGCAGATCGGCACCGGCGTCCGAACCCACGCGCAGCACATCCTGCCCGCGCGCGGTGGCGATGCCGGCGATCACGGGGCCCTTGGGATCGTCCACGTTGACCACAGCGGTGCCGTCGGCGGGCAGCACCCGGTCGAACAGGCCGGCCTTGGCGGCGAAATACTCCTCGAAGGTCTCGTGGTAATCCAGGTGGTCCTGGGTGAAGTTGGTGAACCCCGCCGCGCGCAGCACCACCCCGTCCAGCCGCGCCTGCGCCAGCCCGTGGCTGGAGGCCTCCATGATCGCGTGGGTGACGCCCGCGCCCGTCATCTCGGCCAGCAGGCGGTGCAGCGTCAGCGGGTCGGGCGTGGTGTGCGCCAGCGGCGCCTCGAACGCACCCTCGACGCCGGTGGTCCCCAGGCTGGCCGCCTCGTGGCCCAGAAGCGTCCAGATCTGGCGGGTGAAATGCGCGACCGACGTCTTGCCGTTGGTCCCCGTCACGGCGGCCATGGTGGCGGGCTGGGCCGCGAACCACAGCGCCGCGGCACCTGCAAAGGCCGCGCGCGGGTCCTCGGCCACGATCAGCGCGGCGTCGGACCCGGCCAGCGCGTCGCGCGCGATCGCCGCGCCCTCGGCATCGGTCAGGATGGCGGCCGCCCCCTGGCGCAGGGCGTACTGGATGAACGCGCCGCCATGGACGCGCGTGCCCGGGAAGGCGGCGAACAGAAAGCCGGGCTTGACCGCGCGGCTGTCGATGGCAAGCCCGGTGATCCGGGCCTCGCGCCCGCCCCGGGCCCGAAGCCCCAGACCGGCAAGCGTTGACTCCATGCGGCCCGTCATGATCCCCCGCGCCCCTAGTTCGCGGCCAGTGTTACCCCGAAGCCCGTGGCCGATTCAATCTCTGGCCGAAGGCCCAACAGCGGTGCGGCGCGGCGGATGATCTCGCCCGCGACGGGGGCGGCGGTCCAGCCGGCGGTGCGGCGCGGTTCGGGGCCGGTGCGGTCCTCGGGCTCGTCCAGGCTGACCACCAGCACGTAGGCGGGATCGTCGGCGGGAAAGACGCTGGCGAAGGTGCCGATCACCTTGTCCTTGTAATAGCCGCCCGTGGGCTTGGGCTTGTCGGCGGTGCCGGTCTTGCCGCCCACCGCATAGCCTTCGACATCGGCCAGCGTCGCCGTCCCGCGCGAGACCACCTGCCGCAGCATCGAGCGCACCGCGCGCGAGGTCGATTCCGAGATCACCCGCTGGCCGCGGCCGGCCTGCCCGGCCAGGATCGTGGGAGAGACCCGCACCCCGCCATTGGCGATGGTCGCATAGGCGGCGGCCAGATGCAGGGGGCTGGCCGACAGGCCGTGGCCATAGGAAATCGTCATCGTCGAAATCTCGGACCACTTCTTGGGCAAGAGCGGCTTGCCCGAGGCGGCCTCGACGATCTCGAACGGGGTGGGCTGCAAAAGGCCCAGCTTTTCCAGGAAGGCCCGCTGGCGCTCGCCCCCGATACGCTGGGCGATGCGCGCGGTGCCGATGTTCGAGCTTTCCACCAGCACGTCGGTCACCGAAAGCTGCGGCCCGTAATCGTGGAAATCGCGAATCCGGTGGCGGCCCCAGACCAGCGGGCCCTTGGTGTCGATCATCGTCGCGGGCGAGACGATTCCCTCTTCCAGCGCCTGGGCGATGGTGAAGGTCTTGAAGGTCGAGCCCAGCTCATAGACGCCCTGCACCGCCCGGTTGAACAGCGGGCTGTCCGACGCGTCGCCCTGGGTCAGCGGGCGGGGGCGTTCGTTCGGGTCGAAATCGGGCAGGCTGACCAGCGAAATCACCTCGCCGGTCTGCACATCCATCAGCACGGCGGCCGCACCCTTGGCGTTCATCAGCTTCATGCCGCCGGCCAGCACCCGCTCGACCGCCGCCTGCACGCTCAGGTCCAGCGACAGCCGCAGCGGCCGGCCGCCATTGCCGGGGTCGCGCAGCCAGGCGTCGAACGCCTTTTCCACGCCCGCGCGGCCCACCACCTCGGCCGAGGAGACGCCCTCGCGGCCGAAACCCGACCCGCCCAGGATATGCGCGGCCAGCGGGCCATTGGGGTAAAGCCGCATCTCGCGCGGGCCGAACATCAGCCCCGGATCGCCGATATCATGCACGCGCTGCATCTGCTCGGGGCTGATCTTCTTCTTGATCCACAGGAACTTGCGCTTGCCGGTGAAATCGCGGACCAGCTTTTCCTCGTCGAGATCG
This sequence comes from Rhodovulum sp., assembly GCA_049975105.1. Lineage (GTDB taxonomy): Bacteria > Pseudomonadota > Alphaproteobacteria > Rhodobacterales > Rhodobacteraceae > Rhodovulum. The sequence goes on along the minus strand of JBNGDM010000202.1, from coordinate 4,191 downwards.
GGAAAGATCGCGACCAGTTCGCGCGCGACCCGCAGCGGTTCGATCATGTTCGGCGGCTGGGCATACAGCGAATGCGTGGCCAGGTTGGTGGCCAGGATGTTGCCGTTGCGGTCCACGATATCGGCGCGCTGGGCGACGATGGCCGCACCGCTTGCCGCGGCGCGCGGCTCGGACGGTTCCGAGGCGGCCAGGCTGCCCATGCGCACGCCGACCACCAGGAAGGCGGCGAAGAACATCACCCCCAGCATCAACAGCCGCCCCTCGGCACGGTCGCGGGCGGCGTCGCGCATCTGTTCGTGGCGCAGGCGCAGGTTCTCGCGCTCGATCGCGGCGGGGTTCTCGCCCTTGGCGCGGGCCTCCAGGATGCGCGCCAGCGGGCGCAGCGGTGTGCGGATCATTGCAGCCCCTCCCCCTCCTCGGCCAGCAGGCTGCCCAGGAAATCCTCCGGGATCACGATCTCGGGCAGCTCGTAGACCGGGTAGGCCACCTGGTCGAGACTGCCGAACTGCTCGGGCGCCAGCGGCATCAGGCCCAGCCGGTCGAAATTGATCTCGGCCAGCGCCATCAGCCGGTCGGGCCGGTTCAGATAGGCCCATTCGGCGTTCAGCACGGCCAGCCGTTCGCGTAGCAGGCCGATATCGCGGTGCAGCGCCTCGACCTCGGCGATGGCCTGCTGGGTGCGGTAATTCTCGCGGTAGGCCCAGACCGCCAGCCCCATCACGGCCAGCGCGGTCAGCGCGTAAAACAGGCTGCGCATCTAATGCCCCTCCATGATCTTGGGCAGGCCCAGCGCGCCCCTGTCGACGGGACCGGCGGGCGCCCCGGTGCGGATCGCCACGCGCAGCTTGGCCGAGCGCGCGCGCGGGTTGGCGGCCAGTTCGGCCTCGTCGGGCGGCGTGGCCTTGCGGCTCAGCAGGGTAAAGCGCGGCTCTTCCTGCGGCTGTTCGGGGGCATACCGGCTGCCGCCGCCGCCCTGGCCCGCGCGCAGTTGCAGGAAGCGTTTGACGATGCGGTCCTCGATGGAATGGAAGGTCACGACCGCCAGCTTGCCGCCCGGCGCCAGCGCGCGTTCGGCGGCCTCCAGCCCCGCGACCAGTTCGCCCAGCTCGTCGTTCACCGCGATGCGGATCGCCTGGAAGCTGCGCGTCGCGGGGTGGCTTTGCCCCGGTTTCTGCCGCGGCAGGCAGCGCGCGATCACCTCGGCCAGTTGCGCGGTGGTGACGATGGGCGCGATGGCCCGCGCCGCCACGATCGCCCGCGCGATGCGGCGCGCGGCGCGTTCCTCGCCGTAATGGAACAGGATGTCGGCCAGCTCGCCCTCGGACGCGGCGTTCACCAGGTCGGCCGCCGAGGGCCCGCTATCGCCCATCCGCATGTCCAGCGGCCCGTCCTTCTGGAACGAGAACCCGCGTTCCGCCCGGTCCAGCTGCATCGAGGACACGCCGAGGTCCAGCACGACGCCATCCAGCGGCCCGCCCGCGATCTCGTCCAGCCGCGAAAACGTGCCCTCGACCAGCCGCAGCCGGTCGCCATAGGCCTCGGCCCAGCCCCAGGCCATCTCGAACACGCTGGGGTCGCGGTCCACGCCGATCACGCGGTCCGCCCCGGCGTCGAGCAGACCGCGCGCATAGCCGCCTGCCCCGAACGTGCCGTCCAGCCAGACGCCCGAAACGGGCGACACCGCCTCCAGCAGCGGGCGCAGGAGAACGGGGATATGCGGCGGGTCGGTCGGGGAAAGGCGTTCGGCACCGGCCATCCCCTAGTCCTCCAGCGATCCGTCGAGAAGGGACGCCACGTCGAAATCGGGCGGCAGTTCCTCGAACCGGGCGATGGCGCGGGCCATTTCCTCGGTTTCGTAGGTGTCGGGGTTCCAGATGCGGAATTTCTCGCCCGAGCCGACGAACAGCGCCTCGTCGGTCAGCCCGATCTTTTCGCGCAGCTTCTGCGGCAGCACGATGCGGCCGTCATTGTCGACCTCGGTGGGGTGCGACTGGACGTTGAAGGTCATCTCCAGCATCTGCCGTTCGATGGACCCGCGCGGCTTGGCCTCGATCTTGCGGTCGATCTCCTCGATCGCCTCCATCGTGTAGCATTCCAGGAACTTGCGGCGCGGATCGCCGTAGACGATCACCACCTGGGGGCGCAAACCGTCGGTCCAGTCGGGATCGCCCGCCTCGAGGATGCGCCGGAACAGGGACGGAATCGACACCCGTCCCTTGGCATCCACCTTGTGGCGGCTTTCGCCTCTGAACCTGCGCGCCACCGGACCTGCGCTCCTTCTGCCTCACCGTCCGCCGGGTACGAAAACGGCGGATTGAGCTGCTGCCACTGCCCAATCCGCCGCCCTCGTCCCGCTTCGGGATGTCCGGCTGCGCGATGCCACCTGGGGGGATGTTCTGCTCGCCCGCGCGCCGGATCTCTGTTTTTCGATGAAGGCGGAGGTGCCTGTATGAAGCCTGACTGACTTGCGGGGTCTTGCTGCCCCTGATTGCCCGTCCTCATCGGATGAACAAGGGATGCCATGGGAATTCATGGAAATCAACTGAAATCGATGGGAGACTACGGCAATTCACGGCAGCTTGGACAGCCCGACAGCGGCCCAACGCCCTGAAACGGGTCAGCGAAACGCCGCAGGTTGCGCAACAGGCGAAAGCAGCCACAACATCTTGTGGCCGCTGGCGCATGGCAGGATTTTCCCGTGATTTCCCAGAATTTTCGGCCGAACCGCCGTGACAGGCCCGAAAACCCGCCCGATCAGCCCGGATCGCGCCCGGTCACGGCCGGGTGATTCGCGGCGCCGGGGCCGGTTTCCGGCCCCGGACCATGAATTCCCATGCCGCCCGTCAGGCCATCCCGCCGCCGATCAGGCGGGCGGCGATATGGGCATAGGCCTCGGCCGCCGGCCCCTCGCCCAGCGCCACGGGCCTGCCCGCGTCGCCCGCCTGGCGCACCTCCAGCGCCAGCGGCAGCGCCCCCAAAAGCGGCACGCCCAGTTTCTCGGCCTCGGCGGCGACACCGCCATGGCCGAAGATATGCGCCTCGTGCCCGCACTTGGGGCAGACATAGCTGGACATGTTCTCGATCAGGCCCAGCACCGGCGTCTTGAGCTTGGCGAACATGTCGATGGCCTTGCGCGCATCCAGCAGCGCCACGTCCTGCGGGGTCGAGACCACGACCGCGCCGCTCAGCTTGGTGCGCTGGCACAGGGTCAGCTGGATATCGCCCGTGCCCGGCGGCAGATCGACGATCAGCACGTCGAGCGGCCCCCAGTTCACCTGGGACAACAACTGTTGCAGCGCCCCCATCAGCATCGGGCCGCGCCAGATCACCGCCTGCCCCTCGTCCAGCATCAGCCCGATCGACATCATGGTGACGCCATGGGCCACGACCGGTTCGATCGTCTTGCCATCGGGCGAGGCGGCGCGGCGGTCGACCCCCATCATGCGCGGCTGCGAGGGGCCATAGATATCGGCGTCCAGCAGACCCACCCGGCGGCCCTGCCGGGCCAGCGCGACGGCCAGGTTGCTGGCCACGGTGGATTTGCCCACGCCCCCCTTGCCCGAGCCCACCGCCAGGATACGGTCGATGCCGGCGGGGTTCTCGGGGCCGGCCTGGGCGGTGGGGTGGCGGCCGATCTTCAGCCCGCCCTCGGCCGGGGCCTTGGGCGCGGGGCCATGGGCGGTCAGCACGGCGGACACCTTGGCCACGCCGTCCAGCGCCTCGACCGCGGCCTGGGCGGCGGCGCGCAGCGGCTCCATCGCGCGGGCCTGCGCGGCGTCGGGCGCCTCGATCACGAAGCGCACCGCGTCCCCCTCGACGCTCAGCGCCCGCACCATGTCGCGCGAAACCAGGTCGCCCCCGTCCGGCAGCGCGATTCGGGACAGGGTATCGAGCACGGCATCGCGGGTGACGGGCATTCGGGCCTCCTTGCGGGTGATTTCGTTAACCTCTTACTTGTGCACCCGCGCGGCAAGGGCAAGGTTGTTCGCACGCCGCCGAATTTTCCGGCAGCCGGGGTCGCGGCGCCCAGAATTACGTCAGCAAGACTTATGCATTTTCTGCATGGCGGCAATTCACATGCGCCCCATTGTGCATACGCAGCATTAGACTATTTTCAACTCAACGGCGCGCGGCACAGCCCGCGTATCGGGAACGCCAAGGTCGCGACGGCGGCAACGGGCAGCCCGTAAA
>JBNGDM010000201.1:0-6447 GCA_049975105.1 Rhodovulum sp. | reverse complement strand
GTGGGGCGGCATGAGCGCGCCTTCGGCCGTGGCAAGACGATCTACGATCCGCTCCATTACATCCCGGTTCTGGCGCGCAAACCAGGCGCCTTGCGCAACGGAGCCCCCTTCAAGGACTGGGACCTGCCACCGGCCTTGCGCCGGGTTCAGCGCAAGCTCGAACGCCGGCCCGGCGGCGGCCGGCAGGTGGTCGAGATCCTCGGGGCCGTGCTCACCGACGGGCTGGAGGCCGTCGAAGCCGCCTGCTCCGGGGCTTTGGCCCACAACGTCCATTCCGCCGGCGTCGTTCTGAACATCTTGGCGCGTCACCGCGAACCGCCACCGCCCCTGACAATCACGACGCCGGATGCACTGAAGCCGGGCCGCGAGCCCGCGGCCAATTGCGATCGCTACGACAGGCTGAGGAGAACCGCGAATGGACCGGTCACAGGTGCTGGACGCCATGGGCCAGCTGAAGCTCTACGGCATGAGGACGGCCTACGACGAGATCATCGCCACCGCGGTGAAGCGACAGCACGAACCCCAACGGATCATCGGCGATTTGCTGACCGCCGCGATCAGTGAGAAGCAGGCGCGCTCGATCAAGTACCAGATGACCATCGCCAAGTTGCCGCTGGCCAAGGAGATCAAGGAGTTCGACTTCGAGGCGGCCGAGGTCAACGAGACCCTGATCCGGGATCCGGCCACCGGAGACTTCCCCGATCATCAACGCAACCTCGTGCTGATCGGCGGCACCGGCACAGGAAAGACCCATCTCGCGGCCAGCATCGCGCGGTCAGCATCGCGCGCGCCTGCATCAGAAACGGCCGCCGGGGCCGGTTTTTCAACGTCGTCGATCTGGTGAACAAGCTCGACGCCGAAGCCCGGGCCGAACGACAGGGCCGGACCGCAGACCTGATCTCCCGCCTCGACTTCCTGATCCTCGACGAGCTCGGCTATCTCCCGTTCGCCCAGACCGGCGGCCAGCTCCTGTTCCACCTGATCAGCAAGCTCTACGAGCGCACCTCGATCATCGTCACGACCAATCTCGCCTTTGGCGAATGGCCAACCGTCTTCGGCGACGCCAAGATGACAACGGCACTCCTCGACCGCCTGACGCATTACTGCGAGATCGTCGAGACCGGCAACGAAAGCGGGCGCTTCAAGAACCGGGCATAGCCCAAACGGCACCCCCGCTGGCCCGCCGCCGCTGCGTTACATGAGGACTACGCAGCGCCGCGCCAGCTCAGCTCAGCTCCGGAGGGGTCAATATTGGACGCCGATAAGGGGTCACGATTCAATGCCGATTGACAATGGTGGTGGGCGATCAGCGCATCAGAACCACCGGGACTTTGCACGAGCGGATCATCTCGGTCGTGGTCGAGCCGATGACCAGCGTGCGGATCCGCGAGTGGCCATAGGCACCCATCACCAGAAGATCGATATTGCTGCCCACGACTATCTCGGCCAGTGCCTTTTCGGGCCCCCCCTTCAGAATCTTCACCTCGGCCTCGTGACCACCGGCTTGCAAAGTTGCGCGAGCATTCTCCAGTGCCTTGCGCAAAACGTCTGTGTGCTGGCCCGCTGTGGCAACCGTGACCTTCAGGCCGTAGAAGAGGGGGTCGCGCGCAACGTAATCGACCGCCTTCATAGAGGACACGCCACCATCATAGGCGATCAGCACCCGCTCGATCGGTCGAAAAGCGCGGTTCGCGACGAAGACGGGTTTGTGGCTGGCTCGCACGATACGTTCGAAATTCGAGCCCAGATGCGCTTGGGCGTTGGTCGCTGCCTCGCCGCGCTTGCCGATAAGGATCATGTCGGCGCTGGCTTCCTTGGCCTCGACGGTGGCGACGATGTCGTCGTGCCGGAGTCGCGTGATGACTTCGCCGACACCGTCGGCTTCTATCAGAGCCTTGGCATCTTCGAGAATCGCGCGGCCCTGCGCCTGGGCCAACTTGGCGTGCTGTTCGTCTAGCGTGCTGAGTTGTTCCATCAGCTTGGATCGCGCCCCTAACTTTATTGAGCCCGACAGATCGCGCCGGCCGGGCGCGCGCCGCGGGTCGAGCACATGGTAGAGTTTCACCTGCGCGCCGGTGCGCTTGGCGATCCAGGCGGCATGGTGGCAAACGCTTTCGGAGTAGGCCGACCCGTCGACCAGCGCCATCAAGAATCCAGACATCTTAACCCCCTCAATGCCCCAACAGATCGTCCATCGCGCCGGGCTTGTCGTGCACCGCCAGCCTGTCAACGATGGTTTCCGATGCTTCGTTCATGCCCACGATCTCGACCTCCGCACCCTCGCGACGGAACTTGAGCACGGCCATGTCCAATGCCGCAACTGACGAAACGTCCCAGATATGGGCGCGGCTGACATCTATGGTGACGCGCTCGAGTGCTTCCTTGAAGTCGAAGGCACGCATGAAGTCCTCGGTTGAAGCGAAGAACAACTGGCCCTGTACCACGTAGGTGCGTTCGCGTCCGTCTGGCGAGATCTCCGAGGTCACGCGGAAAAGCTGCGCGATCTTGGCCGAGAAGAAAATACCTGACAGCAGCACGCCGACCAGCACGCCGATGGCCAAGTTGTGGGTGTAGACCACGAAGAACACGGTCGCCACCATCACCATGGACGAGGAGCGCGGGTGTTCGCGCAGGTTCCGGATCGAAGACCACGAGAACGTCCCGATGGATACCATTATCATGATCGCCACCAGCGCCGGCATGGGGATTTGGCCCACCAGATCGCCGAGGACGACGATTAGGAACAATAGCATAGCCCCAGCGGTGAAGGTCGAAAGCCGCCCCCGTCCCCCCGATTTCACGTTGATCATCGATTGGCCGATCATCGCGCAACCCGCCATGCCGCCGATGAAGCCCGTGCAGGTGTTCGCAATCCCCTGACCGATGCATTCTTGGTTGCGGTCGGAGGGTGTGTCGGTCAGGTCGTCCACGATGGTCTGGGTCATCAGGCTTTCCAGAAGGCCCACCGCCGCCACGCCAATGGAATAGGGCAGGATGATCTGTAAGGTTTCCAGCGTCAGGGGGATGTCGGGGATCAGGAAGAAGGGCAGCGTGTCGGGCAATTCGCCCATGTCGGACACGGTGCGCACGTCCAGCCCCAAGCCCATCGCCACCGCCGTCAGGACGATGATCGTCACCAGAGGCGAGGGCACGGCGGTGGTGAGCAGTGGAAAGAGGTAGATGATTGCCAGTCCGGCCGCTACCATCGCGTAGGTTTCCCAGGTCACCCCGATCAGTTCGGGCACCTGCGCAAGGAAAATAAGAATCGCCAGCGCGTTGACGAAGCCGGTGATGACCGAGCGTGAGACGAAGCGCATCAACGCCCCCAGTCGCGCCAGCCCCGCGCCGATCTGGATCAGCCCGGCCAGAACGGTCGCTGCCAACAGGTATTGCAGCCCGTGTTCCTTGACGAGCGTCACCATCAGGACCGCTGTCGCCGCGGTGGCCGCCGAGATCATTCCCGGCCGTCCGCCAGTAATTGCGACGATTACCGCGATCGAGAAAGAGGCGTACAGGCCGACCTTGGGGTCGACACCCGCGATAATCGAGAATGCGATGGCTTCGGGGATCAGCGCTAGCGCCACCACCAACCCGGCAAGAAAATCGCCGCGTATATTGCCGATCCACTGGTCTCGATAGGCATAGATTGCGTTCATGCGTCACCTCGATGGCGGCGGTTCCCGGGTACTCCGCGCCGGGCGAGGAGCACGCGTCATTGGTGTCGGTTTTCCGGAAGAATGGCGGCGAAAGGCACCACCCAGCAAAAGGCCGGGCCCGGGCGAGTCGTGCCTTGGATACAGAAAAACCGCTCAATGGAAAACGGGCAATCCCTCGCGGGCGTAGCGCGTCCTCCGATTGGGCAAGGCTCGACCAAACCAAAGATCTGCATCCGCGATTTCAAGCGAGTTGCCCGCCGGGTCGCGTAAATAGATCGACCGCAAGCCGTTCGGCCATTGGCAATCCTCCACAACTGCATGTCCCGTTACAACAAGCGGGTCTGCCAAGCGTCAATGACATCGTCTCCGGCTGCCAGGCACATGTGCCCCGGCCCGTGTGCGTCATGCGGCGAAACGGCTCGCCGTAAGTTCGTGGGAGGCTTGACCGTTTCGGCGGGATTGAAGATCAGCGGGCCGGTCGCTCCGCCCGAGTAGAAGACGTGCCGGTCGCCCAAGCGAACGAGGTGCACCAGTCCTAGAACCCCGCCGAAGAACGCCCGGCCGCGTCCAGATCGGCGGCGTAAAGCGCCGTTACCAGGACGACGGAGAACGGTGGGGCGGGGCGCGGGCGCTCATCTTTTGGGCATCGCAGCCCGAACAGATGTCGTAATCGGGCAGCGAACGCTGTGGATAACGTCACATCGGTGTCATTCGAGGATGTTACTGCACCGACAGTAGTGCACTTCATGTTGCGGGGCTTGCCAGGCGGAACACGCCATATATAGTTAAAGCCAAGCAGGGGCGGGCGCGTCCCGCTCCGCGGCCGGGACAGGTGGACGGGGCGGAGGCCGATTCACAGATGAATGTTGATTTTAGGAGCAGCTTCGTCCGCGAGCCGGGTAACCTCAGGCAGCATCCTGCCTTGGTACTCAACGCTGACTACCGCCCGCTGTCCTATTACCCTTTGTCGCTTTGGCCATGGCAAGATGCAGTCAAGGCAGCATTCCTGGACAGGGTCGACATCGTAGCCGAATACGACAAGGTCGTCCGCAGTCCGTCGATGGAAATCCGAATACCATCGGTTGTCGTGTTGAAAGACTATGTCCGACCGCAGAAGCGCGTGGCCTTCACGCGCTTCAATCTTTTTTTGCGGGACGAATTCACCTGCCAGTATTGCGGTACACGAGGGGAACTGACCTTTGACCACGTGGTTCCGCGAGCGCGGGGAGGCATTACCAGTTGGGAAAATGTCGTGGCCGCCTGCGCGCGGTGTAACCTCAAGAAGGGCTCGAAAAGCCTGCGCCAGGTGGGGATGAGCCTGCGCCGCGCGCCGCGGCGGCCCGGTGCCGAAGAGTTGCGCAATACGGGACGCAAGTTCCCGCCGAACCACCTCCACGAGACGTGGTTGGATTTCCTCTACTGGGACGCCGAACTCGAGGCCTGAGGCCGCCGGATCGTTGCTTGGCCATTCGGACATGCTAGACAGAAGAGGGGCGGCAGACACGCCTCGATCAGCCATCCGGCGAGGGCTTTCATGGTGTCACGCGTCATCCCTGTCGACCCGTTCGACCTCGTTATCTTCGGCGCGACCGGTGATCTTGCCAGGCGCAAGATACTGCCCGGGCTTTACCGGCGCGACCTTGCGGGGCAGTTGCCGCAGGCGGCACGTATTGTGGGCGCGGCCCGGTCTGAGTTCGACGACGACGCCTGGCGCATCGAAGTGCGCCGTGCCATTGACGCGCATGTGCCAGCCGAGCGACTAGACGCCTCAGCTCTTGAGCGTTTCTTGGCGCGGCTGACTTATGTCCGCCTTGATGCCACCGGCGAGGCTGGGTGGACGGAACTGGTGCAGAAAATGCGGCCGGGCACGGTGCACGCGTTTTATTTCTCGGTCGGACCGGGGCTTTTCGGCGATTTGGCCCACCGCCTGCACCAACACGGGATGAACAGCCAAGGGTGCCGGATCGTCGTGGAGAAACCTTTCGGCCATGACCTGGCTTCGGCGCGGGCTCTGAACGCGACACTGGCCGCGCATTTCGACGAGCACCAAATTTACCGCATCGACCATTATTTAGGAAAAGAGACGGTCCAGAACCTGATGGCGGTGCGATTTGGCAACATGCTTTTCGAACCGCTTTGGAACGCGCAATACGTCGATCACATCCAGATTACGGTCGCTGAATCCATGGGTGTGGCGGGACGCGGCGGCTATTACGATAATTCAGGTGCGATGCGGGACATGGTGCAGAACCACATGATGCAGCTTCTGTGCCTGATCGCGATGGAGCCGCCCTATGCGTTCGAACCGGACGCGGTGCGCGACGAAAAGCTCAAGGTGATACGCGCGCTCGATCCGGTCGAGCCAGGCGATATCGTGCGCGGCCAATATGTCGCCGGAACTGGTCAGTCAAGTTATCTCGACGATGTCGCGAACGCGGCCAGTCTGACAGAAAGCTACATAGCGTTGAAAGCACATGTCTCTTCCTGGCGCTGGAAGGGCACGCCGTTCTATCTGCGAACGGGCAAGCGGCTCCGGGCACGGACCTCGGAGATCGCCGTGATTTTCAAGGACCCGCCCCATTCCATCTTCGGCGAGCAGGAGGGGCAGAGGTCGAACGCACTGGTGATACGGCTGCAGCCCAACGAGGGGATCAAGTTGAAGGTGACGATCAAAGAACCCGGGCCCGGCGGGATGCGACTGATCGAGGTGCCGCTGGACATGTCCTTTGCCGAGGCGTTGGGCCCGGGGGGTGACGACATTCCTGACGCATACGAACGCCTTGTCATGGAC
>JBNGDM010000200.1:0-6491 GCA_049975105.1 Rhodovulum sp. | reverse complement strand
GCTGGCGCAGGGTGGCCATGATCGCCTTGCCGCGCCGATACAGCGCGTCCGAAAGCCGGCGGGCGCGGCCCGTTTCGCCCCGCGCCTCGGCCGCAAGCAGGGCATCGCCCAGGGCTTCGTTTTCCTTGAGGAACTGGGCATTGTGAACCAACAGGTTGCGCGCCGCGGCGACGGCGCGGCGGCCACCGGCAATCTCGGCCTGCGCCTCGGGCGGCAGCGCCGCGATCGCCGCTTCGGCTTCGCGCAAGAGCGCCTCGAACTCCTCGAACGCGCCCCGACGGGCCGCGTTTTCAAGCTGCTTCAGCAGCTTATCCAGATCGACAGACATAGCACTCACCAACAAAACGAAAAGAACGGGCACCCCGCGGGCACCCGTTCTACGTGTAAATTCTGTCGAATTTTCTCTCGAACTGAGACGAATTTTAGACGTCTTTTCCGATCATGCCGGGGTTACCATGCCCTTTTCGCGGGCCAGTTCCGTCATCCGCTTCTGCAATTTCTCGAAGGCACGCACCTCGATCTGGCGAATGCGTTCGCGGCTCACATCGTAGATCCCCGACAATTCCTCCAGCGTGACCGGCTGATCCTTGAGGCGGCGCTGAAGAAGAATATCCTTCTCGCGCTCGTTCAGCACGTCCATCGCCTGGACCAGCAGCGCGCGGCGGCTTTCCAGCTCGTCCTTCTCGGCATAGGCCTCGGCCTGGTCGGCATCCTCGTCCTCGAGCCAGTCCTGCCACTCGGTCGAAGTGTCGCCGTCGCTGCCCACCATCGCGTTCAGCGAGGCATCGCCCCCCGACAGGCGGCGGTTCATCGAGATCACCTCGTCCTCGGTGACGTTCAGGTCGTTGGCGATGCGCTGGACATTCTCGGGGCGCAGGTCGCCGTCCTCCAGCGCGCCGATGCGTGCCTTGGCCTTGCGCAGGTTGAAGAACAGCTTTTTCTGCGCGCTGGTGGTGCCCAGCTTTACCAAGGACCACGACCGCAGGATGTATTCCTGGATCGCGGCGCGGATCCACCACATGGCATAGGTGGCCAGGCGGAACCCCTTTTCCGGGTCGAACCGCTTCACCGCCTGCATCAGGCCGACATTGGCCTCGGAAATGACCTCGGCCTGGGGCAGGCCGTAGCCGCGGTAGCCCATGGCGATCTTTGCGGCCAGCCGCAGATGCGACGTGACCATGCGGTGCGCCGCCTCGGTGTCCTGGTGGTCCACCCAGCGCTTGGCCAGCATGTATTCCTCTTCCGGTTCCAGCAGCGGAAACTTGCGGATTTCCTGCAGATACCGGTTCAGCCCCTGTTCCGGGGACGGGGCCGGAAGATTGGCATAGTTGCTCATTTAAGTCCCTGTTGCTCCCTCGTGCTTACCCTCGAATCTAGGAACTGAACCGTCCGGTTCAAGTTACGTCGATTCACATGGTTGCACGCATCATGTGCGCAATTCCGTCGGAAACGGGTAAATTTCCGGTAAACATGTCAGCCGCTCACGCAGGTTTGCGCGTTTGTTTCAACCCCTCAGCGCCGCGGCCAGCGCGGCCATGTCGGGCGGCAGGGGCGAGGCGAAGCGCATCGTCTCGCCGGTGTCGGGATGGACGAAACCCAGCGTGGCGGCGTGCAGCGCCTGGCGCGCAAACGCAGCGGCGGCCGCGACGGCGCCGGGGCCCAGCGCCTTTTCCGACAGCTTGCGCCGCCCGCCATAGGTGGGATCCCCGATCAGCCCGTGGCCGATATGGGCGAGGTGCACGCGAATCTGGTGAGTCCGCCCGGTTTCCAGCCAGCATTCGACCAGCGCCGCGGCGGGGGGCGTGCCGAACGCCTCGACCACGCGGAACCGCGTGACCGCGTGGCGCCCGCCCGAGGCCAGCACCGCCTGGCGCTGGCGGTCGGTGCGGTGGCGGCCGATCTGCGTGGCGATGCGGATCACGCCGCCCGGTTCGAAAGCCACGCCCTGGATGCCGCGCAGGCGCGGGTCGGCCGGGTCGGGCACACCGTGGACCAGCGCAAGATATTGCCGCTCGACGCTGTGGGCCTCGAACTGGGCGGCGAGCGCGGCATGGGCCTTGTCGGTCTTGGCCACGACCAGCAAGCCACTGGTTTCCTTGTCGATGCGGTGCACGATGCCGGGCCGTTTCTCGCCGCCAATGCCCGAAAGGCTGTCGCCGCAATGAGCCAGAAGCGCATTGACCAGCGTGCCATCGGGCGAACCGGGCGCGGGGTGAACGACCATGCCGGCGGGCTTGTCGATGACGATCAGGGCGCCATCCTCGTAGACCACCTCCAGCGGGATCGCCTGGGCCCGGGTCGCGATTTCGGTGGGGTCGGCAAAGGCGATCTCGATCACCTCGCCCTCGGCCACGCGGGCGCGGGCCTCGGTCAGCGCCGCGCCGTCGCGGGTGACGCCGCCCGCCGCGATCAGCTTGGCCAGGCGCGACCGGGTCAGCCCCTCGGCCTCTGGCACATCGCGGGCAAGCGCCTTATCAAGGCGGTCGGGCGGGTTCGGGCCAATGATGACCGTCAGCCGCCGAGGCGTGGAGATGGGCGTGGACATGGACGATTCCCCGGAGCCGGAGGCCCTGCCCCCGAACCTGAAACTGCTGCGCGTGCTGGTCACCGTGCTGATGGTGACGATGATCGCAGGCTTTCTAGTGATCGTCGCGCTGTTTGTCATCCGGATGCCGGGGGGCGGCGATGCCCTGCCCCTGCCCGGGGCGCTGGTGCTGCCCGAGGGGGTGCAGGCGACGGCCTTTACCCGCGGGCGCGACTGGGTGGCCGTGGTCACCGAAGACGACCGCATCCTGATCTATGACGCGGGAACGGGCGCGTTGCGGCAGACGGTGCGGATCGAGCGCTAGGGCTCAGGCCCTGCGCGCGCCGGCGTTGAACGCCTTGAGGTCGCGCAGCACCTTTTCGCGCAGGTCTTTCTGGCAGTCGGGATCGCAACCCCGGGCCATGGCGACGGGGCCGGGCCAGGTGGCCATCAGCGACAGGATCGCACCGAGGATCAGGTATCGTGCCGGCATGCCGTTTCCGTTCGTGCCGCGGCCCGCTGCGCCGCATCCGTGCCCGCCCTACCCCGCACCCGTGGCGCTTTTGCGGCCGAAATGCGGCCCGGTCGGGCGGAACCTTTCCCGGCCCACGCCGTTGAGGGCGTCCATGCGCCGAATGGCGCGCGACAGGAGAGGCCCCATGCAGACCGAAACGACGATCACGCTGAACGATGACGCGCGCGACGCGCTGGCCGCGGCCCATACCCGCACCGTCGATGTGCTGGCCGGTCACGAGAAGATGGTGGAAAAGGCCGAAGCCCCGTTCCGCCCCACCGCCACCCGCTTTCGCGACCTGCACCGGCGCCACGCGCAATCGCTGGCCGCCCTCCTGCTGGGGGCGGGCTGCGATCCCGACGAGGACGGGTCGTTCATGGCGCATGTGAACCGGCTGGTGGTCGGCACCCGCGCGGTTCTGGACGAGATCGACAAGGACACGATGGACCAGATCCGCAGCGGCGAAGAGACCGTCATTGAGGCGTTCGAGGCGGCCGAAAAGACCGATTTGCCGGTGCCGCTGCGGCAGGAGGTGACGCGGATGCGGCAGGAGTTGCAGGCGCTGCTGGCCGACACAGGCCATATCGGCTGATGTGTGATGGCGCGGGGCCGCGTTGCATTCGCCGGCCAATCCTGCAAAACCCGGCCCGGTCAACCCGAGGAGCCCCGCGCCATGATCCTGTACCCCGCCATCGACCTGAAAGACGGCCAATGCGTGCGCCTGTTGCGCGGCGAGATGGACAAGGCGACCGTGTTCGGCGACGACCCTGCGGCGCAGGCAAGCGCGTTTTGCGATGCGGGCTGCGAATGGCTGCACCTGGTGGACCTGAACGGCGCCTTTGCCGGGCACCCCGTGAACGCCGCAGCCGTCGAGGCGATCCTGGCGGCGGTCGACGTGCCAGCGCAGCTGGGCGGCGGCATCCGCGACATGGCCACGATCGAACGCTGGCTGGACAAGGGGCTGGCGCGCGTGATCCTGGGCACGGTGGCGGTGGAAGACCCCGACCTCGTGCGCGAGGCGGCGCGCGCCTTTCCGGGCCAGGTCGCGGTCGGCATCGACGCGCGCAAGGGGCGCGTGGCGACCAAGGGCTGGGCCGAGGAAACCGACGTGATGGCCACCGACCTGGCCCGCGCGTTCGAGGACGCGGGCGTGGCCGCGATCATCTATACCGATATCGACCGCGACGGCGCGATGGCCGGACCGAATGTCGAGGCCACCGAGGCGCTGGCCCGCGCGGTGTCGATCCCGGTGATCGCCTCGGGCGGGGTGTCGTCGCTGGCCGACCTGGTCGCGTTGCGCGACACGGGCGTGATCGCGGGGGCGATTTCCGGCCGCGCGCTGTATGACGGGGCGCTGGACCTGGGCGCGGCGCTGGCCGCGTTGAGGGGCTAGGGCGATGCGCATTGCGGTCGCGCTTTACGTGCTGCCGCTGGGGCTTTTGTCGCTTTACGTGCTGATGTCGCTGGCGGTGACGGAATTGTCGGCCTGTCCGACCGCGCTGCACCCGCCTGCGCCCTGTCTCGTCCTGGGCCTCGACGTCACGCGCCTGCCCGGAATCGGCGCGCCGGGCGCGGCGCTGGCCCCCGTGGTGCTGGCATGGCTGGGGCTGGGCGGCGTGGCCTTCTGGGCGGCGCGGCGCGTGACAGGGCGCTAGGCCTTCAGCCCCCCGCCGCCGCGGCCATGGTCAGGTTCTGCAGCGCCCCGCGCATCTTGGCGAGATAGGGCGCGTCGCCCGGAATGCCCAGATCGTCCAGCGTTTCGTCGGGTTCCTCGTAGGCGATCCAGGTCTGGCCCCGGGTATCGGCATAGACCAGCACCTTGAGCGGCAGGAACAGCCCGGCCAGCGGGTCGTCCTGCATCGCGGGCGTACCAAGGCGCGGGTTGCCGAAGATCACCAGCTGCGAATCCGGCATCTCCATCCCCACCGAAGCCGCCCCCGCGCCGTGGTCGATCCGGGCGAACACGGTGGCACCGGCCTTGGCCACGACGGTTTCCAGCGCATCCGCCGTGGCGGAAACGGTGGCGGCGGACTTGATCCTGACGATGTCATCGCTGGCGGCGGCCGGCCCTGCGGCCATGGCGGTCAGCGTCGCGGCAAGCGGAAGGGCGAACCGGAACATGACGTTTCCTTTCGGGTTGCGGACATGCCGATCAGTCTCTGGCCTCTGGCCCGGTTTGCCCATAAAACAATCCGTGATCGGCAAAGGACGGCCTCCCCATGCTCAAGACCCGCATCATCCCCTGCCTCGACGTGGCCGACGGCCGCGTGGTCAAGGGCGTGAATTTCGTGAACCTGATCGACGCCGGCGACCCGGTCGAGGCCGCCAAGGCCTATGACGCGGCCGGGGCGGACGAGCTGTGTTTCCTCGACATCCACGCCACGCACGAGAATCGCGGCACGATGTTCGACGTGGTGCGGCGCACGGCGGAACAATGCTTCATGCCGCTGACGGTGGGCGGCGGGGTGCGCAGCGTCGAGGACGTGCGCGCGCTGCTGCTGGCGGGCGCCGACAAGGTCAGCTTCAACTCGGCCGCGGTCGCCAATCCCGACGTGGTGCGCGAGGCCGCCGACCAGTTCGGCAGCCAGTGCATCGTCGTCGCCATCGACGCCAAGACCGTGGCGCCGGGGAAATGGGAAATCTTCACCCATGGCGGCCGCCGGCCCACCGGCATCGACGCGGTCGCGTTCGCGAAAACCGTGGTCGCCAAGGGCGCGGGGGAAATCCTGTTGACCAGCATGGACCGCGACGGGACGAAGGCGGGCTTCAACCTGGACCTGACCCGCGCGATCGCCGACGCGGTGGACGTGCCGGTGATCGCCTCGGGCGGCGTCGGCACGCTGGATCACCTTGTCGAGGGGGTCACCGAAGGCCACGCAAGCGCGGTTCTGGCCGCCTCGATCTTCCATTTCGGCACCTACACCATCGGCGAGGCCAAGGCGCACATGGCCGCCGCCGGCATCCCCGTGAGGCTGGCATGAGCGCGCTGGAGCGGCTCGCCGAGACGGTCGCCGCCCGCAAGGGCGCCGACCCCGAAACGTCCTGGACGGCGAAGCTGCTGGCCAAGGGCCCCGAGAAATGCGCCGAGAAATTCGGCGAAGAGGCGATCGAAGCGGTGATCGAGGCGGTCAAGGGCGACCGCGCGCGGCTGACCGCCGAGGCGGCGGACGTGCTGTATCACCTGCTGGTCATGCTGGCCGCGCGCGACGTGTCGCTGGCCGAGGTGCTGGCGGAACTGGAACGGCGCGAAGGCACCAGCGGGATCGCCGAAAAGGCCGCGCGGCGCTAGCGCGGCGCGCGCCCCGTCACAGGCGCGACGAAATGATCCCGGTGGCGAACCCGCCCATGCGCAGTTCACCGAACAGGCGCTGATACTCGATCTTGGGACAGCGGTCCTGAATCACCCGCTTGCCCGCCGCCTCGGCCCGCGCGGCGGCGGGCGCATTCTCGACG
>JBNGDM010000199.1:0-6501 GCA_049975105.1 Rhodovulum sp. | reverse complement strand
CGGCCTGACGCTGGCCGATATCGATATGGGCGACGTTGCCGAGGTGGATATCGGCGGCGCCGCAGGCGCGGCGGTCTTTGCGCTGGACGGGCCAGGCGTGACCGGGCCGCATATGTCCGACCTCGGTCCGGCGCTTTTCAGGGTAAACGGCATCCTCGCGGCCGAGGAAGTCGGCTTCGACGAAGCACGAGAGACCTTGATCGACGAGGCCACGCGCGACCGTGCGGCAAGGATGATCCTGGACCGGATCACCGAGTTGGAGGATCGGCTCGCCGCCGGTGCGACGCTCGAGGACATGGCCGCGGAAACCGAGATGGAACTCGGCCAACTCGACTATTCCGGCGAAAGCGAAGGCGGTATCGCGGATTACCAGTCTTTCCGCGAGGCCGCCGAAGCGGTCTCCGAAGGCGATTTCCCCGAGATCCTCGAACTGGAGGATGGCGGCATCTTCGCACTGCGCCTGGACGACGAGATACCCCCGACCCTGCGCCCGCTGGACACGGTGCGCGACCAGGTGGCCGCGGATTGGCGCGCGGCCCAGGTCCGCGCGCGACTGACCGAGAAGGCCGACGCACTTGCCGCCCGCGTCGCGGCGGGCGATGCGATGGACGCGCTCGGCCCCGAGGCCGAGGTTCAGGAAGGATTGTCGCGAGGTGGACTTACCCCACCGGAGCTGTCCGAGGCGCTCTTCGCTATGACCGAGCCAGGGGAAACCCGGGTGGTGGCCGCGGGCCAGGCCGCCTGGCTGATCCGGCTCGACGCGATCCTGCCGCCCGATCCCGACGATCAGGGCGCCGCCTTCCTTCGAGACACCATCGGTGCACAGGCCGGACAGGGCATGGCGCAGGACCTTTACTCCTACTTCGCGCAAGAGTTGGTGAATTCTGCCGGTCTTTCGCTTGACCAGGCGGCGATCAATGCCGTCCACGCACAGTTCCGGTAGGCCCATGGCTAGAATCGTTCCTGATTTTGCGGCATTTGAGGCCGCTTATGACGCGGGCAAGCCGCAGGTCGTCTACGCCCGTCTCGCCGCCGACCTGGATACGCCGGTCTCGCTGATGCTGAAGCTTGCAGGCGCCCGGACGGACAGTTTCATGCTGGAATCGGTTACCGGCGGCGAAGTGCGCGGGCGCTATTCCGTCGTGGGGTTCAAGCCGGACCTGGTCTGGGAATGCCGTGGCGACACCTCTCGCGTCAACCGCCATGCACGCTTCGACGCCGACGCCTGGGACGACTTGGCGGGCAGCCCGCTCAACACGCTGCGGCAGGTACTGGCCGAAAGCGCGATCGACATGCCGGACGCGCTGCCGCCTATCGCGGCGGGGCTTTTCGGCTATCTCGGCTACGACATGATCCGGCTGGTGGAACGCCTGCCGGACGTAAACCCAGACCCGCTGGGCCTGCCCGATGCGGTAATGATGCGCCCCTCGGTCGTGGCAGTGCTGGACGGGGTCAAGGGCGAGGTTACCGTTGTCTCACCGGCCCGGCCCGAACCGGGGCTGTCGGCGCGGGCCGCCTATGCTCAGGCCGCGGAACGGGTGATGGACGCGCTGCGCGATCTTGACCGTGCGGTGCCCGCCGAGACCCGCGATTTCGGCGAGGCGCGCGAGGTGGGCGAGCCGGTCTCGAACTTCACCAAGGAAGGCTACATGGCCGCTGTGAAGAAGGCCAAGGCCTACATCCGCGCAGGCGACATCTTCCAGGTGGTGCCGGCCCAACGCTGGACCCACGACTTTCCGCTGCCGCCCTTCGCGCTTTACCGCAGCCTGCGCCGCACCAATCCCTCTCCTTTCATGTTCTTCTTCAATTTCGGGGGCTTCCAGGTGATCGGTGCAAGCCCCGAGATCCTGGTGCGGCTTCGCGATGGCGAAGTGACGATCCGGCCCATCGCAGGCACGCGCCCCCGCGGCGCGACGCCGGAAGAAGACCGCGCCCTGGAGACCGACCTTCTGGCCGACCAGAAGGAGCGGGCCGAACACCTGATGCTACTCGACCTCGGTCGGAACGATGTGGGTCGCGTGGCCAAGATCGGGACGGTACGGCCCACCGAGGAATTCATCATCGAGCGCTATTCCCACGTGATGCATATCGTTTCGAACGTGGTCGGCGAGATTTCCGAAGACCACGATGCCCTGTCTGCGCTGCTGGCCGGGCTGCCTGCCGGCACGGTGTCGGGCGCGCCAAAGGTCCGCGCGATGGAGATCATCGACGAGCTGGAGCCCGAGAAGCGCGGCGTCTATGGTGGGGGCGTGGGCTATTTCGCGGCGGGGGGCGACATGGACATGTGTATCGCGCTGAGAACTGCCGTGGTGAAAGACCAGAAGCTCTTCGTCCAGGCCGGTGGCGGCGTCGTCTATGACAGCAACCCCGAGGACGAATGGCAGGAGACCGTCAACAAGGCGCGCGCCCTGAGAACAGCGGCGGCCGAGGCGGCGCGCTTCGTGCGCAAGGGCAACGGCTGACGCGCCCGACCGACTCACGAGACAAGGCGCGATGTCGCGCCGGTTCCTGGAATGCACCGACTCATCAGCGGCATTTCCAAAAAGTCTCGGCACTTTGGATACCGCTTCGGCGATCAGCGAGTCAGTTTGCGCAGTGCTATACCCTCCGCCCCTCCACCGGAGTATTTGCACCAAAAAAACTGATTTGGCTCCCAGCGCCGACGATCCGCGTGAAACAGGGACTGCCGTGCACTTCGTCGGTTCATGTGGAACTACCGGACTGCTCCGCATGTCCGAATATTGGAAAAAACGGTCGCGAACCCGGCCTTAGTAGTCGCGTTCGTAGAAAATGCCGATCCCGGTTTCGCCCTCGGCATCGACGCCGCCTTTGACCGTCACGCTGGGCGTCAGGTCAAGGTTGAGATCAATCCGGCTATTGCCTTCGCCATCGACGGTGACCTCGGAATAGAGATTGTCCGACAAGTACTTGCCAACGCTTAGCTCGGTCTCGCCCTCCTCGGTCTGGCGAATGTCGATCTCGTCAAGGCCAGTGCTGGCCCGCACTTTGCCGAGGATGCCTCCGCCATTGCCGCCCACCAGTGAAGCGACGCCACTCGCCAGTTGCAGCGCCTGGAACGTGGACAACTCCTGTATGCCGCGCCCGAAAAGCAGCCTGGCGATCACCTCGTCCTGGGGCAGGTCAGGGTCGGATTCGAATGTGATGTCCGGAGCGGTGGCGCGTCCATCGATGACGATCCGGGCGGTAATGTCGCCCGACTGTGTCTCGGCGACAAAGCGCAGATAGGGGTCAAGCGATCCCTGCAAAGACACCCGTCCTTCGGTTAGGTTGAACCGTTGCGCCAGGATGTCGAGCCGCCCCCGGATCAGTTCAAACCGGCCGTCAGGCACCACGTTCAGCGTGGTGCCGCGCACGCGCAGAAGGCCGCCCACCTCTGCGTCTAGCCCGCGCCCACGGATGAAAACCTGGCTCGGCGCCGAGATCGTCAGGTTCAGCGGGTAGGGACGCCCGCCGTCGTTTCCTTCGTCATCCGACGCCCGCAGAAGTCCGGCCCGCGCCCGCGTAGTGCGCTGCGCCCGTGTTTCGCCAAGATGCGTGATTTCGGGGATAGGGCCACCCGCGCTCGCTCCGGTGGAGGGCACCGCGATTTCAGTTCGGCCGAGATCTATCCGTCCGCCGATCGTGGCCCCGCCTGTAAGCGGCCCCTGCACGGTCACCCGACCGTCCAAGACAGTCTCGAAAAGGGCTGCGTCGCGGACACGCGCGCGGTTGAGGCCGATCGCAAGGTCGGCTTGGTAAGGAGCGGACAGGGTCACCGGCCCCTGCACGATGATACGTCCGCCGCCCAGCCGCCCCGCCAGGTCGATCCGCGCCCGTCCAGAAACGAGATCGATTTGCCCGCCGAGATCGGTTATAGCAATCCCAAGTGTCGGCAGCGCCAGCCGTGCTCCGCTCGTGGTAGCACGGCCCGACAGCGACGACAGCGCCAGCGGCCCGCGCATGGTCAGGTCGAAACGGGCCTGCCCGTCGAGGCTGCGCGGCGAGATGAAGCCATTGGCAAGCGCCAGCGGAGCCGTCCCGGAAATCGAAAGATCGGCGCGTCCACCGCCACGCGCGATCGCACCGCCAAGCCGAGCGGTCGTGCCCCCCGGCCCCGTCATGTCCAGATCAAGCCGGACATCAGCGTTGACCGGCTGCGCCCGACCCGAAACCGTCAGCGGCCCAGGGAAACCCGGCGCAAGCAGCGCAAGGTCGGTTAACCGGCCCGACAGGTCGAGCGCACCCTCGCCAGCTTCGGTCGCGGTCAGCCGAAGCACCGGCGTTTCCAGGTCCAGCGCACCAAGTTCGATCAGGTCGTCCCGGCGCGCGCCACGGAGATTTAGCGACATCGCGCCGCCGATCAGACGGTCGACGGCGCCGAGCCCCACGGCAACCCCCTGGCCCTTTGCTTCGAGCGCCGCGGTCACGTCGCCGAACACAGCGCCATCGCCGGAGAGTGTCACCTCTAGCGCCCCGCGAAGCGGCCGGCCCGCCAGCCCCGAGAACGGCGCCAAGTCACGTGCCGTCATCGTTACGCGCCCCTCGGCGGGAAGCGCGGGATCATCCGGTGTCAACGTGCCCGAAGCCGTGAGCTCTGCGCCAGCACCAGCCGCGTCCAGCCGGTCGACACGGATCCGTCCGCCATCCTCCCACGCCAGCTGCGCCTCGACCGTACCGGGACCAGACAGCCCTGCCTCAATCAAGGACAGATCGCGCACCTGACCGGTCAAGCGGAAGCCGGCAGCGCTGGAGGACAGATCGCCGACCGCATCGACATTCAGCGCCGGCGTCTCGATCGCAAGCCTGCGTAGCGTCGTGCCCTCGGGACCGCGCGCGGCCGCCAACGCCAGCGTACCGGAACCGGCCAGAATCGGGTCGAGACGCGGTGTTCCTGTCGTGAGGTCGCGGGTCTCGGCCGAAAGCGTCAAGTCGAATATGCCGTCCAGCACGCCATAACGACCGACGACCCGCGCCTCGGTCGCCCCCCCCAAAGCGCGGCCGGCCAACGGGGCGAACCGGCCCAAATCATCCAGCTCGAGCTGAGCCGAACCGTCGACCGGCAACCCCTCGGCTAGGTCGCCCAATGTGCCTCGCAAAGAGACCCGCGCGTCGCCCGCGATGATCTGGATGTCCTCAAGCGAAAGCGGATCACCCTCTCGGTACGCCACCCGCCCACGCCCATTGAGCGCCTCACCCAAGGCGCGGGCCATGTCCGGGTCGTCATGCGCGAGGCCCTTGGCGGCAAAGGTCAGATTGCCCGACAGCGTGCCGGGACTGTCCGAGCGCAGCGTGCCTGTGCCCACGATTTCCGCCCTGCCAAGCGTCAGCCCCGCCCGGTCAAGCCCGTCAAGTGTCGCTCGCGCCTCCCAGTCCTCGCCCTGCAAGGCATCGAACTGCGCGCTCAGCTGCGCGCCCTGGACTCGGGTTTCGGGCCCTGACAGCGGCAATGCGACCGGGCCGGTCAGCGTGCCGTCCAGATCGAACCGCTCGGGCAATCCGGACGGCGCAAGCGCCAGGGCACCGGACAGTGTCAAGGCACCCGTGGACAGATCGATCTGCGACAGATTCGTGCCCCCATCGGCTCGGCGGAGGCCCTGCGCCCGCATACGCACAAAATCGCCAAAGAATGGACGGACACGTTCGGCCACCAGCGGCGCGACATCCCCCGAAACGTCGACGGCGAACTGCGATATGCCGGCGCGGTCCTCGGGTTCCAGCAAAGTGAAACTGCCGCTCACGCGTTCGATGCCATCGGTCGCCAGCGCCAGGTCGGCCGAAAAGTCGGACAACGGCCCGGCGCCGGTCAGGGCAAGATCGACGGGCGGTCCGCCCGGCAGGCCGAACTTGCCCGCGACCAGCCCCGCCGGCCCCTCGGACAGGGAAACGTCCAGGCTCAATTCGCGCGTCTCATTGGCATAGGACGCGCTGATCTCGAACCGGCCCGCGGCATCGCTGCGCGTGGCGGAGATTTGCGCCGCGCCCGCGCCCCCCGCAAGCCGAAGCGCGGCTTCGATCTTCAACTCCGCCGCCTGGCCCAAGACCGCCTCGCCCAGTTCCAGCCGATCGGTCGCGACCTCGCCAATCTCGATCGCCACAGGCAAGTCGGGAAGGCGGAACGGTTGCGCCTCGGAATCGCCGACGTCGGGGGCGTTGTCGCCTGTCGGCAGTCGCAAAAGAACGATTTCGGCGGCACGCAGCGTCTTGACCTCGACCCGCCCCCGCAACAGCGCGGCGCGCGACCAGTCGAGTTCAGCCTGCCGGACGGTCAGCCACACGCCACTGGCATCGGCAATGGTCAGTTCGTCCAACGTCGCCTGCGAGGACAGCGCCCCCTGGAACCCGGTGATTGAAACCTCGCGCCCGGCCTGCGACAGCCGATCTTCGAGAAAGCCTTCGAGAAAGCCGCGGTCGTCGTCCTGCGCGGCAACCGGTAGGGCGACGAACCAAAACAACAGAAGTGCGATCAGAAAGCGCATCAGAAGGCCTGCCCGATCCCGATAT
>JBNGDM010000198.1:0-6513 GCA_049975105.1 Rhodovulum sp. | reverse complement strand
CGCCTGGGTCCACCCCGAACCGCGCCGCCAGCCGCCCCGGGTCCAGCCGCTCGGCCCGTGCCGCCTCGGCAAAGGCGTCCAGCGGCATCAGCTCCGCATCGCGGCGATAGCGGCGCAGGACTCCCAGCGCCAGTTCCCGCGCCGGGGCCGAGGTCAGCTCCGCCGCCTCGGCGACCAGCCGCGCGGGTTCCGGCGGCAAGGCGCGCTCCAGCTCGGCCAGGTGATAGTCGCGCGCGCGCAGAAAGGCCTCGACCTCTTCCTGGGGCGAGGATTGCGTGCCCGGATCGTCGGCGCCCTCGTCCAGATAGGCCACCAGCGCCTGCGCGCTTTCGGCCAGGCGGCGGCTGTCGTCGGACAGGTTGCGGTGGAACCGGCGCTGCCAGTCGGGGTCGATATCCTCGGTTTCCGCCAGGATGGCGGCGGTCGAGCGGATCGAGGTCACCGCCGAGATCACCTCGTGCAGCGAGGCCGAGAGGAACGGGTCGTGCGT
This sequence comes from Rhodovulum sp., assembly GCA_049975105.1. GTDB lineage: Bacteria > Pseudomonadota > Alphaproteobacteria > Rhodobacterales > Rhodobacteraceae > Rhodovulum. The sequence continues at coordinate 6,023 of JBNGDM010000198.1, read as the reverse complement.
CATCCGGTCGGTCAGCATCTCGACGGTGCGTTCCAGTTCGCGCACGCGGCGGTGGCGCGCGGCCAACAGCGCGGCCCAGCCGGGGAACCGGCCGGCGAATTCCTCCAGCCGGTCGATCTCGGCGGCGGCATCCTCCTGCCCCGCCGCGGCCTCGCGCAGGGTCTCGATCAGCGCCGCCCCCGCGCCCTCGGTCAGCGCGCTGGCCTCGACGCCCAGGTGCCGGGCCAGTTCGACCAGCAGCTTGCCGCCGATTCTGCGCCGGTTGTGCTCGATCAGATTTAGATAGGACGGCGAAATTCCCGCCCTGCGTGCAAGCTCGGCCTGGCGCAGGCCCAGAACGGTGCGCCTCTCGCGGATTCTTGTGCCTGTCAGCGCGCTGCGCGGCATCGAAAAAACCCTTGTCTGGGCAGGACTTTCTGCACCTGCGCGATAATTTTTTTACATAGCCGCTATGCGGCCTGTTCATACCTTTACAAAAAAAGTGTTTGAAGAAAAGAGGTTGTTGTCAGGTTTTCGATCCCGCGGCGATAATGACAGCGCTTTGTAAAGCATCGGTCCGCTCCGGGGAGGCGCGGGCCGCATTCAAGCATCACGGGAGGATGTCCATGACGAACTCGAACCTGACGCGCCGCGGCGTGCTCAAGACCGGTGCGGTCACCGGCGCGGGCCTTGCCCTGCCGACGATCTTCACCTCGGGGGCCTCGGCCTTCACCAACGAGCCGACCGGCGGCACGGTCAAGCTCGGCTTCAACGTGCCCCAGACCGGCCCCTATGCCGAAGAGGGCCTGGACGAGCTGCGCGCCCAGGAACTGGCGGTCGAACACATCAACGGCATGGGCGACGGCGGCATGCTGAACACCTTCAGCTCCAAGGTGCTGGACGGCACCGGCATCCTGGGCAAGAAGGTCGAATTCGTGACCGGCGACACCCAGACCAAGTCGGACGCCGCCCGCGCCTCCGCCAAGTCGATGATCGAGAAGGACGGCGTGGTGATGATCAACGGCGGCTCGTCCTCGGGCGTGGCCATCGCCGTGCAGGGCCTCTGCCAGGAGGCGGGCATCATCTTCATGGCCGGTCTGACCCACTCGAACGACACCACCGGCAAGGACCGCAAGGCCAACGGCTTCCGCCACTTCTTCAACGCCTACATGTCGGGCGCGGCGCTCGGCCCGGTGCTGGAAAAGGCCTATGGCAGCGACCGGCGCGCCTATCACCTGACCGCCGACTACACCTGGGGCTACACCCAGCAGGAATCGATCCAGGCCTCGACCGAGGCGATCGGCTGGGAAACCGTCAACAACGTGCTGACGCCCGTGGGTGCCGGTGACTTCTCGTCCTACATCACGCCGGTGCTGCAATCGGGCGCCGACGTGCTGATCCTGAACCACTACGGCGGCGACATGGTGAACTCGCTGACCCAGGCGGTGCAGTTCGGCCTCAAGGACAAGCAGGTCAACGGCAAGGACTTCCAGATCGTCGTGCCGCTCTACTCGGAACTGATGGCCGAGGGCGCGGGCGAGAACATCAAGGGCGTCTACGGCTCGATGAACTGGAACTGGCAGCTTCAGGACGAGGGCACCAAGGCCTTCGTGAAATCCTTCGGCGAGAAATACGGCCGTCCGCCCTCGGGCTCGGCGCATACCTGCTACGTCCAGACGCTGCTCTACGCCGATGCCGTGGCGCGCGCGGGCTCGTTCCGTCCCTGCGCCGTGGCCGAGGCCCTCGAAGGCTTCGAGTTCGACGGCATGGGCAACGGCCCGACGCTCTACCGCGCCGAGGATCACCAGTGCTTCAAGGACGTGCTGGTGATGAAGGGCAAGGAAGACCCCTCGACCCAGTTCGACATCCTCGAGATCGTCGAGGTCACGCCGCGCGCCCAGGTCGAATACGCGCCGAACCACCCCATGTTCGGCGGCGACGAGGCCAGCCTCGGCGAGTGCAACGACGGCGCCTGAGCCGTTGACACCCCGGACCGGCCGCGCCCCGCGCGGCCGGTCGTCCCTTCCCGCGCGCGAACGCCGGCGGATCCCTCAACACCACGGGTGGAACGATGGAAGCCATCATCCTTCAAATCCTGAACGGGCTCGACAAGGGCTCTGCCTATGCGCTGATCGCGCTGGGGCTCACGCTGATCTTCGGCACGCTGGGCGTGGTGAACTTCGCCCATGGCGCGCTGTTCATGATCGGCGCCTTCTGCGCGGTCATCATGCAGCGCCTCCTGGGCCTGTCCTTCGAGATGATCGACGAGACCAAGACCGACTTCCTGGGCAACCCGCTCAAGGTGCAGGTGCCCTATGTCGAAAGCTGGTTCGGCCCCGAGGTGGGCGGCGCCATCGTCGACTGGTCGGTGCCGCTGGGCATCCTGCTGGCGGTGCCGGTGATGATCGTGCTGGGCTTCGTGATGGAACGCGGCCTCATCAAGCATTTCTACAAGCGACCCCATGCCGACCAGATCCTGGTGACCTTCGGCCTGGCGATCGTGCTGCAGGAGATCATCAAGTATTTCTTCGGCGCCAACCCGATCCAGACCGGCGCGCCGGACCTGCTGTCGGGCAGCTTCGATTTCGGCACCATGCTGGGCTTCGATCCCAACGTCATCATCTACCCGTTCTGGCGTCTGGTCTATTTCCTCTTCGCGCTGGTCATCATCGCGGGCGTCTTCGCCTTTTTGCAGTTCACCACCTTCGGGATGGTGGTGCGCGCGGGCATGGCCGACCGGGAAACCGTGGGCCTTCTGGGCATCGACATCGACCGCCGCTTTACTATCATGTTCGGGCTGGCGGCCGCGGTCGCGGGGCTGGCGGGGGTGATGTATACCCCGATCCTGGCGCCGAACTACCACATGGGCATGGATTTCCTCGTGCTGTCCTTCGTCGTGGTCGTGGTCGGCGGCATGGGGTCGCTGCCCGGCGCCGTCGCCGCGGGGTTCCTGCTGGGCATCCTGCAAAGCTTCGCCTCGATGAACGAGGTCAAGAGCATCATCCCCGGCATCGACCAGGTGATCATCTACCTCGTCGCAATCGTCATCCTGCTGACCCGGCCGCGTGGCCTGCTGGGCCGCAAGGGCGTGATGGAGGACTGAGAGAATGTTCGGACTGAGCGCAAAAGACACCCGCTTCCTCTTGATCGTCGTCTTCCTGACGCTGGCGACGCCGATCCTGCTGCAACCCTTCCCCGAAACCTCGTCGCTGGCGCAGTTCAACGCGGGCTACCCCGACCTGATGCAGAAATTCGCGATCTTCGGCATCTTCGCGATCGGCTTCAACATCCTGTTCGGGCTGACGGGCTACCTTTCCTTCGGCCACGCCGCCTTCCTCGGCGTGGGCAGCTACACCGTCGTGTGGATGTACAAGCTGCTGGGCTACAACGTCCTGCCGGGGCTGGTGCTGGCGGTCATAATCTCGGCGCTCTTCGCGCTGCTGATCGGCTTCATCTCGCTGCGCCGGTCGGGGATCTACTTCTCGATCCTGACGCTGGCGTTTGCACAGATGAGCTATAACCTCGCCTACTCGGTGCTCACCCCGATCACCAACGGCGAAACCGGGCTTCAGGTCTATTCCAACGACCCCCAGATCCTGATGGGCGAGAATTCCCCCACCAGCCCGCATCTCTTCGGCCTGGTAATGCGCGACTCGGTGCAGGTGGATGTCGGCGGGTGGCTGTTCACCTTCAACATCGGCTACTACTTCTGCGCCATCATCGCGATCCTCGCCTTCTACACCAGCCTGCGCATCTTCCGCTCGCCCTTCGGCATGATGCTGCGCGCGATCAAGACCAACCAGACCCGGATGAACTATACCGGCCTGAACTCGCGCCCCTACACGCTGGCGGCCTTCGTGATCTCGGGCATGTATGCCGGCCTGGCCGGCGGCCTCCTGGCCGCGATGGACCCGCTGGCGGGCGCCGAGCGGATGCAGTGGACGGCCTCGGGCGAGGTTGTGCTGATGACCATCCTCGGCGGTGCGGGCACCCTGATGGGGCCGGTCCTGGGTGCGGGCTTCATCAAGTATTGCGAGAACATCTTCTCGAAGATCAACGACGGCGTCCTGCATGGCTGGTTCGCCTTCATGCCCGACGGGCTGGAGGATTTCGTGATCGCCCTGATCCACCCCTTCGTGGGCAAGGGCTGGCACCTGACGCTGGGCATCCTGTTCATGCTGGTCGTCATCTTCCTGCCCGGCGGCCTGGTCGAGGGCGGACAGCGCATCGCGCGCCTCTTCCGGCGCAAGCGCAAGGCGGGCGGGCCGACCCGCAAGGACCCCGAACATCGCCCGAACCCCGAACCCCACGTCGCCGAATAGGAGGCCGCACAGATGGGAATCCTCGAAGTCAAAGGCGTGAACAAGCGCTTCGGCGGCCTCCAGGCGCTGGGCGACGTGAACCTCTCGGTCAAGGAGAACACCGTCCACGCCATCATCGGGCCGAACGGCGCGGGCAAGTCCACCCTGCTCAACTGCCTCGTCGGCAAGCTGATCCCCGACACCGGGTCGGTCATGTTCGACGGGCAAAGCGTGCTGGGCCGCAAGCCGCACGAAATCAACCAGATGGGCATTTCCCGCGTGTTCCAGACGCCCGAGATCTTCGGCGACCTGACGGTTCTGGAAAACGTGCTGATCCCCTGTTTCGCGAAACGCGACGGGGCGTTCCGCATGCACGCCTTCGAAACCGTGGCCCATGAAAAGGACATCGTCGACCGCGCGATGCACATGCTCGACGACGTCAACATGGCCGACAAGGCGGAGATGCAGGCCTCCAGCATGTCGCGCGGCGACAAGCGGCGCCTGGAAATGGCGATGTGCCTGGTGCAGGAACCCAAACTGCTGCTGCTGGACGAACCGACCGCCGGCATGGCGCGGGCCGACACCAACAACACCATCGACCTCTTGAAACACATCAAGGCCACGCGCGACATCACCATGGCGATCATCGAACACGACATGCACGTGGTGTTCAGCCTCGCCGACCGGATCACGGTGCTTGCCCAGGGCACGCCGCTGGTCGAAGATGTCCCCGAGAAGATCAAGGGTCATCCGAAGGTGCAGGAAGCCTATCTTGGCCAGGCCCACGGATAAGGAGACGGCCACATGAACGTCAAACCCGACTTCCACAAGAACGCGAACCAGGCCGCCACCGCGCCCGCGTTCCTGTCGGTCTACGACCTGCACGCTTATTACGGCGAAAGCTACATCGTGCAGGGCGTGAACTTCAACGTGCACGAGGGCGAGATCCTCGCGCTTCTGGGCCGCAACGGCGCGGGCAAGACCTCGACGCTCAGGGCCATCGCCCGGCTCGACAGCCCCCAGGTCACCTATGGCGAGATCTGGCTGGACCACGCGCCGCTGCATTCCATGGCCGCCCACCAGGCCAGCATGGCCGGCATCGGCCTCGTCCCCGAGGACCGGCGCATCATCCCCGGCCTCACGGTCGAGGAGAACCTGCAACTGGCCCAGATCGCGCCGCCCATCGGCTGGACGCTGGACCGGCTCTACGACCTGTTCCCGCGCCTCGGCGAACGGCGCAAGCAGGAGGGCGTGACCCTGTCGGGCGGCGAACAGCAGATGCTGGCCATCGCCCGGGCGCTCGCCCGCGACATCAAGGTGCTGCTGCTCGACGAACCCTACGAGGGGCTCGCCCCCGTCATCGTGGACGAGATCGAGAAAACCCTCGTCCACATCAAGGAACAGGGCATCACCACCGTCATCGTCGAACAGAACGCGATCCGGGCACTCGAACTCGCCGACCGGGCCGTGATCCTCGATACCGGCCAGATCGTGTTCGACGGCAGCGCCGCCGAGGTTCTGAAAAACGACGCGCTGCGGGCCGAGTACCTGGCGATCTGATCCCCACGCCCCGCCCCTTGGCGGGGCGCTTCACTCTGGCATACTGCCCCCGGGAGGAGCACACATGACCCAAGACCACATCTACCCGCCCAGCGATGATTTCGTGAAGACCGCCCATATCGACGCGGCGCGATACGATGCGATGTATGCGCGGTCGATCGAGGACCCCGAGGGGTTCTGGGG
>JBNGDM010000197.1:0-6521 GCA_049975105.1 Rhodovulum sp. | reverse complement strand
GCGAACCGGGCGCCGAAGGCGGGCACCAGCAGCACGAGGCCGAAGCCGACCATCAGCACCGCGGCCGCGCGCGACACCGTGTCTTCGGTGATCCCCAGCGCGGGGCCAAGGGTCGCGACGCCCAGCCCCAGCGCGACGAAGCTGACGCTCATGCCCGCGGCCAGCGCCAGCGGCGCGCGGCGGTCGGCCTGAAGGCTCGTGGCCAGAACGATCGGCAGGACCGGCAGGACGCAGGGGTTGATGAGCGTCAGCAGACCCGCGAGATAGCCGAAGATAAGTTCCATTCAGTCCCCCAGCATCCATTGGCCGTCCGGGTGGAAGGCGTGGAAGGCGAAGGCGAAGGGGATGTCGTGCACCACGTCGCGCCCCGCGCCATCGCGCACCCTTACGTTGCCCACTTCGCGCCCCTGCGCGATCTGCCCGGTGTCGAGCGCCGAGGCCTGGCCCGCCTGCCAGGTCAGCACGACGCCCGCCTCGGCGATGCGGCCCGCGCGGCGCAGTCGCGTCAGCGGCCAGGCGCGATTGCCGACGCGCACCACGCGCGCAAGCGGTTCGATGCCGTGGGGCGGGTTCTCGCCGCGATAGAGAAAGGGCCGCCCGCTGTCATATCCGCCATAGGGGTTGGTGCCATAGGCGCGGCGCCAGTCGGGCTCGGCCATCACGCGGCCATCGGGATGGGCGGCGCGGAAGGCGCCCCAGCTTTCCATCCAGGCCGGCAACTGGGTGAGACGCACCCCGGCAAATCGGCCGACAATGGCCTCGCCGGTCGCCTGCTGCCACCAGCTTTCGGTCTGGCGGTCGTACATGATCATGTCGGAATGGCGCAAAAGGCCCGATACGCCGAACTCCAGCGCCTCGCCCCCGACCCGCGGGTCGAACACCATGCCGGTGTTGCACAAGGGGCAGTAGGTCACGAGGACCGGCCGCCCGCCGACCGTGTCGTTCACGATCTCGTGCCACATCAGATAGCGGATCGGGTAGGCCCGCGCCGGCGTCCCGCCGGGCGCGTAGGTCAGCACCGGCTCGCGGTCGTCGAGGCGCGCCCCTTGCGCCGGGACGAAGGACGGGCCGGACAGCGCCGGGATGCCGTCCTTGCCGGGACCGCCAGAGATGACCTCGGAGAGGTCGATCCGGCTGCCGCCGAAATCCGTCCGGGGCCAGGCGTCGCGAAACCGCGCGCCCTGTGCCCCGGCGACACCCGGCAGGGCCACGCCGGCCGCGGCGCCCAGAAGTCCCGCCATTGCACTGCGCCGATGCATCATGCCACCCGTGCCACGGCGGGGCGCGGCAAGGGCCGGCCGGGTTCGATCCCCAGTACATGGTCGAGCGACACACGGCCCGGACCGCGCGCGACCACCGCCAGCAGCGCCGCGGCCCAGAGGCCATGGGTGATCCAGGCGCCCGGATAGACGAAGATCTGGATCACCGCCGTCATCGCCAGCAGGCCGAGCGCGGAGAACCGGGTGAAGAGCCCCAGGACCAGCAGGACCGGCAGCACATGCTCGGCCATGGTTGCCAGAACGGCGGCCAGCTCATGCGGGATGATCGGCAGCGCGTATTCGTGCTCGAACAGGAACCAGGTTGAGTCCTTGATCGAGAACAGCCCCTCGACCTTGGTGCGGCCCGATTGCAGGAACACCATCGCCGGGAACACGCGCAGTGCAAGCCCGACGACGTCATGGGGGATATGGTCGAAGGCCCCGTTCAGGGCGCGGATCAGGGGTTTCATGGTCTTTCCTCCCGGGGCTCGACGAGGACACCCGCCTGCATCAGGCGGACGAGGATGGGTTTGGGATCGTGCGCAGGGTCGACACAGGCGGCACAGGTCGCCGCGGTCGCCAGCGGCGCGCCGGCGAGCAGTTCCTCGATCAGCGCGGCATCGCCCGCGCCGATGGCGGCGACCGGCACCTCGTAACGGCTGTCGCGCAGGATCAGCGCGATGTCGGCGCCCGCTTGTATCGGTCCGCCGGGGTCGCGGCCCGGCTGGTTCGCGGCCCAGATCGACACGGCCGGGTGCGTCAGATGCAGCACCTGGAACGAGGGGTGAAGGTGCAGGCGGAGGCCGGCGAGGTCGGCCTCCGCCAGTGCCGCCGGCGCCAGCGCTGGGGCGTCGGCGGCATGGAACGCGATGCCCCGGGCAACCTCTATGCGCGCGACATCGCCCATGTAGGGATAGTCCGCGAGTGGTGGGAACGCATCGAGGAAGCCGGGGAATGCCGCGCCCCAGTCCAGCAGCACCGGCGAGCGCGGCCGGTGGGTTTCGGCAAAGACCCGGGCCATCGCGCGGAAGAACTCCTCGCCCAGCAGCCGGAGGATCACGGGGAACCGGATGGCCAGCGCGTCGATCAGGCCGCCGGCCACGTTGTTGCGGTAGACCGAGAAGCGGCGCGCGGCCTCGTCGGGTGCGGTCGCGGTCAGACCCGGCGGCAGGGTGCCATCCCTCAGCCCGGCGGCAAAGCGGGCGGTGAACTCAGGATGCGCGCGCAAGGCTCTGCCCTCCGCTGTCCAGGATCGCCTGCGCCCGGTCTGCCTCGGCAGCCAGCACCGGCCAGTCGGGCACATCGTTGTCCCACTCGACCAGCGTGGGCCGGGGGCCGATGCGCGCGATCACCTCGGCGTAGAGCGTCCAGACCGGGTCCGCGACCGCGCTGCCATGGGAGTCGATCAGCAAGGGCCCGCCGGGCAGCTCTTCCTCGTCATGGCCGCCGAGGTGGATCTCGCCCACGCGCTCCATCGGGAACGCGTCCAAATAAGCCCTCGGGTCGGTGCGGTGATTGATGGCCGAGACGAAGACGTTGTTGATGTCGAGCAGAAGCCCGCAACCGGTGCGGAGGCTGATCTCGGACAGGAACTCGACCTCGGGGATCGTCGATTGCGAGAACAGCACGTAGGTCGCGGGATTCTCCAGCAGCATCCGTCGCCCCAGCGCCTGTTGCACCGCATCAACATGGTCGCAGACGATGGCCAGCGTTTCCTCGGTATAGGGCAGTGGCAGAAGGTCGTTGAGGTATTCGGCCTCGTGGCTCGACCAGGCGAGATGCTCGGAAAAGCTCTCGGGCTGATACCGATCGACCAGCGTGCGCAGGCGGGCGAGGTGACCGGCATCGAGCGGCCCCGGCGCACCGATCGAAAGCCCCACCCCGTGCAGCGAGATCGGATAATCCGCGCGTAGGGCGGTCAGCCGCGCGTGCGGCAGCCCGCCCGCGCCCATGTAATTCTCGGCATGGACCTCGAAGAAGCCGACGCGGGCGCCCGTCTCGCGGATCGCTTGGAAATGCTGCGGCTTGAAGCCGACACCGGCGGCATCGGGAAGATCGGTCATCTCGGACCCTCGCGGCTGGGGACAGGCCGGGGCGGGCGCGGATCCCGCCCCGTTTCCGGATCAGGACGGGATGTCGCGCTCGAGCGGCTCCAGCGCGCCCATGCGGTCGCCCGGCAGGTCGATCTCGGTACAGGTGCCGGCGGGCACCATCTTCCAGGCGTTGCCCTGGTAATCGACCTTCGAGGTGCCCGCACAGGTCGTGCCGGGACCCGCGGCGCAGTCGTTCTGCCCGGAAAGCGCCACGCCATAGCACTTCTCCATCTCCTGGGCATGGGCCGGCGCCGTCGCCATCACGCTCAGTGCACAGGCCAGCGATGCGCCAAGGCCGAGAGTCGGTTTCATAACACTCATGTCTTTCTCCATGTCAGATCAAACAGGGGGCCACGCGGCTCCCACGTTGCTTGGTCCCTCGAGATGCTCGTTCGTTACAGGCCTCACGAAACCGTGTTCGAGACGCATCGGTCAGGGGAACCACCGTTTCCCTGGAATGGACGGCCGCGCGCCGTGAATGCCGGGTGTTCGATGCCGATGCAGCATCGGTCATTCTGGGCAGACATGTCTCCGATCTTGCCGATCGTGGACGTCCGCGATCGGGAATCCGCAAGGACTTTGCAAAGTACGCTTCTCTGCGCATTCCGGCCACTCGTGTGCAATGAGGCGAACGACTGCTACCGACACGCCTTCACTGTTCCGATTCGCGCACATCGTCCGCGCCCGCACGGAACTCCCGACTCAGGTCCTTCACCAGCGTCGTTCCCTTCGCCAGCCTGCGCGCCAGCGTCTCGACGAACCCGGCGTAGCGTTCCCTGCCCTTGGCCTGGGCGGCGTCGTGCAGTTCGTCGGGCAAGGGGGGCGTGGTCGTGAGCCAGAACCGGACGAAGAGCGCGAGGGCCTCTCCGGCGATCTCCTGGTCGCGTTCGAGGCGCTCCATCGCGCGGGTCAGCCGGTCGAGGCGGCGGACCAGGACGGCCTCGTTCTGCTCGGCACCGTCCGGCGAGAGGAAGGACGCGACCGCGGCCTCGATGATCTGGGTTCGCGGGACGCGGCGGCGGGCTGCCAGCGCCTCCAGGTCATCGGCAACACCAGCATCGAGATAGACGGTGACCTTTTCCTTTTTCATCGTCGGAGCTCCTACAGCTTCATGCCGTCGTCGGGGTCGAGCGCGGCCTGCCGGGCGACGGCGCGCGCCTGCTTCTGCATCTCGCGGGCGGACTGGCTTTCGTCGCCGGGATCATCGTCGAACCGGAATTCCCTCTGGCGCGGCGGCGCCGTTTTTCGGTCGACGGTCTCCTGCACCGGCAGCTCCGGTTCGCGCCGGATGCCGCCGTCGGGATCGGCTTTCCGTCGTGGCGCAGCCTTGCTCGCGGGGGCGGCAACCGGGGCGAGACCGCTCCAGTCGTCCGTGCCCCGGGCGACGGGAAGGCCTGTCCCCCCGGGCCGCGGCGCGGCAACGACCCGGGCCTTCAGCTGCGCATCGAGGAAATAGCGCACCTTGCGCGCCCGGATCGGCGGCGCCCCCGAGACGAGGACGATCTCGTCGTCGGGCGGCAGCTGCATGATCTCGCCCGGGGTCAGGAGCGCGCGCGCGGTTTCCTGGCGCGAGACCATGAGATGCCCGAGCCAGGGCGACAGGCGATGACCTGCGTAGTTCTTCATCGCGCGCAACTCGGTCGTGGTGCCGAGCGCGTCGGACAGGCGCTTGGCCGTGCGTTCGTCATTGGTCGCGAAGGCCACCCGGACATGGCAATTGTCGAGGATCGCGTTGTTCGGCCCGTAGGCCTTCTCGATCTGGTTCAGCGACTGGGCGATCAGGAAGGCCTTGAGCCCGTAGCCCGCCATGAAGGCGAGCTGGCTCTCGAAGAAGTCGAGCCGCCCGAGCGCCGGGAACTCGTCGAGCAGAAACAGCAGGCGATGGCGGCCGGCGCCGGTATCGAGCTCCTCGGTCAGGCGGCGGCCGATCTGGTTCAGGATCAGCCGGACCAGCGGCTTGGTGCGCGAGATGTCCGAGGGCGGCACCACGAGGTAGAGCGTGGCGGGGCGGGACCCGGTCACCAGATCGTCGATGCGCCAGTCGCAGCGGCCGGTGACGGCGGCGACCACCGGATCGCGGTAGAGCCCGAGGAAGGACATCGCGGTCGAGAGCACGCCGGACCGCTCGTTCTCGGCCTTGTTCAGAAGCTCGCGGGCGGCCTGCGCGACCACGGGATGGGGCCGATCCCCGAGATGCGGCGTGCGCATCATCGCCTCGAGCGTCTCCTGGATCGAGCGCCGGGGATCGGACAGGAGCGCGGCGACCCCGGCCAGCGTCTTGTCCCGTTCGGCATAGAGCACGTGCAGGATGGTGCCCACCAGCAGCGAATGGCTGGTCTTCTCCCAGTGGTTGCGGCGTTCGAGCTGGCCTTCGGGATCGACGAGGACGTCGGCGATGTTCTGGACGTCGCGCACCTCGCACAGCCCCCGGCGCACCTCGAGCAGCGGGTTGTAGGCGGCGCTCGCCGCGTCGGTCGGATCGAAGCGCAGCACGGGGCCGATGCGCGCGCGCCAGCCCGCGGTCAGCTGCCAGTTCTCGCCCTTGATGTCGTGAACGATGGCCGAGCCCGGCCAGGTCAGCAGGCTCGGGATCACGAGGCCCACACCCTTGCCGGATCGCGTCGGCGCGAAGCAGAGCACATGCTCGGGCCCGTCGTGGCGCAGATAGCGCCGGTCGAGCCGTCCGAGCACGACCCCGTCCGCGCCGAAGAGCCCGGCCGCCGTCACGTCGTCCGGCATGGCCCAGCGGGCCGAGCCGTAGGTGGTGACGTCGCGGGCCTCGCGGGCGCGCAGCACCGAGAGGAGGATGGCGACGGCGATCGCGGCGATGCCGCCCGACCCGGCGATCACCGCGCCCTCGACGAAGACGCGCGGGGCATAGGCGTCGTACCAGTACCACCAGGCGAAGAAGGCCCAGGGCCGGTAGACCGGCCAGCCGAGGAGCGTGGCGACCGGCGCGCCGAGCCCGGGCTGGTGGCCGAGGCGGAAGGCGACCCATTGGGTCGCGGCCCAGACGAAGATCAGGACGACGAGGCTCACGAGGGTGATCTGGCCCCAGAGGATCCTGGTGGCGGGCGCGTTGGCGGAGCGGGTCATGCGGGTTGGTCTCCCCTTTCAGAGGCTGAGGCCGCGCTGGCGGCCGAGGGACCACTCGATGCCGCCGCCGGAG
>JBNGDM010000196.1:0-6540 GCA_049975105.1 Rhodovulum sp. | reverse complement strand
GGCCAGCACCGACCCTTCAGGAGATCGCGCCCGGTGGAGCGGTTCGCACATCGAGGCGCGGATTTTCCGTGAATTGCACGCAGGCCCTCAAACATAACGCCGATTTATGTTCGGGGGCCGATGTGCGACGGGTGAGAGCAACCCGTTCCTGTCGCGGAAAGCCCTGTCGATCTGTGCGACGGTGGTTCATGACGCAATGAAATCACTGGGATCCAGTGACAGATCGAAACGCATGTTCAGCCAGTCGCACGCGTCATGCGGGTTGAACCGCACGGCGCCGAAGACCGGGCGCGTTGGCAGGCCGTCCTTCATCCACCGCTCGACGGTGCGGGGGCTCACCCGCAGGTGATCTGCGAGATCCTTCTTGGTCAGCAAGGGGGCTTGGTAGCGTTGCGCTTGCCGGCCACGCGGAAACCGGCCGCCTTCGCAGGCCCAGACATTCGGCCAGTCGATCCGGTAGCTGCGGTGCACCCGCATCGCATCGACGTTCTTGGCCCTGATATGGCGCCGGACCGTGTCGGGCCGGAAAGCCCAGTGCTCTGCAACTTCCTCAACCGTCAGCATGATTTACCCCTCTTTCGAATGCTCTCGAAAGGGAGGTAGTCCCGCCGGGCCTGGCACTCAAAAAGACCGGGCAATGGTGTCGATTACGTAGATAGAACTCCTTGTACGTCGACGACACCATTGCTGTGGCAGCATCGCCGGCTTGCCCGCGACGGGGCGCTTTTTGTCGCGACTACGCCTGGAACCATATCCCGTCCGAACTGGATGGAGAGCCTCATGTCGCAGCAGAAGATCATCAATTTCTCACCACGTTGGTGCGAGCCAGGCGAGGCCCGCGTTGATCTCCGGACAGCGATGGACGAGGCCTTCGACAGGTCGGTCAGGTATCACGACAACCCTGTCGCCCCGGCACCCGCGTTTGCCTTCAAGGTTTCGCCCGGGCTGGGCAAGACCTCGACCGCACTCCGACTCCTCGGGCAGCATGCGGCGGCGCTGCTCGAGCATGGTCACGTCGCGGTCTATGTGCCGACGCTTGATCTCGCCGATCGGGCTTCGGAGGATTTCCGCCTGGTCGCTCCGACAGTGCCGTGCGAAGTCATCCGGGGGAGGGATGCGATGAATCCCGAGACCGGTGTGAAAATGTGTTGCCGGTCTGACTTGGTGCGGCGGATTTCGGGGCTGGTGCCCTCTATCACCCGGGCCGTCTGCGAGGGCCGTCATGAAGGCGAGGTCGTGAAGGCGCCTTGCGCGCGGGGATGTCCCTATCTCGCTCAGCGCAACCATCGCCATCGGGTATTGTTCACCGCTCATGCCTACCTCAATAGCGGTGTGCCGGTGCCCGGCGATATCGCGCTGCAGATCATCGACGAGAAGGTCTGGTCGACGTTGGCGCACGTGCGGTCGCTCTCGGTAGAGGATTGGCTTTCTGATCCTTTTTCGGACTTGGATTCAGGTCTGTCGGGCGTCCACCGGGTGGTTCGCATGAAGCTCCTCGAGGCCCTGATAGAGGGAAGACCGGTTCTGGAAACCCTGCGCCAGGCCGGGGTTTCGAAGGATGATCTCGAGGCTCTGTCGCGCCATGAATTCGAGACGGCCCCAGTCCTGGAATTGCGCCCTGATCTTCTTCCAGAAAGGAACCAGCAGCGCATTGATGGATTCGACCGGCACGCCTGGTCCATCTGCGTGGGGCGCGGACAGATATTCCGCCAGCTTTCCGCGTGTTTCGACCGGGAAACGACAGACCGGCTCTCTCTGTCCCAAGAGGACCGGAATGGGCAGCGACGAAAGGTGATCCGATTGCACCGATGCCGGACGCTATCGGAGGACATCCCGACGCTCTTTCTCGATGCCGATGCCGATCCGGACATCACGGATCTACTGCGGCCGGGCACCGTGTTTCAGACGATCGAGGCGCGCCCGAGAGCGGAGGTGGTCCAGACGACGGAAAGCACATTGTCAAACGCCTACCTGCTTCATCCGCAGCAAGGAAAGGCGCGTCGTGTCAAGGTTCTTTCCGTTCTGCGGCGGGAAGTCGAGCGCGCCGCAGGGCAGGGGGTCCTCGTGGTGGCCACGAAGGCCGTTCTGAGCGTGTTGCACGCCGATATCGGTCAGACGGCGACTGAAACCGATGACGACCTTGCGCGGCCGTTGCTTGGTGCCACCGCGCGCTGGTTCGGGCCGCGGATGCAGGGTGTGAACGATTTCGAGAACTACGCAACAATCGTCGTTGTAGGGCGCCTGCAACCATCTGTGGCCGCGGTCGAAGACATGACGCGCTGTCTCTTCGGCGACGAAGAGAAAGGTCTGGTTCTGCCTGTCGGTGGTTCATTAAAGAATACTCAGGCGAAACGCCTGATGGCGGACGGCAATTTGACACCCGCCAAGATCCAGGATCATCCGGATGCCCGGGCCTCGTCGATTCTTTACCAGATGCGTGAATGCCAGTCTCTGCAGGCCATCGCACGCTTGCGCCTCATTTCTGCGGATCGGCCGAAGCGGGTGGTGATCCTGGGGAACCTGGTGCTGCCCGGGCTGCCCGTGAACTGCGAGACGACTCTGGATGCCCTGGCCGAGGGGCTGGAAGGCGAGAATGACATTGCCGGATACCGCCGTCTGGTCTCTGCACTGGGGACAGGGCCCCGGCCCCACGTCAGGGGGTTCCGCTTGTCTGCCGCCGGGCTTGTCCAGGACCTTCCGAAGGTCTTTTTGACCGAGGGAAGGGCTCACAGCTTCAGGCGTCATCGTCCGACCGCGGAATTGCTGCATCTCGTGGGCCGCCTCGCGGACCGCCACGCGTGGCCTGCAAGCGCTATGAAGCTGGCTCCCGCGTCTGGTGGAAGAGCGGTTCCAGCGGTTGTATTTTCCGCGCCTTCAGAAGCGATGGCCATAGCCTCCCGCCTGTGGCCCTCTCTCACCGCCGATCCGGTCAGTCTGCGGGCGCTCTGAATTTCCCGGATTTTCGCTTCTGCATTCAGGGGATTGGCCAATCTTCACGGTGGTTCCGTGTCGGATCCGGTCAAGCTGCAAACCGATTTCGACAAATTCTTTTTGTCGAAATTTTTGTCAAAACGCACAGGAGCTTGTCATGAGCATTAAGAAAAGAGGCCGTCCGACGTCTTATGACGCGGACATGCTCGGGCGCGCTGTCACCGCCGCCGAGGCGGAGCATGGTGATCCTTCTCCCGCCCAGGTGAAGACCGAACTCCGAAAGATCGCAGGGTCGGTCCCGAACGACGCCGTGTTCGAGAGAAACCTTCAGGCGTTCTACGCAAGCCGCCAGCGCGACATCGAGAACAGGCTGATCGGTGCCCTCCCGGAAGAAGTCGGCGAGAGGGTGCAATCGGCGACCGAAAGCCTGCGCAGGCAGACCCTGCTCGTCATTGCAGAGACCCATGAGGCAATCAGGAAAGGTTTCGAAACGAAGAACGCGGAGCGGGAGACGCGCAGTCAAGCCTTGGTTTACCGGGTCAACGAACTCGAAGCCGAGCTCGAGAGCAAGAACGCGGAGATCACTGGGCTTCGCGATGAGATCGCCGAACAGTCGGACCTGATCGAGGGGTTGAACAGGGAAAAGGCGGAGCTGGAGCGCAAGCTTGGGGAGGCCGGCGCGATCGATGTCCTCGCCGACCGAGTGATCGAGAGGTTGCTGGACAGCGGCGGAGCCGCCGGGGCCGAGTTCGTTCGGGCGGACCTGGACCCGAAATCCCCTTCCTGATTTCCCAGCATGCAGCCAGGATGACCATCATGATGAGAGGTGCCCGAAGACCTCCCGGTGGACAGCCAGGTATTTCTGGTGATCGGCTGACAATCGGATCGGCGTCTTCACCTCGCTCTCGAGCCGGATACGGGCCGTCTCGGAAAGCGATGGCGAGAAAATCGGAAACCCTTCGGTCGAGAAGGTGACCAGGTGGCGATCGAACGCGGCGTCCCACAGGGCGGACAGCAACAGGCCGTTGTAGACGTCGAGCCGTTCGGCATCGTCGTCGCAATCCGCCCAGGGCTTCATGTGGCTGGCACGCAGAAGGGCCGGGTCGGTGATCCCGGTCAACGGGCATGTTGCCCCCCAGAACCGCATGAGGGCGTCGCGGAAGATGTCCTGGCCGACACGCTGCACCACGATCCGCTCAGCTTCCGTTTTCCTCGGCATGGAGCGGGTCTTTTCACGGAACCTCTGAAGAGGATCGTCCGGCAGCGCCTTGGCAAGGTCATACGCGCGCGATACGGCCCGATAGAGATCACCGGCCGAGGGGTAGGCGAACCGGGCCAAGCCCGGCCCTGGCAGGTCAACCGCCTCGCCCATCTCCCGCGCGACCCCCGCGTGATCTATGGCGAAATACCAAGGGCCCTGCGGCCCCGCAGCGGCCAGCCCGATCTGACCGGGGGCATCATGGCTGCCCCGCAGCATCCAGCCGCCCTGATCACTGATCTGGACACGCCAACCATTGTCCCAGGCGGCCTTTTCGCACTCAGTCGCGACGATGAAACTTTGGGGGTCTTCGATCATCTCGTGGCAGCCGCTCCGCGATGATTGGCCCGGGCCGCGGCCTCAATCGCTTGAGAACGGCATCGGAGCATGGATTTCTCACGATCATTGCTTGGCGAGCGGATGCCATTGAAAACGGCGCGATACCCGCCACTCTGCCCTGAGGGATGGGGGATGTGCACGAAGATGCGATCGCGCGCCAAATAGGCATATGCGACCTCCGACGCGGGATCGAGCGGCGTGCCTCCCAGTTTCTCTCGGCATGCCTTGACGTATTTCGCCGAGGCGCCAAGCATGACGACAAGGCGAACCGAAGCCGGCATGGCTTCCAGATGCCGGGCTGCACACTCCTGAACGAAAGGTAGGTCTGCCGTCACTGTTCGTTCCAGAATGCCATCGCCGGAGCTTGTCCGGGGTTTCCCGCCCAACGACATCTCCACCGAGCACCGGATGAGTGAGGCGAAGCCGTATCCATGGTGGCCGGGGCGGAACAGGTGGTCGATACTCTGTCCGGGTTCCACCAAACCGAGGGTCGCCAAGAGTTCCGCCAAAGCGCGCCGCATCGAACCGGTCTCCGAGTTGAAGGGAATGTCGTCGAAGTCGCACCGGCCTTCTCGGTAAAGGTCGATCATGCGTTGCTGATCCCCTCCCTTGGAGAAGCCGAGAACCAGCACCGCCGGGTCCTGATCTCCCCAATAACCGGGATTTGGCCTTAGCCACCATTGCGTCCTGCCCGACCGGAAGGTCGCCTGATTTCCGCTATGCCAGTGCTGATCGGACCAGCTGGGAAAGCAGGCCCGGCATGGTTGTTCTCCGTGCGAAAACCTGTCGACCACACTCATCCTTTTTCATCTCCTCCTTCGTTCGTGCTCAGCACGGGATTCTGCTTCCGGGAGTCGGCGGTCCCGAACCCATTTCTTTCCAGACAACAACGGAAGGAGCATTCCCATGCCTGTGCATCGGAGCGATCTGCACGTCCAGGTCTTCGGAAACGGAGTGCGACTGCAGTTCGGAGACCGCGTCTATCACAAGATGCTGAAAGCGCCCGTCGTGGCGGAGCCCGTCCGCGAAAACCGCCGGACCTGGGTGCTGGCGCCAATCATTTATTGCGCCCCTCGCGCCGCGGCCGACGATATCGCGGCTTGGGCACGGGGGGAGGGTAGCAGCACGTCCCGCTGAGCGGATCCGGAGGGCGGCGGGTTCTGGCATGGCTCACATCCCCATGTCGTGGAAGGTCCCGTCCGCCTGCATCCGGTCCCAGGCTTCGAGGACGAGGCGGCGGGTGCGGTATTCGCCGTAGAGGCGGGTTTCCTTGTCCTTGAGAACGCGGAAGGTTTCCGAGGGGTAGTCGTCGCCATTCACGTCGGCGGGGTCGAGGATGTAGCGCAGCTCGGTCCGCGTAAGGCCGTAGGCGCGGGCGTAGAAGGCGTCGAGCTCGGCGCGCAGGTGGGCGCGGCGGTTCTCGTTCCAGGGGAAGGGTAGGCCGTCATGGCCCAGATCGCGGGCGAAGGGGGCTAACTCATGCGAGGTGTAGGTGAGTTCCAGCACCTTCGGGGTGACGAAGGCGAGGCGGGGTTCGGTGTAGAAGCTGGGGGGGAGGAGCGGCAGCTGATACAGGATAAAGAAGTTCAGCGTCGTCCCGCCAATCTTCTGCCGCGATGCGAAGTCGAACGCCAACGCTGAGAAATTCGCGGCAAGCGCTGCAATTTGCTCCGGTTCTTGGTCCGGGAACATGAGCGGCAGCTTGTTCCCCACACCCACCCGCGGAAACACCGTCGCGATCACGGTGCGCTCATCGGTGGCGCGGGCAATGTCGCGCCAGCCCATCAGCCAGCCGCGGGTCCAGCCCTTGGCGGCCAGGCGGTCGGCCACCTCACCCTCGGGCACCCAGTAGCGCGGCTGGGGCTCGGCGCGCGGGTTCTGCTTTTCGGCGGTTCCCATGTCGCGGCTGGTGGTGCCGTCCTCCTCGTAGGTGGCCCAGCGGTGATCGAACTGGTGGATCATCTTCGCCTCATACAGAGGCACATAGCGCCTCGGGGCGCGGGGGGCGGCGT
>JBNGDM010000195.1:0-6544 GCA_049975105.1 Rhodovulum sp. | reverse complement strand
GACCTTCGGCGCGGCACGGCGGCCCATGTCACGTGCGTCGCGCGCCGGGTGCTGGACGACCTGGCCGGCGCGCCGCTGGAAGAGGCGGTGGTCGACACTTTCATAGCGCGCCTCGCCGCGCTGGAGGGCAAGCCGCTGGAGGATCTGCGCGCCGAGGCCGCCTCGGCAGGGGGCGAGATGAAGGTGTCGACCGCGTTCGACCTGTCCGAACGGATGCGCCGTCGGGTGTCCGAGGCGCTGGCCCCCGTCCACCCCGCGCCAAATATCGGGTTCGACCGCGATCCGGGCCTGGTCTGCGGCATCCGTCTGCGCGTGCGCGGGCAGACCGTGCAGTGGACCGTCGATGCCTATCTGGACGACTTGCAGAACGAGGTCGCCGCGCAGATCGACCGCGGCGCGCGGGACAGGGCGGCGGAATAGCGATGGGGGTGCTGGACGGCATCGCGGGCGACATCCTGTCCGGGCTGGGCGCGGGGCTGGACGCGCACCGCGCCGTGCTGAGGACGGAACAGATCGGCTGGGTCGCCCGCGTGGGCGCCGGCATCGCCGAGGTCGAGGGGCTGGCGGAACTGGCCGCCGACGAGTTGATCGCCTTTCCCGGCGGGCTGTTGGGGGCGGCCACCGATATCGAGGAGGGGCGCGCGGGGGTGATCCTGTTCGGCCCGGCCGGGACGCTGGACGCCGGGGCCGAGGCGCGCCGCACGGGCCGGGTGATCGACATGCCCGTGGGCGCGGCGCTCTTGGGCCGGGTGGTCGACGCGCTGGGCCGTCCGCTGGATGGCGGCGGGCCGGTGCCGGCCGCCGGGCGCTGGCCGGTGGAGCGACCCGCGCCCGCGATCCTCGACCGCGCGCCGGTCGATGTGCCGCTGGAAACCGGGATCAAGGCGGTGGATGCCGCGATTCCCATCGGGCGCGGCCAGCGCGAGTTGATCATCGGCGACCGGCAGACCGGCAAGACGGCGGTGGCGCTGTCGGCGATCCTGACGCATCAGGCAGGGCGGCCGGGCGGCACGGGGCCTGCGGCGAAACCGGGGCTGTGCGTCTATTGCGCGATTGGCCAGCGGGCCTCGGCGGTGGCGCGCGTGATCGAGACGCTGCGCCGGGAGGGGGCGCTGGCGCGCACCGTCGTCGTGGTCGCGGGCAGCGAGGACGCGCCGGGCCTGCAATTCGTGGCGCCCTATGCCGCGACCTCGGTTGCGGAATGGTTCATGGCGCGCGGCGAAGACGTGCTGATCGTGTATGACGACCTGACGCGCCACGCCCGCACCTATCGCGAACTGTCGCTGTTGCTGCGCCGCCCGCCGGGGCGCGAGGCCTATCCGGGCGACATCTTCTACATCCATGCGCGGCTTCTGGAACGGGCGACGCGGCTGACGCCGGAGCGGGGCGGGGGGTCGCTGACCGCGCTGCCGATCATCGAGACGCAGGCGCAGAACATCTCGGCCTATATCCCGACGAACCTGATCTCGATCACAGACGGGCAGGTCTATCTCTCGCCCGCGCTGTTCGAGAAGGGGCAGTTGCCCGCGGTGGACCTGGGCCGGTCGGTCAGCCGGGTGGGGGCCAAGGCGCAGCTGCCCGCCTATCGCGCGGTGGCGGGCGATCTGCGGCTGTCCTATGCGCAGTTCGAGGAACTGGAGGTGTTCGCCCGGTTCGGCACGCGGCTGGACGAGGATACGCGGCTGAAACTGGCGCGCGGGCGGCGGGTGCGCGCGGCGCTGAAACAGCGCGAGGAGGCGCGGCCCGCCCCCCCGGAACAGATCGCCGTTCTGCTGGCCGCGACGCGGGGCCTGCTGGACGACGTGCCGCTGGAGCGCGTGGCCGAGGCCGAGCGGGCCATCGCCGCGGCGATCCGCACCGATGCAGCCGCGGCCTGCCGGCGGATCGAGAACGGCGCGCCCTTCGGCGAGGCGGAACGCGAGGCGCTGACGGCGGCGATCCGGGGCGCGGTGGTGGGCCTGCGGGGGGAGGCGGCGGATGGAAACGCTTGAACTGCTTCAGCGGCGGATCGACACGACGCGCGACCTGCAATCCATCGTGCGCACGATGAAGACGCTGGCCGCGGTCACCATCCGCCGCTCGGACCGCGCCAGCCGCGCGGTGCGCGCCTATGACGAGAGCGTGGACCGGGGGTTGCAGATCCTGCTGCGCGATCCAGGCATCGCGCGGATGGCCATCGCGGCGGCCGAGGCGGCGTCGGACGGGCCGGTGGGGCTGATCGTGCTGGGGTCCGATCACGGGCTGTGCGGGCGGTACAACGACGTCGCGCTGGGCGCGGCGCTGGGCGATATCGCGGCGCAGGGGGGCGGGGGCGTGACGGTGGCGGCGGTGGGGGCGCGGGTGGCCGACCTGCTGGCGGGCGCGGGCCATCCGCCCGAGACGGTGCTGGCCATGCCCGGATCGGTCGCGGGGTTGCGCGGGGCGACCGGCGCGCTTCTGGCGCTGGCCGATGACTGGCGCCACGCGCGTGGGCTGGCGCGGGTGCGGATCGCGCAGGCGGTGCAGACGGCCGAGGCCCCGGCGCGCCCCGTGGCGATGGGGCTGTTGCCCGTCTCGCCCGCCTATCTGCGCCACCAGGCGGCGCGGCCCTGGCCGTCGAACCGGCTGCCGACCTATTCCGAGACGCGCGAGGTGATGCTGGCCCGGCTGATCCGGGAACATGTCTTCGTGCGGCTCTACCGCGCGATGGCCGAGGCGCAGACCGCGGAACATGCCTCGCGGCTGGCGGCGATGCAGTCGGCCGAGCGCGGCATCCGCGACCGGCTGGCCGAGATGGATGCCGATTTCCGCCGCGAGCGGCAGGCGCGGATCACCACCGAGATGCTGGACGTGGTGGCCGGCGCCGCCGCGCTGGAGCGGCGCTAGCCGCGCGCCCGGTCAGGCGGCCCGCTTGCGCCGGGCGATCATCGCAAAGCCCAGCAGCCCGCCCGCCAGAAGCGGCAGACCCGCGGGCAGCGGGACCGGCGCGATGGCCTGCAAGGTCACGGTGACGTCGAAATAGGTCGCGTCACCCGCCGCGGCGATGGCGTCGAACGGATTTTCCCCGGCGCCGAAGCCGAAGCCCGAGAGCGTCAGCAGCGCCCCGTCGCCGTAGCTGGCGAAGGGATCGAGTTGCAACTCGATCAGGTCGTCGGTGAAGCCGCTGGCGACGATGCCTGCGAAAACGGTGTCCAGGTCGAAGGTGCCGAAGGTCGGATCGGAGGGCGAAAAGGCCAGGAACGCCCCGGCGCCGTCTTCCGGCCCCGCGACGAAGGCGATGTCGAAGCTGGAGATATCGTCGAACAACGCGTCGTAATCGAACGTGCCCGACCCGAGGCTGGTCTCGCCCGTGGTGGCCAGGCCCAGCGACGCGGCCCCGGCGATGCCGGGCGCCATCAGCGCCAGCGCGACGGCGCCGGCCTTGAAAATCCGTGACATGTGAAACTCCCTCCTTGTTACCCCGTTCTCGCGTCCTGCCGGCCCCCGTCGGTCAGGCCCCACCTTGATCGGCTCAGACCAGGTAATCCCCCGCCCCGGTGCCGATGTTCAGATCGTCCTCGGTCAGGCCGCTGCCCAGCACATAGATCAGGTCGCCATCCGACCCGGCCCGGATGATCGCGGCCTGGCTGGTGACGCTGACCGCATACGGCCCCTCGGCCAGCTGGATCGCGTCTTGTCCCACCTCGAAATCGGTGATGACGTCGCGTTCGCGCAGCCCGTTCGACAGCTCGGCACCGAATTCGAACACGTCCGCGCCCAGGCCCCCCGCCATCCGGTCGTAGCTGCCCGCCAGCGGCCGGACCAGGTCGGCGGCGTCGGTGCCGATCAGGGTGTCGCGCCCGTCCGTGCCCTCGACCAGGTTCAGCACCGGGGCGGTGTCGAACTGCAACCCGATCAGGATCGGGTCGTGGTCCGAGGCGCGGAACGGCACGCTGCCGTCGAAGATCGCCGGGTCGCGGCCGAAATCGGTGTTGTAGTCCAGCGCGTCGGGTTCGTCCGAGTTGATCGTCCAGGGCGCGGCGCCGGTGACGTTGTCGATCAGACCGCCGCTGCCGAAGGCATAGTCCAGCGTGCCGGTCTTGCCGTCGAACACGTAACCCGGTTCGCCGGGGCTGTAGGCCGCGCCCAGATCGGCAAAGCCCGCGGCCCGCATCGCGTCGATCGGGTCCTCCTGCGCGTAGGCGTTGAAATCGCCGATCACCAAGAGGTCGTCATCGGCGAAGGTCGCCAGCCACTCGGTCAGCGCCTCGACGCCCTCGGTGCGGGTGGCGTTGAACGCGCCCGCGCCGTCGCCGGCATCGGCATCGTCGCCGGTGCCGGTCCCGCCCTTGGATTTCATGTGCGTGACGGCGACGGTGAAATCCTCGCCCGAGGCGAGATCGGTGAAGGTCGCGGCGAGCGGCGCGCGGTTGGTGTCGGGGCCGTCGAAAAGCGGGCCGGTATGGCCGCCCGACAGGCCGGGCAGCACGCTGTCGTCGAGGATCTCGACCGAACCGGGCACCAGGCCCACGGTGGTCGCGTCATAGATCAGCCCCACCGAGATCGCGTCCGAGACGTCGACGAAGCCGCGCCCGATATCGACCGCGGCATAGGTGGCCGAGCCGATCCGCGCGTTGAGCTGATCCACCAGGACGTCGATGGCCACCAGCCCGTCGCCGTTCTGGTCGAAGCCGAACTCGTTCTCCAGCTCGATCAGGCCGTAGATATCGGCGTCCATCTCTTCCAGCGCGGTCAGCAGCTTGTCGAGCTGGCGGTTGAACTCGTCGAGATTGTCGGCCCCGCGCGGGTCGGCGAGCGACGGCCCCGACCCGGGGTTGCCGGCGACGTCGAGCGTGGTGAAGAAGTTCAGCACGTTGAAGCTGGCCACCGTCAGGCTGCCGCCGACATCGGGCGGGGCGGTGTCGCGGGTGTTCGTGTCGGTAAAGGCGTTGCCGTCATCCACGCTGCGGATGCGCCAGGTTTCGGCCGAGGCGGCATTCCCGGCCCAGCTATAGGTGACGACCCCGGTCAGCCCGGTGATCGTGTCGCCCATGGTAAAGCCGTCGGCGGTGTCGAAGACGCCGTCGCCGTTCAGGTCGGCCTCGGGCAGGATCGCGGCGTTCTGGAGGTTCAGCCCGTCGTCGAACACGACCTGGTCGGACCCCGCGGCGCGCTGGTAGGCATCAAAGGCGGCCGGGTCGGGGTCGGAAATCTGCGTGAACTGCTCGGGACGGCCGTTGGCCGACAGCCGGATCTCGTTGAACCGGTCGAGCTGGAACATCTCGTTGACGGTCAGCGTGTCGGTAAAGGTGGCGAGCATCCCCTCGTAGGCTTCGAGGTCGGGGGCGTAATTGCCTGCGCCGTCGGTGATGACCGCGTCGATGGTGTCGAGCGTGACGGACGCGGCCATGGTGTTCACGTCCGCGACGGCCCCCGCGGCGGTGACGGTGATGGCGGTGGCGTTGATCTGGGTCTGACCGAAGAACTCGGTCACCGTGCCGGTCACCCGGACCCGGTCGCCCAGCGCCACGTCGATGCCCAGCGACCCGTCGAAGACGAAGATGCCTTCCGAGGTGGCGGCGTCGCCGTCATGGTCGGCGGCCTCTTCCTGGAGGTAGAACCCGCCGAGATTGCGCAGACCGTCGCCGTCGCCGTTCTGGAAGTCGCCCACGACGATGGCCTCGACGGTGACTTCGGACCCCGCGAGTGGCGAGATGTCGCCCGTGCCCTGGATCGCCGAGATCAGCACCTCGGTCGGCCCGCCGCCGCCGATGGTGGTGTCGCCCGTGCCCGCGGTCGGCGTGTAGACCGCGAAATCCGAGAAATCGTGCATCTCGAACGGGCCGGAACGTTCCGGCAGGCGATAGCCGCCGGGGGCCAGGAACGATCCGTCCGGGCCGACCACGTTGTTGGTATAGACCGTGGGCGCGTCGTTATCGATGGGCGCGACCCCGTCGACGATCCCGCTCCACAGCGGGTTGTCCACGACGCCGTCGTCATCGGCGTCGATATCGTCACCGATGGCGCCCGAGAACTCCTCGACCAGCAGGTAGGTGCGCGAGCCGTTGGTGAAGGTGTTGTCCGCGATGGCAAGGTTCGCGGTCACGCCGAACCCGGCCTCGGCAGTGGGGCTGGCCAGCAGGAAATAGCCGTTGTCGCCGGTCTGGAACCCGGCCAGCGAAATCACGTTGTCGACCTCGCCGCCTGACAGGATTTCCAGCAGCGACATGGAATCGAGGCTGGTGGAGGGGTCGCCCAGCAGTTCCAGGAATTCGCGGTCGACGCCGGTGGTCGAGACCACGATCTCGTTGATCGAGACGGCGGGCAGGAAGGTGCCGGCCGTGGGCGTGTAGGACGCGACGTCGAGGAAATCGTGCATCACGAAATCCCCGGTGCCCTCGGGGTCGCGATAGCCGCCCGGGGCCAGGAACGACCCGTCGGGGCCCACGATATTGGCCGAGTAGATCAGCGGGCTGTCATTGTCGATGGGCGCCACGCTGTCGGCGATGCGCGCCCAGGGGGCGAAGTCGATGGTGCCGTCGTCGTCGGCGTCGACATCGTCGCCGGACGCCCCGGAGAAGCCCTC
>JBNGDM010000194.1:0-6597 GCA_049975105.1 Rhodovulum sp. | reverse complement strand
CTGCCGGGTCATTGCCCATTGACATCGACGCGTGGGGATCGCACGCCAGAGCCATGGCACCTGACCCCATACCGTTCGATCGTGATCGGCTGATCGCCATGACCGGGCTCGACTACCTGCGCGCGATGCTGGCCGGCGATATCGCACCACCGCCGATCTGGGCGCTGATGGGGCTGCGCCTGGCGGGGGTGGAGCCCGGTGAAGTCACGATCCACGCCGCCCCGCGCCCCGAGCATGGCAATGTCACGGGCACGATCCATGGGGGCTGGTACGGCACGCTTCTGGATGCGGCAATGGGCTGTGCGGTGATGACGACGGTGCCCGCGGGCGCGACCCATGCCACGCTGGAATACAAGGTCAACGTCACCCGTGTCGTCCGCCCGGGGCTGCAGGTCGAGGCGGTGGGCCGGGTCCAGCATGGCGGGCGTCGTACCGGGGTCGCGATGGGCGAGGTGCGGGGGCTGGCCGACGGCAAGCTTTACGCCACCGGGTCGACCACCTGTATCGTGCTGGAGGGCTGAGGGTCAGCCCATCGTGACGACGACCTTGCCGGTCGCCTTGCGCGTGCGCAGCAGATCCAGCCCCTCGGCCGCGCGCTCCAACGGCAGGCGGTGGCTGACATGGGGTTTCAACTGCCCCTCGGCATACCAGTCGAACAGCCGGGCCAGGCTGCCGGTCAGCACGTCGGGCCGGAACGACAGGTAACCGCCCCAGTAAAGCCCCATCACGGTCAGGTTCTTGACCAGCAGATGGTTCGCCTTGATCTGCGGCACCTCCCCGCTGGCGAACCCGATCACCAGAAGGCGGGCCTCGGGATTGCAGGCACGCATCGCGGCGGTAAAGAGATCGCCCCCCACCGGGTCATAGACCACGTTGGCGCCGCCCAGCGCCAGCACCGCCTCGCGCAGGTCGTCCGTGTCGCTATCGATCAGGTGATCGGCGCCGGCCTCGCGCGCGACGGCCAGCCGGTCCGCCCCGCGGGCGCAGGCGATCACCTTGGCGCCCATCCGTTTGCCGATCTCGACCGCGGTCAGCCCGACACCCCCCGCCGCGCCCAGCACCAGCAGCGTTTCGCCCGGTTGCAGCCGCGCCTTGTGGTCCAGCGCGACGTGGGAGGTACCATAGGCCACCTGAAAGGCGGCCGCGTCCTCGAACGGCATCGCCGCGGGCAGCGGCACGCAGCGCGCGGCCGGGAAACAGCCGGCCTCGGCCAGCCCTCCGGACCCCGCGAATACCGCCACCCGGCGGCCCATCAGGTCCGGGTTCGCGCCCTCGCCCAGCGCCTCGACCGTGCCGGCCAGTTCCATGCCCAGCGTGACGGGCAGGGGCGGGCGTTCCTGGTAGCGCCCCTTGATCATCAGCAAATCCGCGAAGTTCAGCCCGCAGGCCGCGATCCGCACCTGCGCCTCGCCCGGGCCGGGATCGGGCAGGGGCACCTCCGCGAGGGCGGGGGCGGTGCCGAAATCATCGATCCGAAAGGCGCGCATGGGCAGATTCCTCGTTCCGGGGTGATTCCGTGGCGAGCCTAGCGGGCGCCGAAACGGGGGACCAGCGGGCACTTTTCGCAATATGCAAAGGTTTCAGATCGGTTAAGATTTGCAAATTGCGAAGGTCTCGGCGGATTTTTGCGCTCTGCAACCCGTGCGCGAGCGTGAGTCGGCCTGCTTTACCAGGAGTCATGTCATTTCGGGGCGATTTCGGAAAATATTTTCCTAGCTTCGGCAAAGGCTTGGTGGGAAAGTGCGCGCAGTCGTCGCCGCTCTACATAATTTGGCACGCAACTTGCTTTATTATGGGTATTAGAGGAGTTCACCGATGAAACACCCTGTAGACGTTCATGTTGGCAAACGGATCCGACATCGCCGCTGGATGGTTGGCATGACCCAGCAGCAACTGGCCGAAAAGGTCGGGATCAAGTTCCAGCAGATTCAGAAATACGAAACCGGCATGAACCGGGTCAGCGCGTCCCGCCTGTGGGACATCGCCGATGCGCTGGACGTGCCGGTCAGCTTTTTCTTCGAAGGGCTCGACGGCAAGTCGGCAGAGGCAGCCGCGCAGGGCATGCCCGAGGACATCCTGTCCGACAAGGAAGCGCTGGAACTTGTGCGATCCTACTACGCGATCCCGGAAAATCAGCGGCGCCGTCTGTTCGAGCTGGCGCGGGTGCTGAGCGACGTCGCCTGACGCGGGCGCTTGACGGGACCCGGCCGGGCGGATAGCGCCCGGGCGCAAGACCTGCGACCCCCGTCCCGCAACGCCGCCCGGAGGCAGAATGCCCCAAATCGACGCCGAAGACCTGATCGCCACCGCCCATGCGCTGGCAGATGCCGCGCGTGCGGCGACGCTTGCCCATTTCCGGGCGGCGGCGCTGGGCGTGGAGAACAAGGCCGCGGCAGGGTTCGACCCGGTCACCCTGGCCGACCGCGAGGCCGAGGCGGCGATGCGCGCGGTCCTGGCTGCGCGTCGCCCCGACGATGCGATCCTGGGCGAGGAACTGGACCATGTCGCGGGCCGCAGCGGGCTGACCTGGGTGATCGACCCGATCGACGGCACCCGGGGGTTCATGTGCGGGACGCCCACCTGGGGCGTGCTGATCGCGGTTTCGGATGACACCGGCCCGATCCTGGGCGTGATCGACCAGCCCTATATCGGCGAGCGGTTCGTCGGCGGGCTTGGCCGGGCCGAGTTCGCGGGGCCGGCCGGCACGCGCCCCTTGGCCGCGCGCGCCCCCCGCCCGCTGGCCGAGGCGTCGCTGTTCACCACCTTCCCCGAGGTCGGCACCCCCGAAGAGGGCCGCGCCTTTGCCGCGCTGGCGCAACGCGCCCGGCTGACCCGTTACGGCATGGATTGCTATGCCTATGCGCTGGTGGCGTTGGGCCAGGTCGACCTGGTGGTCGAGGCGGGGCTGAATTCCTATGACATCCAGGCGCCCATCGCGGTGATCGAGGCAGCGGGCGGCGTGGTCACCGACTGGCAGGGCGGGCCGGCCCATGGCGGCGGGCGGGTGATCGCGGCGGCCAACCGCGCGGTCCATGCCGAGGCGCTGGAGGTGCTGGCCGGGGTGGAGGTCTAGGCGATGGGCGATGTGCTGATCCAGGGTGCCGATCTGATCGTCACGATGGATGACGACCGGCGCGAATTGGCGGGGGCCGATCTGCGCCTGCGGGACGGCGTGGTGGCCGAGATCGGCGCGGGGCTGGACCCGGACGGGGCGGAAATCGTGCGGGCCCGGGGCTGCCTGGTGACGCCCGGGCTGGTGAACACGCACCACCACCTGTCGCAATCCCTGACCCGCGCGGTGCCCGGCGCGCAGGATGCGCTGCTGTTCGGCTGGCTCAAGACGCTGTACCCGATCTGGTCGGGCTTCGGCCCCGAGGAATTCCGCGTCTCGGCGCAGGTCGCGCTGGCCGAACTGGCGCTGTCGGGATGCAGCACGTCGTCCGACCACCAGTACCTTTTCCCGAACGGCGCGCGGCTGGACGACACGATCGGCGCGGCGGTCGAGGTCGGCATCCGGTTCCACGCCACCCGCGGCGCCATGAGTATCGGCGAAACGAAGGGCGGCCTTCCGCCCGATGCCCTGGTCGAGGACGAGGCCGCGATCCTCGACGATTGCATTCGGGTCATCGACGCCTTTCACGACCCGAACCCGGGCGCGATGGTGCAGGTGGCGGTCGCACCCTGTTCGCCCTTTACGGTCAGCCGCGAATTGATGCGCGATGCGGCGATCCTGGCGCGCGACAAGGGCGTGCGCCTGCATACCCACCTGGCCGAGAATGACGAGGACATCGCCTATTCGCTGGAAAACTACGGCTGCCGCCCCGGCCAATACGCCGAAGAATTGGGCTGGACCGGCGACGATGTCTGGCACGCCCATTGCGTCAAGCTGGATGGGCGCGAAATCGCGCTTTTCGCCCAATCGGGCACGGGCGTGGCGCATTGTCCCTGTTCCAATTGCCGCTTGGGATCGGGCATCGCGCCGATCCGGGCGATGCGCGATGCGGGCGTGCCGGTGGGGATCGGGGTCGACGGATCGGCCAGCAACGATTCCGGCAACCTGGTGGCCGAGGCGCGGCTGGCGATGCTGTTGCAGCGGGTGGCGTCCGGCGCGGATGCGATGAGCGCGCGCGAGGCGCTGGAAATCGCCACGCGCGGCGGGGCCGAGGTTCTGGGCCGGTCCGATTGCGGACAACTGGCCGAGGGCAAACGCGCCGACGTGGCGATCTGGGACATGGGCGGGATCGAGGCGGCGGGCAACTGGGACCGCGCCGCACTCCTGTTGGCCGGGCCCACCCGCGTGCGCGACCTGTTCGTCGAGGGCCGCCAGGTGGTGCGGGGCGGGCACCTGAGCACGCTGGACCTGCCCCGCGCGATCGAGGCCCAGACCCGGCTGGCCAGGCAGCACGCGGGCGCCTGAGAAACCGCTCCGCGGTTGCGCGTCGGCCCTGTCGCCCGCGCGCGGCATTGGCTAGACTTGGCCCGAGACAGGCGACGGCAGGGCTGGGCATGACGGAAGAGACGGTAGAAACCGCCGCCCCCGAGGAAGAGGGCTACGCGCTCGACAATCGCAGGGTGTCGGCGATCCTGCTGGCCGTGGCCGCGGGCGATGCCAAGCGGCTGGCCGAGTTGCTGGAACCGCTGCACCCCGCCGACATCGCCGACCTTCTGGAACAGGTCGACAGCGGGCGGCGGCGCGAGATCCTGCTGCTGGGCAAAAGCTTTTTCGACGGCGAGGTGCTGTCGGAACTGGATGAAAGCCTGCGCGAGGAGGTTATCACCTTCCTGCCGCCCGAGGTCCTGGCCGAAGCCGTGCGCGAGCTGGAATCGGACGACGTCGTCGACCTGCTCGAAGACCTGGAATCGCCCCAGCAGGAGGCGATCCTCGACGCGCTGGAGGATACAGACCGGGTCGCCGTCGAACAGGCGCTGACCTATCCGGACTATTCCGCCGGCCGCCTGATGCAGCGCGAGGTGGTACGCGCCCCCGAACACTGGACCGTGGGCGAGACCATCGACCATTTGCGCGCCCACAAGAAGACGCTGCCCGAC
Organism: Rhodovulum sp.; assembly: GCA_049975105.1. Lineage (GTDB taxonomy): Bacteria > Pseudomonadota > Alphaproteobacteria > Rhodobacterales > Rhodobacteraceae > Rhodovulum. Next base: position 1,548 of record JBNGDM010000194.1, on the reverse strand, counting down.
CAGTTCTACCACGTCATCGTGGTCGATCCCGGGATCCGGCCGGTAGGCTATGTCACCCTGGGCAAGCTCTTGTCCTCGAAACGCTCGGTCAAGCTGACCCGGCTGTTCGAGGACAGTTTCCGCACGATCCCGGTCACCCAGCCCGAATCCGAGGTCGCCTATGCCTTCAACCAGTATCACCTGATCTCGGCCCCGGTGGTCGACGATGGCGGGCGGCTGGTCGGCGTGATCACCATCGACGACGCCATGAACGTGCTGGACGAAGAGCACGAAGAGGACATCCTGCGCCTGGCCGGGGTGGGCGAGGGCAGCCTGAACGACCGCGTGGTCGAGACGACGCGCCAGCGGTTCCCGTGGCTGTTCGTCAACCTTCTGACCGCGATCGTCGCCTCGCTGGTGATTGCCCAGTTCGAAGAGGCCATCGCCCAGGTCGTGGCGCTGGCCGTGCTGATGCCGATCATCGCCTCGATGGGGGGCAACGCGGGCACGCAATCGCTGACGGTGGCGGTGCGGGCGCTGGCGACCAAGGATTTGACCGGCTCCAACGTCTGGCGCGTGGTGCGCCGCGAGGTGGCGGTGGGGCTGGTCAACGGCGGTATCTTCGCGGTGGTGATGGGCGCGGTTGGGCTGGCTTGGTTCGGCTCGGCGACGCTGGGCTGGGTGATCGCGGCGGCGATGGTCATCAACCTCGGGGTCGCGGCGTTGGCGGGCATTCTGATCCCGGTGACGCTGGACCGGTTCGGCATCGACCCGGCGCTGGCCTCGGGCACTTTCGTCACGACGGTGACCGACGTGGTCGGCTTCTTCGCGTTCCTCGGGTTGGCCTCGGCGGTGCTTCTGTGAGCGGCGACAAGGCCGCGCTGCGCGCCACGGCCCTGGCGGCCCGGGACGCGGCGCACGACCCGGGGCGCGGTCGGGCGGCCACCGCGCGGCTGATGGAACTTCTCGTGCCCCATCTCGGTCGCGCGGCCGCGGGCTACATGCCGATGCGCAGCGAAATCGACCCCTTGCCCGCGATGGCGGTGCTGGCCAGCCACGGCCCGGTCGGCGTTCCGGTGATCCTGGCCCGTGCCGCCCCGCTGGCCTTTCACCTGTGGACCCCGACCTCTGCCATGCGTCCCGGACCGTTCGGCGCACGGGTGCCGGAAGCCGGCGTGGCGATGCGACCCGAGGTGCTGATCGTGCCGCTTCTGGCCTTTGACCGGACGGGCGCGCGGCTGGGCTATGGCGGCGGTTTCTACGACCGCACGCTCGAGGCCCTGCGCGCCCTCGGCCCGGTGCTGGCCATCGGGTTCGCCTATGCGGCGCAAGAAGTGGCCCGCGTGCCGGTCGAGCCGACGGACCAGCGGCTGGACGCGATCGTGACCGAGGACGAGGTGATCCGTGTCGCGGCGTGACGGGTGAATCAGGGGGCCAAAAGGGGGGCCGCCCCGTCCTTCGGACTCCCCGGGTATTTCGGCCAAGAAGAAGGCATGAGGTCTTTTTCCTGGGACAAGTACTCCGGGGGTCTGGGGGCAGCGCCCCCAGCCGGTCGCCCCGGCGAAAGCC
>JBNGDM010000193.1:0-6661 GCA_049975105.1 Rhodovulum sp. | reverse complement strand
GACGGGCGTCGCGGCCGCGCGGGCCTTTTCGGCAAGGGCCTGCTCGCGCCGGCGGCGCGCCTCTTCCAGGCGCTTTTCCCACGCCTCGGAATTGAGAAGTTCGACTATCCTGGCGTGGTCATCGCCCCCCGCGTCACCCGGCGACGGCGATGGCCCCGCACCCGTCCTCTCGCCCATGCGCTCCCACCCCCCAACGTGGGAAAATACGGCTTACGAATATACTCGAAACGGGCAGCCCCGCCCGCTCGACGTCGCAGAACGGCGCTGCGCACCCCCGGCGGTCATGTTAATCAAAGGGCCGCGCCGGAACAACGCCGCAATTCCGCCACGATCCGGTCCGCGCCGCGGGCGGGGCGCAGGGCCGGCCCGTGCGGTCAGCTTTCGTAGCGGGTGGTGCCGCGCCGGTTGGTGTCGATCGGCAGGTCCATGTGCATCGGCTGGTGCGCGCGCTGGGAACACGCCTGGCGCGGGCAGAACTGGCAGCCGATCCCGATGCGCGCGATGCTGCCGCTGTCGCGATCCAGGTTGACCGCGCGGGCATAGCCGATCCGGTGCGCGTCGCTGCGTTCGCAGCCCAGCGCGACCACCAGGCGGTTGTCCTGCAGGTCGCGGCTGACCACGGGGCGGCGGGTGGTGCGGCTGATGGTGAAGAACTGCGCGCCGTCGGGCATCTCGACCAGTTGCGGCAGGATCACGTCGGGCGTGGTGAAGGCGTTGTGGATGTTCCACACAGGGCAGGACCCGCCTTTTTCGGCCAGGGCGAAGGGCGTGGCGTTCACCCGTTTGGTCACGTTGCCGGCCCGGTCGATCCTAAGCAGGAAGAACCCGATTCCGCGCGCCCCGTCGCGTTGCAGCGTGGTCAGCCGGTGGCCCACCTGTTCGAAGGTCATCCCGAAGGCCGCGGCCATCCGGTCGATGTCGTAGGCGGTCTTTTCCGCGAGGTCGAGGAAGGGGCCATAGGGCATCAACAGCGCGGCGGCGAAATAGTTCGCAAGTTCCACCCGGCAGCGAGCGCGGGCCTGTTCGGGGCCGATCCCGCTTTGGGCGATCAGGTCGTCCAGCAGGTCGGGCAGTTCGACCAGCGCCAGCATGTGCGCCACCTGGAACACCCGGTTGGGATGGTCCAGCGCCTCGGACAACAGCACCCGCCCGCCGCGCGCATCGAACAGGCGCAGCGTATCGGGCATTTCCTCGATGCTGACCTGGCGCACGTCGATCTGGAACTTCATCCGCAGATAGCGCTTGAGCAGCGCGTACATGTCGTCGGGGGCGCCCACGATCTGGCGCCGGATCTCGTCGGCGGCACCTTCCAGCGCGTCGAAATAATTGGAGTTGTCGCGGAAGAAATCGTGGATCGCGGTCTCGGGCGAGGTGCGCAACAGATCGTCGCCCGAAGCGGAATCACCCAGCCGGGCCAGCCGTTCGACCGCGCCGCGGTGGCTGCGGTACAGTTGCAGGAACAGGTCGACCAGCCGCGGCGCGTGATCGACCGCGCCGCGCAACTCGGGCAGGTCGGGGCGATCCTTGGCAAAGGCGGGATCGGCCACGGCCGAGCGGATCTCGGCCAGGCGCGCGGCGTCGCGGTCGCTGAGAAGTTCCCGCATATCAACGCCATAGGCCTCGGTCAGGGCCATCAGAACGGGCACCGACAGGGCGCGCTGGTTGTTTTCGAGCAGGTTCACATAGGCCGGGCTGATCTTCAGCCGGCGGGCCATTTCGGCCTGGGTGTGGCCGTGGTCGCGGCGCAACTGCCGCAACTGGGATCCGATCAGGGCCTTCCGCATCTTTACAACATTACAAAAACACAGGTCTGTTATCACCACCTTTATCACAACAACCTTTTTGGGTGTGGAATTTTCTGTCCCGAACGTATCTCACGGGATGGGAGAAATTGCGGGGCGTTGCCATCCGGACAGGGCGGCCATGCGTTTCCGTCAGGGCAAACGTCAAAGGGAGGACGACATGATCAACACATTCACACGCCGCACCGCGATGGCGCTCATGGCTTCGGCGGCTTTCGCCGTGGCGACCCCGGTCGCCGCCGAGGGCTGGCAGCCGAACAAGCCGGTCGAGATGGTCATCATGGCCGGTCAGGGCGGCGGCGCCGATCGCCTGGCGCGGCTGTTCCAGTCGATCATCCAGAAGAACAACTTCTCGCCGATGCCGATCTTGCCGGTGAACAAGGGCGGCGGGTCCGGCGCCGAGGCGCTTCGCTACCTCAAGGACAAGGAAGGCGACGCCACCACGATCATGGCGACGCTGAACAGCTATTACACCACGCCGCTGCGCACCGATATCGGCGTCGACATCGAGGAGTTCACGCCCATCGCCCGCATGGCGAACGACAACTTCATCCTGTGGGTGAACGCCGACAGCGACATCGAGACGCTGGACGACTACGTCGCCGCGGTGAAGGAAGCCGGCGGCGAGTGGAAGATGGGCGGCACCGGGTCGGGCCAGGAAGACAGCCTGGTCACCGCCATGCTGGAAGAGGAATTCGGCCTGCAATACACCTATGTGCCGTTCGACGGCGGCGGCACCGTGGCCAAGAACCTGATCGGCAACCACATCGACTCGACGGTGAACAACCCCTCGGAACAGATGGGCTTTTACAAGGCCGGCAAGTCGCGCCCGATCGCGACCTTCACCGAAGAGCGGCTGGAGGCGTTCCCCGACGTGCCGACCATGCGCGAACTGGGCCATGACCTAGTCTACACCATGCAGCGCAGCTTTGTCGGGCCGAAGGACATGCCCGCCGAGGCCGTGGCCTTCTACACCGACATGTTCACCAAGCTGAGCCAGACCGACGAGTGGCAGAAATACGCCGCCGACGAGGCGCTGGACGCCCAGCTTCTGACCGGCGACGACTTGCAGCAGTTCCTGCTGCAGGGGCGCGAAACGCACCGCAAGATCCTCGACAGCATGGGCGAACTGGGCTCGTAAGCCCCGCCCGACCTGTCGCCGCCGGGCGGGCCTGACGGTTCGCCCGGCGTTCTGTGTTTCGTGCAACCGCAATGGAGCCGCCATGCTCGCCGCCGATCGCATCATCGCCTTGGCCCTGATGGGCCTTTCGCTTTATTTCATGTGGCACGCCACCGTCCTGCCCATCGGCTGGACCGAAGGCTCGGGCCCCGGGGGCGGTGCCTTTCCCTTCTGGCTGTCGGCGATCATGCTGCTGGCCTCGGGCGGGATCCTGGTGCGCAGCATCCTGGCCCATCCGCATGAGGGCGAGAAATTCTTCCCCGATGCGGATGCGATCCCGCAGGTGGCCGGTGTCGCGGGGCTGTTGATCGCGACCATCGCAGTGATGCCCTTTGTCGGCGCCTATATCGCGCTGATGGCCTTCCTGGTGGTCTACCTGCGGGTGTTCGGCCACCACGGCTGGACGCTGATCGGCATCCTGACGCTGGCCACGCCGGTCTTCCTGTTCTTCTTCTTCGAGGTGACGTTGAAGATCCTGCTGCCGAAGGGGATCACCGAGCCTCTGTTCATCCCGCTTTACGCGAAATTCTTCTGAGGAGGCGGGACCATGGAAATCCTGGGGCTTCTCGCCGACGGCTTCGCGACCTCGCTGTCGCCGCTGAACCTGATGATCGTGATCCTCGGCGTCACCGCCGGGCTCTTCATCGGCGCCATGCCGGGGCTGGGCTCGGTCAACGGGGTGGCGATCGTGCTGCCGCTGACCTTCATCGTGCCGCCCTCCTCGGCGATCATCCTGCTGGCCGCGATCTATTACGGGGCGATGTACGGGGGCGCGGTCAGTTCGATCCTGCTCGGCATCCCCGGCGCCTCGACCGCGGTGGCCACCACCTTCGACGGCCGGCCGATGGCCCGGCAGGGCAAGGCGGGGCTGGCGCTGATCGCCGCGGCCGTGGCGTCCTTCGTCGGCGGCACGATCTCGGTGATCCTGTTCACCCTGTTCGCGGTGCCGCTGGCCGACCTGGCGCTGGCCTTCGGGCCGGCCGAGGAATTCGCCCTGGTGCTGATGGCGTTCACGACCTTCGTGGGGCTGGGCGGCGACGACGTGCTGAAGACCATCGTGATGATCTGCCTCGGCCTTGTGCTGTCGACCGTGGGGCTCGACCTGATCTCGGGGCAGCCGCGGCTGATCTTCGGCGATCTGCCGGGGTTCTATTCGGGCATCTCGTTCCTGGTGCTGGCGATCGGCGTCTACGGCGTGGGCGAGATCCTGTACACGATCGAAACCTCGCGCACCTCGCCCTCGGTCACGCCGGCCAAGCTGAGCTTTCGGGCGCTGGGCGAGGGCCTGAAGGCGATGAACCGGCTGTGGAAGACCATGAGCTTCGGCTCGGTCATGGGGTTCTTCGTCGGCATGCTGCCCGCCGCCGGGGCGACACCCGCCGCGCTGATGAGCTATGGCATGGCCAAGACCTTCTCGAAGAAGCCCGAGACATTCGGCCGGGGCAATATCGAGGGGGTGGCCGCGCCGGAAACCGCGAACAATGCGGCCTCGACCGGCTCGCTCCTGCCGATGCTGACGCTGGGCATTCCCGGCTCGCCCACCACCGCGCTGCTTCTGGGCGGCATGGTGATGTGGGGGCTGGTGCCCGGGCCGATGCTGTTCATCGAGGACCCGGATTTCGTCTGGGGCCTGATCTCGTCGCTTTACACGGCGAACTTCGCCGCCGTGCTGATCAACATCGCGCTGATCCCGCTGTTCGTCTGGGCGCTGCGGATGCCGTTCACGGTGCTGTGCGCGCTGGTGCTGGTGCTGTGCATCGTGGGCGGCTATGCCCCCAGCCAGAAACTGCACGACGTATGGCTGATCGCGCTGTTCGGCATCGGCGGCTATATCCTGCGCAAGGACGACTATCCGCTGGCGCCGCTGGTGCTGGCGCTGGTGCTGGGGCCGCTGATGGAGAAAAGCTTCCGCCAGGCGCTGATCAGTTCGCAGGGCGACGTGATTACCTTTGTCGAACGGCCGCTTTCGGCGACGTTCATGGCGCTGGCCGTGCTGTTCTTCGTGCTGCCGCTGTTCAAGCTGCTGCGGCAGCGCAAATCGAAACCGCCGGCGGTGGCCGAATAGGCCGCCCGGGCGTTCGAACCGACAAGACAAGGAAAGGGTATACAAGTGACCACCATCAAGGCACTGCTTCAGGGACATGACGACGACCGCCCCGCCATCGGCGCGCCGGGCCGCGACTGGCTGAACTATGGCGGGCTGCGGGCGCTGACCGACAAGGTGGCGGGCCAGCTGCACGCCGCCGGCATCGGGCGGGGCGACCGGGTGGCGATCGTGTTGCCGAACGGACCCGAGATGGCGGCGGCCTTCGTCACCGTCGCGCAATCCGCGACCACGGCGCCGCTGAACCCCGCCTATCGCGAGGACGAATACGCGTTCTACCTGGAGGACCTGAAGGCCAAGGCGATCGTGCTGGCCGAGGGTTACGATGGCCCGGCGCTGGCCGCGGCCAAGCGGTTCGGCCTGACGGTGCTGCGCCTGAAATTCGACGAGGGCGCGCCCGCGGGCACGTTCGACCTGGTGGCCGAAGGCGGCGGCGGGGACTGCGACGCGTCCGAACCGCAACCCAACGACGTGGCGCTGATCCTGCACACCTCGGGCACCACCTCGCGGCCCAAGATCGTGCCGCTGTTGCAGTCGAACGTCTTTGCCTCGGCCAACAACATCAAGGAGTCGCTGGCGCTGACGGCGGCGGATCGCTGCATGAACGTGATGCCGTTGTTCCACATTCACGGGCTGATCGCGGCGGTGTCGGCCTCGCTGGCCGCGGGCGCGTCAATCTGGTGCGCGCCGGGCTTCGACGCGCTGAAATTCTTCGGCTGGATGAAGGACGCCCAGCCCACCTGGTACACGGCCGTTCCGACCATGCACCAGGCGATCCTGAGCCGCGCGGGCCGCAACAAGGACATCATCGAGGCCACCAGGCTGCGCTTCCTGCGCTCGTCCTCGGCCTCGCTGCCCGCGCAGGTGATGACCCAGCTGGAGGAAACCTTCGACGCCCCGGTGGTCGAGGGCTATGGCATGACCGAGGCAACCCACCAGATGTGTTCGAACCCGCTGGGCAAGGGCACGCAGAAACCCGGATCGGTCGGCGTCCCGGCGGGCCCGGAGGTGCGCATCGCGCATGAAACCGAGGACCGGTTGGTGGACGGCACCGGCGAGGTGGTGATTTCGGGGCCCAACGTGACGCCGGGTTACGAGGGCAACCCCGACGCCAATGCCAAGAGTTTCTTCGAGGCCGACGGCAAGCGCTGGTTCCGCACCGGCGACCAGGGTGCGTTCGACGAGGACGGCTATCTGCACCTGACGGGCCGCTTGAAGGAGATCATCAACCGCGGCGGCGAGAAGGTCAGCCCGCTGGAGGTGGACGGCGTGCTGATGGACCACCCGGCGATCGCGCAATGCGTGACCTTCGCCCTGCCCCACCCCAAGCTGGGCGAGGAAGTGGCCGCGGCGGTGGTGCTGCGCGAGGGCGCCGAGGCGACCGAACGCGAGATCCGGGAATTCGCCGCCGCGCGCGTGGCCGATTTCAAGGTGCCGCGCAAGGTGGTGATCCTTGACGAGATCCCCAAGGGCGCGACCGGCAAGATGCAACGCATCGGCCTGGCCGAGAAGCTGGGCCTTGTCGAGGGCGCGGCCTGATGTACTGACGGGGGCGGCCGGCCTGCGGCCGGGCTG
>JBNGDM010000192.1:0-6720 GCA_049975105.1 Rhodovulum sp. | reverse complement strand
CGCCTGCCGTGGCGCCCTGCGGGGCGGCGGGTGCGCGATCGGGGCCGGGGGCGTTGGCGGCGGGGGCCGCGGCGCGGGCGTCCTCGCTGGCGGGGCGCTGTTCGCGGCTGGCCGGCTGGCTGGCGCGGGGTCCTGGCGCCTCGGACCGGCGGATGCGGAACTTCTTAGCCTTGGGTTTCGTAGTCATAAAGCTGCTTTGCCTCTTCCAGGCTGTCGAACATGTGCAATTGGCCGTGATGCAGGACGGCTGCCGACCGGCAGAACTTTTCCAGCGTGGCGGGCTGGTGCGAGACGATCACGACGGTAGTCGATTCCAGTCGCTCGCGCAGGATCGCGCCGGCCTTGCGGTTGAATTCGACATCGGTGGTCGATGGCATCCCCTCGTCGATCAGGTAGATGTCGAAATCCAGCGCCAGCATCAGCGAAAAGCTGAACCGCGCCCGCATGCCCTGGCTGTAGGTGCCCACGGGCATGTCGTAATATTCGCCGATCCCGCACAGCCAGCGCGAGAACGCCTCGACATAGTCGGGGTCCAGGCCGTAGAGCCGGGCGATGTAGCGGGCATTCTCGGTGCCGGTATGGCGGTTGACCACGCCCCCCATGAAGCCCAGCGGGAACGAGATGCGGCAGGCGCGGTTGATCCGGCCCTCGTCCGGCTTTTCCAGCCCGGCCATCATGTTGATGACCGTTGTCTTGCCCGTGCCGTTCGGGGCCAGGATGCCCAGTGAATTGCCCAGGTCCACGCGGAACGACACGCGGTCAAGGATCACCTTGCGCTGCTTGCCGGTCCAGAAGCTTTTGCTGACCTCGATGAACTCCAGCATCCCTTGCCCGTGCCTCTCGGCCCGTGGTCCGGTCGCGCCGGGCCGTTGTTTCCGTAGCGTAATCTAACGGGCCTTTACGGCGATATTATGTCCGGAACCGATCCGGCGCCACGCGAAAGCGTCCGGCCAGGCAACACTTTGCTGCGTGATCTGCCAGCTTGATGCCATTCTTGTTACCGTCAGGTTGATGCCGTCCGCCCGGCTACGCGTCTGACGCCCAAAGCGCGCCCGGCCAGGATCGCGATCCCCGCCGCGGCAAAGCTGAACAGCGCGCCCATCTTGGCGGCGCCCTGCACGTCCAGCCCGTCGAAGGTCTGACCGCCGGTGAACGCCACCGAGGCGATGAACAGCGACACGGTGAACCCAATCCCCGCGACGCAGCCGGTCACCGCCAGATCGGCCAGCCCCATGCCGTGCGGCAGGCCAAGGCGCAGGGCCCGTGCCGCCAGCCAGCCGAAGAGCGTGATCCCCAGGGGCTTGCCGATCACCAGCGCGGCCAGCACCAGCCAGGTGGGCGTGCCGATCGCGCCGAATTCCACCCCCGCGTTGCACAGCCCGAACAGGAACAGCACGAATTCGACCGGCAGTTTCAGCAGGTGCTCGGCCCGGTTCAGAAGGTCGGTCAAATACCGCTCGGCCTCGGCGAAGATGCCGAAGGCGCGGTCGGCATGGGGGATCGCCGGGATCACCGGCAACAGGCCCAGCGCGGGGTGCAGCCCCGCCTGCTGAAAGCCGTACCAGCTGGCCGCGCCGGCGATGGCATAGGGCCAAAGCCCCAGGTGCCGCCGCACCCAGGTCGAGCGCGGCCGCACCTGGTCGCCCCGGTCCAGCACCCGCGGCAGCCAGTTGAACAGCGTGAACACGCCCAAGGCGGCGCCCAGCGACAGCAGCAGCCAGCCCGGCGCCAGCGCGGCCGAGGGGTAGAAGATCGCAAGGATCAACAGCCCGCCCGCATCGTCGGCAATCGCCAGCAGCAAAAGGAACCGCACCGCGGGGTGGCCCGCGCCGAACACGATCCGCCCCACCACATAGGAAAACGCGATATCCGTGGCCGTCGGGATCGCCCAGCCATTCGCCACCGCGTCATAGGTATCGGACCCGAGGATCGCGGCCAGGCCCAGGTAAACCACGACCGGCCCCAGCATGCCGCCCGCCGTCGCGATCAGGGGCGTGGCGGCCTTGCGCCCCCTCAGCGCGCCGTTCTTCAGGATGATCGCCTCCCACACCTCCTTGGCGGCGATGGCGAAGAACAGGGCCATGAGGACATTGTTGACCAGGTAATGCAGGGTCAGCGTGCGCCGGATCGCGCCCACGACCTCGTGCGCGTGTCCAATGATGAAATCCTCGGCCAGCACGAATTCGACGAAGTCGTGGTAGGAGGCGGGGTGCAGGTTGACCCAGGCCAAAGCGGTCACAGCCCCCGCGATCAGCAGGATCGAATAGGTCGTGATGAAATCCCAGACGCGGTACATCCGCGGCGGTCCTTTCCCGGGGGCGTTAACCGTTGGTTAATCCAACCGGGTAGGCGGGGCAACGGGGCGGGGCCTGTTCAGGCGATGGCGCCCCAGCTCAGCCCCGCGATCACAGCGCCGAGGCTGGCGAATCCCACATAGGCGGCAAAGACCCGCGGCTTGACCAGAGCCCAGACGGCGATGGCCGCCGGGATGCAGCTGACCCCGCCCGCGATCACGAAGGCCATCGCCGCCCCGTCGCTCATGCCCTGTTGCAGCAGGCTGTCGACCAGCGGCACCGCCGCATAGCCGTTCAGGTAGGCCGGCCCACCCACCAGCGCGCCCAGCAGGATCGGCTTGATCCCCTCGCCGCCCAGCACCGACGCCACCGCCTCGGCGGGCACGTAATGCAGCATCAGCGCCTCGATCATGTAGGCCAGAAGCAGCCATTTGCCGAGGAACAGCGCGTTTTCCACGGCCGCTTCACGGAAGGTGTCGCGCCGCGGCGCCTCGGCCCAGAACCGCCAGACGGGCCGGCCGGAAAAGGCGGGCTTCGCCCCGCAGCCGCAAGAGGAACAGCCCGCCCCCTTGCGCGGGCGCAGCGGGTCGGCAAAGACCGGGCTGTTCGCCAGCGCGTAGGTCAGGAACCCGCCCATCAGCCCGATCGAGATCGCGGCCAGCGTCTTGGCCACGGCGAAATCGGGGCCAAGGGTTCCGGCGGTGATCAGGAACATCGCCGGGTCCATCAAGGGCGAGGCCAGCCAGAACGCCATCACCGCGGCCAGCGGCGCGCCGACCGCCAGAAGGGCGGCGATGAACGGGATCACCTCGCAGGAACAAAAGGGCGACAGCCCGCCCAAGAGCGCGGCCAGCACGATCATCCGCGCCGTGCGCCCCTCGAAGGCGCGCGCCAGCAGCGTCTCGGCCCCGCTGGCCTTTAGATAGGCAACCGCCAGCACGGCGAAGACGATGAAGGGCAGGGTATGGCCCAGCGCGCCCAGGGCGAAACGCACCGTGGGCCAGGCCTGGCCAGGGTCGAACAGCGCCACCAGCAGCGGCACCAGCAGGATCGCCAGCCACGCCTTGTCCACCCGCCGCCACAACGCGGGCAAACCGCCGGGGGTTCCGGTGATATCAGCCATGATGTCCCTCGTCATGCGGGCAGGGCGCGTCGGCGCAGCATTCCGACAGCAGGAAATCCGACAGCGCGCGCATCTCGGGATAGGCGGCCGCGGCACAGATGACCGACCGGCCCTGCCGGGTCTGGGTCACCAGCCCCGCCTGCGCGAGGATCCTGACGTGATGGGTCAGGGTCGATCCCGTGATCCCCGACCGTGCGCCCAGCTCGCCGATCGGCAGGCCGCCGGGCCCCGCGCGCACCAGCGTGCGCAGCACCGATAGCCGCTGTTCTGACCCCAGCGCCGCAAAGGCCGAGGCCATGCGGGCGAGGATGATGTCGTCTTGCGCCACCTGATTCATGGTTCTAAGTTTCTAGAGATGTCGAAATGAACGCAAGCCCCGAATTGCGCCCCGCGCCGAACCGGCCTAGATCGGGGCCATGACCGCCCCCGCCCGCCTTTCGGACGAAATCGCCGCCTGCCGCCTCTGCGCGGACCGTTTCGCCGCGACCGCCACGGCGCACGCGCCCCGGCCCGTGCCCTGGTTCGCCCCCGGTGCGCGCATCCTGCTGTGCGGCCAGGCGCCGGGGATGCGCGTGCACAAGGCCGGCAAGCCGTTCTTCGACCCCTCGGGCGACCGGCTGCGCGCCTGGACGGGGATCGACATGGCGACCTTCTACGACCTGTCGCGCGTCGCGGTCCTGCCCATGGCCTTCTGCTTTCCGGGCTATGACGCGAAGGGCGCCGACCTGCCGCCACCCCGCCGATGCGCCGACACCTGGCACGCCCGCGTGATGGCCGCGCTGGGCGAGGTGCCGCTGACCTTGCTGATCGGTGGCTATGCCCAGAAATGGCACCTGGGCGCGGCGGCCCGCGGCGGCGTCACCGCCACGGTGGCCGACTGGCGCACCCATGCGCCGCGCATCTTCCCGCTGCCGCACCCGTCCTGGCGCAACACCGCCTGGCTGAAACGCAACCCCTGGTTCGAGGCCGATCTGATCCCCGCCCTGCGCGCCCGCGTGGCGCAGGTGCTGGCATGACCGCCCCTTGTGCCCCTGTCCCCGACGGATCCCCCGCATGACCGACACAACCCCCCTCGACCGCGCCCAGGCCGCCATGGCCGCCGCCCCCAATGACCCCGCCCCCCGCCTGCGCTGGTACGGGGCGCTCTCGGGCGCCGAACTCGTCCTGCTGCTGGACCATGAACCGGATGGCGACCGCATCGCGCCGCGGGTCTTCGACCTGGATGACGGCCCCGTGGTGCTGGCCTTCGACCGCGAAACCCGGCTGACCGCCTTCACCGGCGCGCCAGCGCCCTATGCCGCGCTGCCGGGCCGGGCGCTGGCGGGGATGCTGGCCGGGCAGGGGCTGGGCCTCGGCGTCAATCTGGGCACCGCGCACGCCGAACTCCTGCCCGCCGCCGCGGTCGACTGGTGGGCCGAAACGCTGACCCCCGCGCCCGAGCCGGTCGAGGTCCGCCCCGAGGCGATCACCGCCCCCCGCGCCCTGCCGGACGCGCTCGTCGCCACGCTCGACGGCCGCCTTGCAGACGCCGCGGGTCTGGCGGCGGGCGCTATTCTCGCCGGCCTCCGCCACGCCGATGGCAGCGACACGCTGCTGCTCGCCGTGCTCGATGCCCGCCCCGGGGCCGAACCCGCGCTCGCCCGCACCATCGCCGAGGCGCTCCGCTTCAGCGGGCTCGACGAGGCCGCGCTCGACGTGGCCTTCCTCGCCGCCGACCACCCGGCCGCGGCGCCGCTCGCCCGGCTGGGCCTGCGCATCGACCTGCCCGACCCGGCGCCCGAAACCCCGGTCCCGCTGCACGATCCCGACGCCCCACCGCGCCTGCGCTGATCCCTTCTTCTTGGCCGAAATACCCCCCGCGCGGCCCGAAGGGTCGCGCGCCACCCCCAACGCCGGACAAGCGGGCCGCAGGCCCGCGCCGGCCGGGGGCGGGAGCGCCCCCTAATACCCCCGCGACCGGTCCACGAGGAACAGGAACGGCGCGCCCGCCTCACCGCGGCGGATATTCTCGGCGATCACGCGGGCCGCGCTGTCGGGCCGGGTTTCGGACGCGATATGCGGTGTCACCGTCACCCGTGGATGCGCCCAGAACGGGTGATCGGCGGGCAGGGGTTCGGTGCGGAACACGTCCAGCGTCGCATGGCCCAGCCGCCCCGCATCCAGCGCCGCGATCAGGGCGGCATCGTCGATCAGCGCGCCGCGCCCGGGGTTGATCAGCACCGCGCCCTCGGGCAGCCAGCCCAGCCGCTCGGCATCCATCAGGCTCTCGGTCTCGGCGGTCAGCGGCAACAGCAGCACCACGATCTCGGCCCGCCCCAGCACGCGGCGCAGCCCGTCGGTCCCTTGGTGACAGGCGATCCCATCGATCTCGCGTGCGGTCCGGCTCCAGCCCGAGACTCGGAACCGCAGGCGCGCGAGAGCCTCGGCACAGGACCGGCCCAGCGCGCCCAGCCCCAGCACCGCCACGGTCCGGTCGCGCGCCAAGGGCGGCACCACCGGCGCCCAGACGGGATCGCGCGCGCAGATCTGCCGGTCGATGCCGAGGTGATGGCGCAGCACATGGCCCGTCACCCATTCGACCATGCCCTCCTCCAGCCCCGAATCCACCATCCGGCACAGCGGCTGGGTCAGCGTTTCGTTGGTCACGATCCGCTCCACCCCGGCCCACAGGCTGAGGACCGCGCGGCAGCGGGTGAAGGGGGTGAAATCCGTCAGCCGGTCGTTCGGCGCGTAGACGATGTAATCCACCGTCCCGGGCGCGTCGGTTTCGGTCACCACGCGCGCCGCGATCCCCGCCTCGGCCAGCGCGCGGGTCAGCGGCGCCTCGTACTCGGCCCAAAGCCCGTCCCGGGCCGCGAACAACACCGTCAACATCTCAGCGCCCCCTTGGCCGGTGGATATGCGCGCTTTGCACCAGGCCGAAGGCCGCCATCAGCACCAGCATCGCCGAGCCGCCATAGGACACCAGCGGCAGGGGCACGCCGACCACCGGCGCCAACCCCATCACCATCGACATGTTCAGCGCGAAGAACAGGAAGAACGTCGCCGCGATCCCCAGCGTCAGCAGCGACGAGAACCGGTCCTTGTTCTTCATCGCGGAACTGATGCAGAACACCAGGATCAGCACATACAGCGCCAGAAGCGACACGCCGCCGAGGAAGCCGAATTCCTCGGCCAGCGTGGTGAAGATGAAATCGGTGTGCTTCTCGGGCAGGAAGTTCAGCCGCGATTGCGTGCCCTGCATGAAGCCGCGCCCCGACCAGCCGCCCGAGCCCAGCGCGATCTTGGACTGGGTGATGTGGT
>JBNGDM010000191.1:0-6724 GCA_049975105.1 Rhodovulum sp. | reverse complement strand
GTTGCAGGAACTCGACCGGATGGAATTCCACGTCTACGAGACCGGCGAGACGGTCCGCGCCACCCACCGACCGGTGGTCATCATCACCTCGAACAACGAAAAGGAACTGCCCGACGCGTTCCTGCGACGCTGTTTCTTCCACTACATCCGCTTCCCCGACATCGAGACGATGAAGCAGATCGTCGAAGTCCATCATCCGGGGATCAAGGGCGAGTTGCTGCATGCCGCGCTGACCCAGTTCTATGAGATCCGCGAGATGGACGGGCTGAAGAAACGCCCCTCCACCTCCGAGGTACTGGACTGGCTGAAACTGTTGCTGGCCGAGGATCTGAGCCCCGAGGACCTGCGCCGCGACGGGCGCAGCGCGTTGCCGCGGCTGCACGGGGCGCTGTTGAAGAACGAACAGGACGTGCAGTTGTTCGAGCGGCTGGCCTTTATGGCGCGGCGCGGGTGAGGGCCCGGGGCGCGCGGACGGCACAACGCAGCGCAGTACTGTCGCGTCATGCGGCGCGGCCTTGTGCTGGCCCGCGCGGTTCCGCAAGATGGGCGTGCGGGCACCCTGTTGCCGGGTGCCGCTTTCGAAAGGTCGATCCTTGCCCGACATCACCATCCGCCCGCTGCGCCCCGAGGACAAGGCCGAGTGGCATCGGCTGTGGACCGCCTATCTGGAGTTCTACGAGACCTCCGTGTCGCCCGAGGTCTACGACACGACGTTCACGCGGCTCTTGCACGGGGGCGACCCGCACATGGGCTGCCGGCTGGCGCTGATTGACGGGCGGGCGGTCGGGCTGGCGCATTTCATCTTTCACAACCACTGCTGGAAACCCGAGGGGGTGTGTTACCTTCAGGACCTGTTCACCGCCCCGCAGGCCCGGGGAAAGGGCGTCGGACGGGCGCTGATCCGGGCGGTCTATGCCGTTGCCGAGGCGCGCGACGTGCCCACGGTCTATTGGATGACCAATGCCGCGAACGGGCCCGCACGCGCGCTGTATGACCGAATCGGCCAGTTGACGCCCTTCATCAAGTACCAGCGGGGGCCGGCATGAGCCGGGCTGGCGCCATGCTGCTGGCCGGAATGGTCGCGCTTGCGGGGTGTGCCGCGCCGCTCTCGGAAATGCCGGGGCGGCTGCCGCCCTCGCCCGCCGCGCTACCGCCGATGAAAACCTTTCCGGCCCGTGCGGCCGAGGCGCCGATGCGGTCGAACTTGCAGATCGCGCAGGATTTCCTGGACCTCTCCTTCCGTATGGAAAGCGGCCGTCCGCTGGCGGTGATGTCGCGCTTTGAAACGCCTGTCCGGGTGCGCGTGACCGGCACCGCGCCGCCGAGCCTGGGGCCCGACCTCGCCGCGTTGCTGGTGCGGTTGCGGCGAGAGGCGGGGATCGACATCGCCCGCGTCGGTGCCGATCAGCCCGCCGAGGTCACGATCGAAGTGCTGCCACGGGCCCGGCTGCAGCGGCTGGTGCCGCAGGCGGCCTGTTTCGTGGCGCCAAGGGTGTCGAGTTGGAACGAATACCGCCGCGCCCGCCGATCCAGCACCGTCGACTGGACGACGCTGATCCGGCGCGAGAAGGTGGCGATCTTCCTGCCCGGCGATGTCAGCCCGCAGGAAGTGCGCGACTGCCTACACGAGGAACTGGCCCAGGCGCTGGGGCCGCTGAACGACCTGTACCGGCTGCCCGACTCGGTCTTCAACGACGACAATTTCCACACCGTGCTGACCGGGTTCGACATGCTGATCCTGCGCGCCTACTACGCACCCGAACTGCGCGCGGGCATGACGCGCGGTCAGGTGGCCGAGGTGCTGCCGGGCCTTTTGGCGCGGCTGAACCCGCGCGGCGCGCGGCGCGGCGGCGGCCTTGTGGCGCCGACCACGCGTGACTGGATCGACCAGATCGAGACCGCGCTTGGCCCCGGCACGCCAACATCGCGCCGGCGCGTCGCCGCCGAGCGCGCGGTGTCGATCGCCCGCACGCGCGGCTGGCGCGACACGCGGCTGGCCTTCAGCCTATTCGCGCTGGGCCGGCTGTCGCTTGGCCAAAGCGGCGAAACCGCGCTCGCAGCTTTCCTGGGCGCGGGGCAGATCTATGCCGCGCGGCCCGACACGCGGGTGCAGGCCGCGCATGTGGCGATGCACCTGGCCGCCTTCGCGCTGTCCTCGGGCCAGCCGCGCACGGCGCTTGGCCTAGTGAACGAAAGCCTGGGCGCAGCGATGCGCGGGCAGAATGCCTCGCTGCTGGCGACGATGCTGATGATCAAGGCCGAGGCGCTGGACGCGCTGGGCCGCGCGGGCGAGGCGCGCGCGGTGCGCGCCGATGCGCTGGGCTGGGCGCGCTACGGGTTCGGGGCGGATGCCGAGGTGCGCGCCCGGCTGGACGAAATCGCGGCCCTGTCGCCCGGGCGCACCGGGTAGGCGCACCACGGCAAGAGGGCCGGCGAAAGTCCCCTTCCCGCACCGGGCCTTCCGCCCTATCCTTCGGCCATGTTCCTGCCGTTCTTCCAGACGTTACGCGATTCCGGCATTCCCGTTTCCCTGCGGGAGTACCTGGGTTTTCTCGAAGGCGTGAAGGCCGGGCTGGTGACCTATGACATCGAGGGGTTCTATCACCTCGCCCGAACCGCGATGGTCAAGGACGAACGCCTGCTCGACCGGTTCGACCGTGCCTTTGCCCAGGCCTTCGGCGGCCTGGAGGAGATCGGCCCCGGCGAGGTGCTGGAGGCGCTGGACCTGCCCGAGGAGTGGCTGCGCAAGCTGGCCGAGAAACACCTGAGCGAGGAGGAACGCGCCGAGATTGAGGCGCTGGGCGGGTTCGACAAGCTGATGGAGGCGCTGAAACAGCGCCTGAAGGAACAGGAAGGCCGCCACCAGGGCGGCAACAAGTGGATCGGAACCGCGGGCACCTCGCCCTTCGGCGCCTGGGGCTATAACCCCGAGGGCGTGCGCATCGGCCAGGACCGGTCGCGCCATCGCCGGGCGGTCAAGGTCTGGGACCGGCGCGAGTTCCGCAATCTCGACGACAGCGTGGAACTGGGCACCCGCAACATCAAGGTAGCGCTGAAACGTCTGCGCCGCTGGGCGCGGGCCGGGGCGCACGAGGAACTGGACCTCGACGAGACGATCCGCGCGACTGCCGATCACGGTTATCTGGACGTCAAGACCCGCCCCGAGCGGCACAACGCTGTGAAAGTGCTGCTGTTCTTCGACGTGGGCGGGTCGATGGATGACCATATCCAGGTGGTCGAGGAACTGTTCTCGGCCGCGCGCTCCGAGTTCAAGCACCTGGAACACTATTACTTCCACAACTGCCTTTACGAGGGCGTCTGGCGCGACAACCGCCGGCGCTGGAGCGAGGTGATCCCGACGCGCGAGGTGCTGCGCACATACGGGCCGGACTACAAGTGCATCTTCGTGGGCGATGCCAGCATGAGCCCCTATGAGATCGCATTTGCCGGCGGCGCGAACGAGCATTGGAACGATGAGCCCGGCCGGGTCTGGCTGGAGCGCGCACGCGGGCAATGGCCCGACAACCTGTGGATCAACCCGGTGCCCGAGGCCCATTGGGACTATACCCAGTCGATCGCGATGATACGCGAGATCTTCGAGGGCCAGATGGTGCCGATGACGCTTGAGGGGATCGAGCGCGGGATGAAGGCTTTGGGGCGCTGAGCCAAGGCGAAAGGGTGCGGGGAACGGCCGGAAAGCGGCGCGGCAAGGGGCGCACGCAAGGTATCGAGGCCAAGCTGAGCCTCGCCGCGCTGGGCGCGTCCGCCGCCCAAGCCGAACGGACGGTCAGCGGCCATTTCGGCATCCGCGCCGAGAGCGTGCAAACTTATATCGACGAGATCGAGGTAAGGGTGAATCCGAAGATGCGGCTTGAAATGGTGGCGCACGGAAAACGCATCCGGCAGGAAGGCGTCTTGCTCGGCGACGATCCCGCGCAGACGGGCGAGGTGCCGTTCCGGCTGGCGATGGAGCTGACCTTCGATCTGACGATCTGCGAAGCGGCTTCCTGAAGCGGATTGCCAACCGTCCCGCACCGCCCCATATCCTGCCCATGCTGAAATTCACGCCCATCCTGCTTGCCGTGCTCTACGCTGTCGCGATGTACCGGTTTTCCGCGTGGCGGACGGCGCGCGAACTGGACACGCGGTCCTCGGAACTGGCGGACAAACGGCTGAAGACGCTGACCGACCGGATGGCCGAGGCGCTTGAGCTGCCGCGCATCCGGGTGAACATCTACGAGATCGAGCCGGTGAACGGGCTGGCGGCCCCCGATGGCCGCATCTTTCTGACCCGTGGCTTCTACAACAGATATCGCGCCGGCGAGGTCAGCGCCGAGGAACTGGCCAGCGTCATCGCACACGAGATGGGGCACGTCGCGCTGGGCCATACGCGGCGGCGGATGATCGACTTTTCCGGGCAGAACGCGCTGCGCACGGCGCTGGCCATGGTGCTGAGCCGGTTCCTGCCCGGGATCGGCGTCTATATCGCGAATGCGCTGGCGTCGCTTCTGGCCGCACGGCTGAGCCGGCAGGACGAATACGAGGCCGACGCCTACGCCGCGGCGCTGTTGACCAAGTCGGGGATCGGCACGGGGGCGCAGAAATCGCTGTTCGAAAAGCTGGACCGGCTGACCGAGGCGCGCGGCGGGGCCGTGCCCGCCTGGTTGATGAGCCACCCGAAAACGGCCGAGCGGGTAAAGGCCATAGAGGCGCTGGAAACGCGCTGGGGTACGGTGACCGCGGATTGAGGGTTACGCCGCAAAATTCTTATCAAGAATTTTGCGCGCCGGTGGCGAGCGCCTTTCCAAGCCTGGGCAGCCGCGCGCGTTTGAGCAGCGCGCGCAGCGGGATCGCCTCTCCGGAAAGCCGCTCGGCCTCGGCATGAACCCGCGTCACGACCCGTTCGACGGCCTCCGGCCGCGACAGCCAGAGCGTCATCAGAAAGGCATCCGGTGCCTCGCGGCGCAGGCCCTCCTCTTCGAGAATCTGTCGGGGGAAATCGCGTGCATTGAAGGTCACCAGCAGATCCGCATGCCCCGCAACCGCCGCGGCGAGCACATGCACGTCGGCCGCGTCCGGCAACCAGAGCCGCGCCTCGAGCCCGTGTTTCGGCACGACCTCGGCGCCGGGCCAGGCCGCGCGCAAAAGCGCGATCTCGGCGCGGGCCTGTGCCTCGCCGGTGGGGCCGATCTTGCGGGCCGCGCGCGCCCATTCTTCCAGAATACGGGCCGACCAGAGCGGGTTGAACAGCCCTTCGGCTGCCACACCCAGCAGGATTTCCCGCAGCACGGTTGGATACAGCACACAGGCGTCCAGAAGGACCTTCATGCCAACAGCCGGAACACCAGCGCCTTGAGATAGGACGACTCGGCCAGCTGCGGCAGCACCGGGTGATCGGGCCCGGCGAAACCGGTATGGATGAGCTGTCCGCGCCGCCCTGCCTTGCCGATGCCCCGTGCCGAGGCCGCGCGGAACCGGGCAAGATCGGCCGCGTGCGAGCACGAACACAGACAAAGAAAGCCGCCAGGCGTCACCAGGCCGGCAGCAAGACGGGCCACCCTTTCATAGGCGCGCAGCCCGGCATCCAACGCCTGTTTCGAAGGTGCGAAGGCCGGCGGGTCGCAGATCACGACGTCATAGCTTGCGCCCTCGTCGGCCAGCTTGGCCAGGGTATCGAACGCGTCCCCCTGCCGGGTGGCGAAACGGCCGGACATGCCCATTGCGGCGGCACCCGCCTCTGCCAGACCCAGGGCCGGCGCCGAGGCATCGACGGCCAGCGCTTGTTCGGCGCCGCCCGCCAGTGATGCCAACGCGAAGCCGCCTACATGCGAGAACACGTCCAGCACCCGTGCGCCGCGCGCCAGACGCTGCACGAATGCATGGTTCGGCCGCTGGTCGTAGAACAACCCCGTCTTTTGCCCGCCCATCAGGTCGGCCATGTAGATTGCGCCATTCATCGGGGCCGGCACCGGTCCCTCAAGCCCACCCCGCAGCAGCACCGTTTCCTCGGCCAGCCCTTCGAGGCTGCGGGCGCGCCCGGTACCGTTCTTGACCACGGCGCGGACACCCGTCACCGATACCAACGCGTCGGCGAGCGCCTCGAGATGTGCCTCGGCCCAGGCGGCATTGGGCTGGATTACCGCCGCCTCGCCGAAGCGGTCGATCACCACCCCGGGCAGTCCATCCGCCTCGGCATGGACCAGCCTGTGGAATGGCGTGTCGTAAAGGCGCGCGCGCAGGGCCTGGGCCGCGCTCAGCCGGGCGGCCAGCCAGTCGGGGCCGATTGTGGCCCCCGCGTCGCGGTCCAGCACGCGGGCGATGATCCGGGACTGTGGGTTGACCGTGACCAGCGCCAGGGGCCGTCGCTCGGCATCTTCGAGCACGGCCAGGCTGCCGGGCGCCAGCGCCTTGGTGCGCCGGTCCGTGACCAGTTCATCGGCATAGACCCATGGAAACCCGTGGCGGATGGCGCGGGCCTCGGCCTTGGGGCGCAGGCGGACGATGGGACGGCTGTCGGTCATCCCCTTCCCATACGCTCCGCCGCGGCCCACGAAAAGCGGGAAAACGCGGCCGCCTGTGCCCCGACAGAGTTTTATTGTTAGCGCTAACGTCGTATACCCTTTTCAACGTCTCGCCTTGTCCGAAGGAGATTGCCCATGGCGCTCAACCCCGTCCTCGCCGAGGTGACGGAGGCGATCACCGCCCGCTCTCGCGAAACCCGTGC
>JBNGDM010000190.1:0-6735 GCA_049975105.1 Rhodovulum sp. | reverse complement strand
GATCCGCAAGGGGTTCCGCGTCGCAGTCTGCGAACAGTTGGAAGACCCGGCCGAAGCGAAGAAGCGCGGCTCCAAAGCGGTCGTGAAACGTGACGTCGTCCGGCTGGTTACACCTGGAACCCTAACCGAGGATTCACTGCTCGAGGCGCGGCGACACAATTTCCTTGCCGCCTTCGCCGAGGTGCGGGGAACCGCGGCACTGGCCTGGGTAGACATCTCGACGGGGGCGTTCCGGGTGACGGAATGCGCCCCAGTTCGCTTGGGTCCGGAACTCGCCCGCCTCGCCCCGCGCGAGGTGCTTCTAAGCGAGGCGGCCGAGGCTACTTGGGCCGGGACAGTGACGGAATCCGGAGCTTCGCTCACGCCGCTTTCACGCGCCAGTTTCGACAGTGCTTCGGCCGAGAAACGGCTTGCCTCGCTGTTCGGCGTGGACACCTTGGACGGTTTTGGAACCTTCGGCCGGGCAGAACTCTCGGCCATGGGCGCCATTGTCGATTATCTGGAGATTACACAGAAGGGAAAACTGCCGCTGCTGCGTCCCCCGGTGCGCGAGGCGGCCGGTGGAAACCTGCAGATCGATGCCGCGACCCGCCGGAACCTGGAGCTAACCGCGAGCCTGTCGGGCGGGCGCGAAGGAAGCCTTCTGGCCGCGATCGATCGAACCGTGACCGCCCCAGGGGCGCGACTGCTGGAGCGCCGCCTCTCAAGCCCATCGCGTGACCTCGCCACGATCAACGCCCGCCTCGATGCGGTGCGCACACTCGTCGAGAACGGGGCGCTGGGCACAGCGCTTCGCGATGCGCTTCGGAAATGTCCTGATATGGACCGCGCGCTGTCGCGACTGGCCCTTGACCGTGGGGGACCTAGGGATTTGGCGGCAATCCGCAACGGCCTGGCGCAGGCCAGTGCGGTGGCCGAAGGGCTCGCCGGCGACCTGCCCGACCTGCTCGTCGAGGCGCGAACGGCACTGACCGGACATGATGCGCTTCACGACGTGCTGGATGCCGCACTCGTCGCGGAACCGCCGCTTTTGGCACGCGACGGCGGGTTCATTGCCGCAGGGCATGACGCCGAACTGGACGAGGCGCGCCAGCTGCGCGACGAGGGGCGTAGCGTCATAGCTGCGATGCAAGCCGATTACGCGAAACGAACCGGTATCGCTTCGCTCAAGGTCAAGCATAACAACGTGCTGGGTTACTTCATCGAGGTCACAGCGACCCACGCCGACAAGATGCTTTCGCCGCCGCTCTCGGAAAACTTCATCCATCGTCAGACCACGGCGAACGCGGTTCGCTTTACCACGGTCGAGCTATCCGAACTGGAAACCCGGATCCTGAATGCCGGAAATCGAGCGCTCGATATCGAAAAACGTCTCTATGACGGGCTCAAGACCGCCGTTCTGAAGCAGGCCGGGCGCATCGGCCAGGCTGCGGCGGCATTGGCAGAGATCGATCTGGCTGCCGCATTGGCCGACCTCGCCCGGGGCGAGGACTGGTGCGAGCCAAAAGTAGATGACAGTCGCGCCTTCGAGATCGAAGGCGGGCGCCATCCGGTCGTGGAGCGCGCCCTTCGCCGGCAGGGCGGCGCGCCATTTATCGCCAACGATTGCGACCTGTCGGATGGCAGCGACGGCGCGGCGATCTGGCTACTGACCGGGCCGAACATGGCGGGCAAGTCGACCTTTCTACGCCAGAACGCCCTGATTGCGCTGCTGGCCCAAGTCGGCAGTTTCGTGCCCGCCACCCGCGCTCATATCGGCCTGATCTCGCAACTCTTCAGCCGGGTCGGCGCGTCCGACGACCTGGCGCGCGGGCGGTCAACCTTCATGGTCGAAATGGTGGAAACCGCCGCGATCCTGAATCAGGCCGATGACCGCGCACTGGTGATCCTGGACGAGATCGGGCGCGGCACAGCCACCTATGACGGGCTTTCCATCGCCTGGGCCACGCTGGAACACCTGCACGATGTCAATCACTGCCGCGCGTTGTTCGCGACCCATTATCACGAGTTGACCGCGCTCGCGCACAAGCTGGCGGGCGTGGAGAACGCGACGGTCGCCGTCAAAGAATGGGACGGGGACGTGATCTTCCTACACGAGGTGCGCAAGGGAGCCGCGGACCGGTCCTATGGGGTGCAGGTCGCGCGCCTTGCCGGTCTGCCCGACGCCGTGGTGGAGCGCGCGCGGGTTGTACTCGACGCACTGGAAAGGGGCGAACGCGAAGGCGGGCAGCCACAGAAAACGCTGATCGACGACCTGCCCCTGTTTTCGGTTGCGCGACCTTCGGTGCCCGAGCGCCCGGCCAAAGGCCCCTCGCCCATCGAGGAAAAACTGGCCGGGGTGCATCCCGACGAGCTGACACCAAAACAGGCGCTCGATCTGGTCTATGCGCTCAAGGCCCTCGCCCGACCCGATTAGGAGGCCGGCGTCGAAGACACGCCAACCTGCGCCGGGCGCAACAACCGGTCATGCAGCATGAAGCCGACCGCCATCACCTGGATGATCTCGCCCGCCTTGGTGTTCGGAACGGGCGCCTCGAACATCGCCTGGTGAAGCTGCGGATCGAAGGTGTCGCCGACCTCGGGCGCCACACGCTCGATTCCATGCTTCGAGAACACGTTCAGAAGCTCGCGCAGGGTTAGTTCGACGCCTTCGAGGAAAGCCTTGTTCGCCTCGCGCTGCTCTTCGGTGACGACGTCGAGCGCGCGGGAAAGGTGATCGTAAACGGGCAGCATGTCGCGTGCCAGCTTGGACCCGCCATAGTTCTCGGCCTCGCGCCGGTCACGGTCGGCCCGCTTGCGCGAATTTTCGGCATCGGCCAAGGCCCGCATGAACCGATCGCGCAACTCGTCTCGCTCGGCGCGCAGCGCCTCCAGTTCATCCTCGACCCCGCGTGACTCGCTCTGCTCGGCAGCGGCATCTTCGGGAGCGTCTTCGACTTCGATTTCGGTCTTCTCAGGTTCTGCCATGCCTTATCCCTTACCCCGGTCGGAGATCAGTTTTCCGACCAGTTGAGCCGTGTAGTCGACGATGGGCACGATCCGACCATAGTTCAGTCGTGTCGGCCCGATCACGCCCACAGCGCCAATGATCTTCCGGTCCGCGTTCATATAAGGAGAGACCACCAGAGAGGAACCCGAAAGTGAAAAAAGCTTGTTTTCGGACCCGATGAAGATCCGCACGCCCTCGCCATCCTCGGCGAGTTCAAGGAACTCGACGATGTCGCGCTTGCGTTCCAGATCGTCAAAAAGGGTGCGGATACGGTCCAGTTCCTCGGCCTCGGCGCTGTCGGCCAAGAGGTTCGCGCGGCCGCGCACGATCAGGCGGGCATGCGGCTCGCCCTCGTTCTCCCAGACGGCCAGTCCAGCCTCGACCATGACACGCGCCAGCTCGTTCAACTCCTGCCGCCGTCGCGCGATCTCGACTTGCATCACCTCGCGCAGCTCGCTCAGCGTCTTTCCCGCGGCAAGCGCATTGAGAAAATTGGCAGCTTCCCGCATCGAGGACGGCGTCTGGCCCGGCGCCGGTTGGAACAGCCGGTTCTCGACATGCCCGTCCGCAAAGACCAGCACCGTCAGCGCCCGGTCGGGCGCCAGGCTGACGAATTCGATATGTTTGATCGGCGCTTCGTGCTTGGGCGCAAGGACAAGGCTTGCCCCGCGGGTCACCCCGGACAACGCCGATCCGATGCGGTCAAGCATCGCGCCCACGTCGCGATCGTTGCTGCCCAGCGTTGCGTCGATCTTTTCTCGATCGTCATGTTCGAGTTCCCGCACCTCGAGCAGACCGTCGACGAACATCCGAAGCCCCAACTGGGTTGGCACCCGACCGGCGGACACGTGTGGGCTGTCCAGCAGGCCGAGAAACTCCAGGTCCTGCATCACGTTGCGAATCGTGGCCGCGCTGACCTTCTCGTTCATGGTGCGGGTCAGCGTACGCGATCCGACCGGGTCTCCGGTTTCCAGATAGCCCTCCACCACGCGGCGAAACACTTCGCGCGAGCGGTCGTTCATCTCGTCGAGAAGGCTCTGGGTTTCGGTCACCTTGGTATGTCTCCAGCGAAGCGCTGCAATTAAAGGACAGGGCGACGCTCCGTCAATCGGGCTTGCATCAGGCCCCCTCTCATGGGAGCAAAGCGCCGAACGCGAGAAAGGATTAGCGATGCGCCCTTCAGGCCGAGATGTAAGCGAAATGCGCCCGGTTTCAATCGAGACCGGGGTGACGAAACACGCCGAGGGCTCTTGCTTGATCCGAGTGGGCGACACCCATGTGCTGTGCACCGCGTCTCTTGAGGATCGGGTGCCGCCGTTTCTCAAGAACTCGGGCCTCGGGTGGGTGACGGCGGAATACGGAATGCTGCCACGGGCGACGACGACGCGGATGCGGCGCGAAGCCTCGGCGGGCAAGCAGGGTGGCCGCACCGTGGAAATCCAGCGGCTGATCGGGCGCAGCCTGCGCGCGGGTGTCGACCGCGTGGCCTTGGGCGAACGCCAGATTACCGTCGATTGCGACGTGATCCAGGCCGATGGCGGCACGCGCTGCGCGGCGATCACCGGCGGCTGGGTCGCGCTGCGTCTGGCGGTGAACAAGCTGATGAAAACGGGCGAGGTGATCTCGGATCCGATGACCGATCCAGTGGCTGCGGTGTCCTGTGGAATCTATGCGGGCCAGCCGGTACTTGACCTCGACTATCCCGAGGATAGCGAGGCCGGCGTCGACGGAAATTTCGTGATGACCGGTTCGGGCCGCTTGATCGAAGTTCAGATGTCGGCCGAGGGCTCGACGTTCTCGCGTGAACAGATGGACCACTTGCTGGGCCTCGCCGAAAAGGGTGTAGCCGAATTGGTGGCGGCGCAAAAGACGGCGGTCGGGGACTGAACCATGCGGCGTTTCACGGGCGACAGGCTTCTTGTGGCCACGCACAACCGCGGCAAGTTGGAAGAGATCGCGCATCTGCTCGAACCCTACGGCATTTCGGTGGTCGGCGCAGCCGAGATGGACCTGCCAGAACCCAAAGAAACCGAAACGACCTTCGTCGGCAACGCTAGGATCAAAGCCCATGCCGCCGCCAAGGCGACCGGCTTGCCTGCCTTGGCCGATGACAGCGGACTTTCGGTCGATGCGCTGGGCGGCCAACCGGGCGTTCATACCGCCGATTGGGCCGAAACAGGTTCTGGTCGCGATTTCGACAAGGCCATGGAAAAGGTCTGGGCCAATCTGGAATCCGCGGAAACACCCGAACCGCGTAGCGCCCGTTTCCGCTGTACTTTCGTGCTGGCCTGGCCCGACGGGCATGACGAGGTCTTCGAAGGCGAGATTCCCGGGCGGATCGTATGGCCGATGCGCGGCGACCAGGGGCATGGCTATGACCCGATCTTTCAACCCGACGGGTTCGACGTGACCTTTGCCGAGATGGACCGCTGGGAAAAGAACAGGATCAGCCACCGTGGTCGCGCGTTCCAGAAACTGGTTACTGCCTTTGACCGGTGACGACTGGCAGTCGGGTGGCTTCGGGCTGTATATCCACTGGCCTTTCTGCCTGGCAAAGTGCCCTTATTGCGACTTCAACAGCCATGTCGCGGCAAGCGTGGACCAGGCAGCCTGGAAGTCCGCCTACCTGTCGGAAATAGCGCGCATCGGCCGCGAAACCGGTGCCCGGACCTTGAACACGGTGTTCTTCGGCGGCGGCACGCCAAGCCTCATGGATCCCGATCTCGTCGCTGCCATTCTGGAAGCGATACGCGCCACGTGGCCGTGTGCTAACAACATGGAAGTGACGCTCGAAGCCAATCCGTCGTCGGTCGAGGCCGGACGCTTTGCAGGGTACCGCGAGGCCGGTGTGAACCGCGTGTCTCTCGGCGTGCAGGCGCTGAACGACAGGGATTTGCGACGCCTTGGCCGGCTGCACGACGTGGCCGAGGCGCGCAGGGCCTTCGATATCGCCCGGGCGAATTTTAGCCGCGTGAGCTTCGATCTGATCTACGCTCGGCAGGGCCAAACGCTTGGGGATTGGCAGACAGAGTTAAGCGAAGCGCTGACCATGGCGATCGATCACCTTTCGCTGTACCAATTGACCATCGAACCGGGAACTGCATTCGCGGACCGCCATGCCCGCGGCTTGTTACGGGACCTGCCCAATGATGACCATGCCGCAGACATGTATACCCTTACGCAAGACGTCTGCGGTGCCGCCGGCCTGCCCGCCTATGAAGTATCGAACCACGCTCGGCCCGGCGCGGAATCTCGGCACAATCTCATTTATTGGCGCTATGGCGACTATGCCGGTATCGGACCGGGCGCCCATGGACGCCTAACGCTGGACAGTCAACGCTGGGCGACGGAAACACCACTTTCTCCAGCGGAATGGCTCCGTAGCGTGAACCGGGATGGCACGGGCGAAGCCGGCCGTACGCCGCTAAACCCTGCAGAGCAATCAACCGAATACCTTTTGATGGGGCTGCGTCTTGTCGAAGGGATTTCGCTAGACCGTTATGAGCGGCTGGCCGACTATACGCTGAATACTAACAATATCAATGTGTTGGTAGACGCGGGGCTTGTCCAAAGGGATGGAAACCGACTGCGCGCAACTGATACCGGGCGACCTTTGCTTAACAGCGTCTTGCGCGAACTGTTGCCCGCCTGATCTTATTCACCCGATATCATTCTAGGGTCAGGACCCATTGATTTCGGCGCGGTGGCGTGATTCACGGTGAGAAAATCGAGCGGTGAACATGTCT
>JBNGDM010000189.1:0-6769 GCA_049975105.1 Rhodovulum sp. | reverse complement strand
GAGGTGGACAGCAAGCCCGAGGAACTGGACGCGCTGGACCGCGACATCCTGCAAAAGCAGATCGAGGCCGAGGCGCTGAAGAAGGAGGATGACGACGCCTCCAAGGACCGGCTGGCCAAGCTGGAAAAAGAGTTGTCCGACCTGCAGCAGCAATCGGCCGAACTGACCACCAAGTGGCAGGCCGAGCGCGACAAGCTGGAAAGCGCGCGCGATCTGAAGGAGCAGTTGGACAAGGCGCGCGCCGAACTGGACCACGCCAAGCGCGAGGGCAACCTGGCGCGGGCCGGGGAGCTGTCTTATGGCGTTATCCCGCAGCTTGAAAAGCAGCTTGCCCAGGCCGAAAGCCAGGAAGATGACGTGCTGGTCGAAGAGGCCGTGCGCCCCGAGCAGATCGCCCAGGTGGTCGAACGCTGGACCGGTATCCCGACCTCCAAGATGCTGGAGGGCGAGCGCGACAAGCTTTTGCGCATGGAAGAGGAGTTGGGCAAGCGCGTGATCGGCCAGAAACAGGCCGTCACCGCGGTGGCCAATGCCGTGCGCCGGGCGCGGGCCGGTCTGAATGACGAGAACCGGCCGCTGGGCAGCTTCCTGTTCCTGGGGCCCACCGGCGTCGGCAAGACCGAACTGACCAAGGCCGTGGCCGAGTATCTCTTCGACGATGACCAGGCGATGGTCCGGATCGACATGTCCGAGTTCATGGAGAAGCATTCCGTCGCTCGCCTGATCGGCGCGCCTCCGGGCTATGTCGGCTATGACGAGGGCGGCGTGCTGACCGAGGCTGTGCGGCGGCGCCCCTACCAGGTGGTGCTGTTCGACGAGGTCGAGAAGGCACACCCGGAGGTGTTCAACGTGCTGTTGCAGGTGCTGGACGATGGCGTTTTGACCGACGGGCAGGGCCGCACGGTCGACTTCAAGCAGACGCTGATCGTGCTGACCTCGAACCTCGGCTCGCAGGCGCTCAGCCAGTTGCCCGAGGATGCCGATGCCAGCACCGCCAAGCGCGACGTGATGGACGCCGTGCGCGCCCACTTCCGGCCCGAGTTCCTGAACCGCCTGGACGAGATGGTGGTGTTCGACCGGCTGACGCGGGCCGACATGACCGGCATCGTGGAAATCCAGTTGCGGCGGCTGCAGAAACGGCTGGCGGCGCGCAACATCGCGCTGGACCTGGACGCCGATGCCGAGAAATGGCTGGCCGATGCCGGCTATGACCCGGTTTATGGCGCGCGGCCGCTCAAGCGGGTCATCCAGAAGGCTCTGCAGGACCGGCTGGCCGAGATGATCCTGGCCGGCGAGGTGCGCGATGGCGATACCGTCAGCGTTACCGCCGGGGCCGACGGGCTGATCATCGGCGACCGCGTGGTGGGCTCGAACCGGCCCAAGCCCGAGGATGCGGTGATCCACTAAGCCATCGTCTCACCGCTGGGGACGCCCCGCCGAAAGGCGGGGCGTTTCTTTTTTCGTCCGCGGGCTTGCGCGCCTGGGCGGACATGCCGATCACTTCGGCAAAAGCACCTTGTCGATGACGTGGATCACCCCGTTCGAGGCCATGATATCCGCCGAGGTCACCCGCGCCTTGTTCACCCGCACGCCGTGGGTGCCGTCGATATGGACGGTCTGGCCCTGAACGGTGGCCACGTTCAACCGTTGCCCGGCCAACTGATCCGAGGTCACCGCGCCGGGGACGACGTGATAGGTCAGCACCTTCACCAACTGGTCCTTGTTCTCGGGTTTCAGCAGTGTCTCGACGGTGCCGGGAGGCAGCGCATCGAAGGCGGCGTTGGTCGGCGCGAAGACGGTGAAAGGGCCGTCCCCCTTCAGCGTATGGACAAGGTCCGCGGCCGTGACGGCGGCGACCAGCGTCGAGAACTGCTCGTTCGAGCCGGCGATGTCGACGATGTCGGGTTGCTTGGTCATCGGCGCACAGGCCGCAAGCGCGACGGCAAGGCCGGTCGCGGCAAGCGTTGTGACGGCGGTTCTGCGGTTCATGCGTGTCATTCCCTTCCCTTTGGACAAAAAAACCGGGAGGCGGGTAATGCCCGCCCCCCGAGCCGGTGTGCCGGTTCGCGCTTACATCGCGGATTCGGGCAGGATCACCTGGTCGATGACGTGGATCACGCCGTTCGAGGCCTCGATATCGGCCGCCGTGACGTTCGCGCCCTGCACGGTCACGCCGCCCTCGGTGCCGATGGTCACGTCAGACCCCTCGACCGTGGTGGCGGTCATGCCGTCGGACAGGTCACCCGACATCACCTTGCCCGGCACCACGTGGTAGGTCAGGATCGCGGTCAGCTTGTCCTTGTTCTCGGGCATCAGCAGCGTTTCGACCGTTCCCTCGGGCAGCGCCGCGAAGGCGTCGTCGGTCGGGGCGAAGACGGTGAACGGTCCTTCGCCTTTCAGCGTGTCGACGAGGCCGGCTGCGGTCACCGCGGCGACCAGCGTCGTGAACTGCTCGCCCTCGGCGGCGATTGTCACGATGTCCTTGCCCATGTGGTTGTCGGCCAGGGCCGGGGTGGACAGCATCGCGACGGCGGTCAGCGAGAGGAAAGTTCTGCGAAGCATTGTATTGTTCCCTTTGCGTTATCAGACGAACCCGTTTGATCGGGTCACGCTGGCTACGCGGGGAATGCACGCCCGGATCAGCGGGGAATCCCGCCGATCCGGTTTGACGAAAGCGCCCGGCGGACTAAGCCCGGCGCTTTCGCGAAGTCACATCAAGATGCGTTGATTTCGTTTGAAAATCCGTGAGTTCGCAATAGCTCTCAGTCCATGCCCACGGCTTCCCGCGCGATCGTATCCAAGAGCGCCTCGACCTCTTTCATCGGGCCCTCGGGATACTGGCGATAACCGATCGTGGTCTGGTCGGGGCTGTCCGGGAACTGCAACACGAAGATATCGTAAGGGCAGAACTGCACGTTCATCGGGTCGGCTTCCATCACCTTGCGCGACAGCGACGCCGAGCAGAAGCTGAAGATATCGGCCTTGGTGAAAATCGTGACGTCCGAGCCGACATCGCCCTTGGTGCGTTCCAGCATGTCGCCGGTATGGCTGACGCTGTCGATGACCAGCCCCTGGCCCAGAACCGCGTTCTCCAGCCCGAACACCACGTCGTCGAAGCTTTGGTCCACGGTATAGGTGACGACGCCCTCGGCCTGCGCCGCCGCGGCGGCCAGCGCCAGCGCGGCTGCGGCGATGATTCCTTTCATGGTGTCCTCCCTCATGGCCCCGGCGCGGGGTTGTGTCATGTCTCGCCTGCGGCCACTCTGGCGATGGGGGCGCAGGTGCTCCTTGATCGAGGTCAACCGCGGCAGGCAAGGGAGGAACCGCCATGGGCTGGGCCTATTACGCGCTTCAGGTGATGGCGGGGGCGTTCGCGCTGTTTTTGGGGCTGATGTTCCTGGCGGTCGTCGTCCTGTTCTTCATCGACCGCACACAAACCGGCGATGCGATCCGCCGAAACTATCCGGTGATCGGGCGGTTCCGGGGTCTTTTCACCGAGCTTGGCGAATTCTTCCGGCAGTATTTCTTCGCGATGGACCGCGAAGAGATGCCGTTCAACCGCGCCCAGCGGAACTGGGTCTACAACGCGTCGGCGGCCAAGGGGAACACGGTCGCCTTCGGCTCGACCCGGAACCTGAACATCCCCGGCACCCCGATCTTCATGAACGCGGTGTTTCCGCCGCTCGACGACCAGTATGCCTCGACCGAACCCCTGGTGATCGGGCCGCATTGCCGGGAGCCCTACCTGGCACCTTCGATCTTCAACATCTCGGGCATGTCCTACGGCGCGATTTCGAAACCCGCGGTGCGCGCGCTCGCCCGAGGCGCGAAGCGGGCGGGCATCTGGCTGAACACCGGCGAGGGGGGGCTGTCGCCCTATCACCTGGAGGGCGGCTGCGACATCGTCTTCCAGATCGGCACCGCGAAATTCGGCGTGCGCGACGCCGCCGGCAACCTAAGCGACGACAAGCTGCGCGAGGTGGCCGCGCACCCGCAGGTCAAGATGTTCGAGATCAAGCTGAGCCAGGGCGCCAAGCCCGGCAAGGGCGGCATCCTGCCCGCGGCCAAGATCGACGAGGAAGTGGCCCGCATCCGTGGCGTTCCGATGGGGCAGGACGCGATCTCGCCCAACCGGCACCGCGAGGTGGACGATTTCGCCGATCTTCTGGACCTGATCGCCCATATCCGCGAGGTGACCGGCAAGCCGGTGGGGATCAAGACCTGCATGGGCTCTGCCGATCCGTGGTTCGACCTGTTCAAGGAGATCCGGCGGCGGGGAGAGGAAAGCGCGCCGGATTTCATCACCGTCGATGGCGGCGAAGGCGGGACCGGGGCGGCACCGATGCCGCTGATCGACCTCGTGGGCTTGCCCCTGCGCGAGGCGCTGATCCGCATGGTCGATCTGCGCGACCTCGCGGGTCTGCACGACCGCATCCGCATCGTGGCCGCCGGCAAGCTGGTGGCGCCTGGCGACGTGGCCTGGGCGATTTGCCTCGGCGCCGATTTCGTGACCTCGGCACGCGGCTTCATGTTCAGTCTGGGCTGTATCCAGGCGCTGAAATGCAACAAGAACACCTGCCCGACCGGCATCACCACGCATCAGCCGCACCTGCAGAAAGGTCTGGTGGTGCAAGAAAAGGAAAAACGCGTGGCGGCCTATGCGGTCTCGGTGATCGGAGAGGTTGAGACAATCGCCCATTCGGTCGGCGTGGCCGAACCCCGCGAGATGCGCCGCCGTCATGTCCGGGTCGTGCTGGACGACGGGACCTCGGTGCAGATGAACGAACTGTATCCTTCCGTGCATCTGGGTCTCGAAGGGATCGCACGGGCCCGCGGGCACAAGCAGTTCGAGGCCGCGCTGGCCCGGCTGGAGCAGGTTTGAGCCCCTGCGCCGGCTGACGCCGGGCATTGTTTCAAGGCGGTGACAGCGCCGTGACCCAAGTTGCTTTGGCTTGCTGGCGGGCGCGGTCTACTTCTGCATTCGGGAACAGGTCGGGAAAGGAATGGACCCATGGCAGGCCGCTGGCGCAACAGGTTGAACTGGTCGGACGTCACCCCAGAGGCGGTGTACCTGAACCGCCGCCAACTGATGGCGGGGGCGGGCGCCCTTGGATTTGGTGGGCTCGCAGGCGGGGCGCGTGCGGCCGAAGGCGAGCTGGAGCCCAACACCTGGGACGAGATCACCAGCTACAACAATTTCTACGAGTTCGGCACCCGCAAGGAAGATCCCAAGCGCAATGCCGGGCAACTGACCACTGATCCCTGGGCGATCGAGATTGACGGTTTGGTCGACCGGCCCGGCAGTTATGACCTCGCCGATATCCTGTCGGGCGTCAGCCTCGAGGAACGCATCTACCGCCTGCGCTGCGTCGAAGCCTGGTCCATGGTGGTGCCTTGGGTCGGTTTCGAACTGGCCGATCTGCTGAACCGCGCGGGCGTGCAACCGTCCGCGAAATACGTCGCGTTTCAGACGCTCTATCGACCCGAGGAGATGCCTGGGCAACGCACCGCGATTCTCGATTGGCCCTATGTCGAGGGCTTGCGGCTTGACGAGGCGATGCATCCGCTGACGATCCTCGCGACGGGGCTGTATGGGAAAGAAATGCCGAACCAGAACGGCGCGCCGATCCGTTTGGTGGTGCCATGGAAATACGGGTTCAAGTCGATCAAGTCGGTGGTGAAGATCACCCTGACCGACGCGCAGCCGCCCACCAGCTGGAACCGCTACGCGCCGAACGAATACGGCTTCTATTCGAACGTGAACCCCGAGGTCGATCATCCCCGCTGGTCCCAGGCGACCGAGCGACGGATCGGCGGCGGGCTGTTCTCGCCGCGGATCCCGACGCAGATGTTCAACGGTTATGCCGAAGAGGTCGCCTCGCTGTATGAGGGCATGGATCTGGTGCGGAACTTCTGATGACGGGCCCGGCCCCAATCAACCGCGCGCTGCGGCGGGTGCCCACCTGGCCACTCTACCTCGTCGGTATGGCGCCGGCGGTCTGGTTCTTCTGGCTGGGCGCGACCGGCGGGCTGGGGGTAGAGCCGATCACGGCGCTTGAACACCGGCTGGGGCTGACAGGCTTGCAGCTGCTGATTGCCAGCCTTGCCGTCACGCCGCTCCGGCGCTTCACGGGGATCGAGCTCATCCGGTTCCGGCGCGCGATCGGGCTGGTGGGCTTTTTCTATATCGTATTGCATCTGGGGGTCTGGCTGGTTCTGGACCTGCAATCCTGGCAGCGCGTCTGGGCGGACATCCTGAAACGCCCCTACATCACCATCGGCATGGCGGGATTCGTGCTGCTGCTGCCGCTGGCGCTGACGTCCAGCAATCGGGCCGTACGCAAGCTGGGTCCGATACGCTGGCGACGGCTGCACCGTTTGGCGTATCTCGCGATTCCGCTTGGGGCGATTCACTTCGCCATGCTGGTGAAGGGCTGGCAGATCGAGCCCCTGGTTTATCTGGCGGCGATTCTGGGGCTGCTGGCGCTTCGAATTCGACTGCGCGGTGTCCGGGCAACCGCCTGACTCGGGCGGGCCTCGCGAATTCCCTCGCACGAGTCTGTGGATAAACCCGAAAAGGTGCGTAAACCGGCCACGCCACGGCGCGCACCGGGCCGGGTTCCGCCATGTTCCGGCGGCGCGGTTTCGGGTAAGTCATTGCAATAGCGTGTTTTTATGATGTCGCAAAAAAACTGTCACGTTCCTGAAAAAAACCTCTTGCGGTCCCCGGCCCCGATCCGTAAACACCCCCTCACCGGCGGCGCTGAGG
>JBNGDM010000188.1:0-6807 GCA_049975105.1 Rhodovulum sp. | reverse complement strand
GAGGGTGGGCGCGGCCGCGCCTAGTCGACCGATGTCAGGATGACTTCGACGCGGCGGTTGCGCATCCGGCCGTCCTCGGTCCGGTTGCTGGCCAGGGGCGCCAGGTAGCCCGCGCCCTCGGCCGAAACGCGGTCGGCGGGCACGCCCAAACTGTCGATCAGGTAGCGCCGGACCGCCTCGGCGCGGCGGCGCGACAGCGCGATGTTGTTGTCCAGCGCGCCCACCGCGTCGGTATGACCGACCAGCATCACCGACAGGCCCGGATTATCGGCGAGATAGCGCGCCAGAGCGTCCAGCGAGGCGAACGCGCCCTCGGCCAGTGAGGCCGAGCCGGTGGCGAAGTCGAGATCGCTGAGCACCGCGTGCCCGTCCAGCGCCAGCCGGTCGGCCAGGGGCGCGTCCGGCGCGACCGGGCCGCCGGCGGCGTTGTTCTTGCTTGACGAAACGAGGTCGGCCTGATCCTCGGCCGGGCCGACCGCCGTCATCTGCACGAAGGCGCGCGCGCTGGACCGGCTGACCATGAGCGTGACGTATTCCGGCCCCGCCGGGCCCAGCCGCCGCGCCGAGAGGAATCGGAAATCGCCCAGGTCCACATGCATCGCCGGTTCGGGCAGGGTGTCGGTGGCGAAGCGGAAATCGAACCCGCCGCAGCTTTCGGCATCGCAGGCGTGGATCACCTGGAAACCCTTGGCCAGCAGCGCATCGCGCAGGGGCGCCAGAATCTGCATCGTCGTGCGCCCCTTCAGCGGCTGCTGCCAGGCCCGGCGCGTGACCGAGCCCTCGGCGCGGATCGCGGGCACCCTTGTGCCGTCGAACCCCGCTACCGGGATCGCGACCGTCGCCTGCGCCTCGCGTTCCTCGGCGGCGAGTGTCGCCGCGTCGGGCAGCGTCAGGGCCGGCGCCGCCCCGCCCGGCGTGGCGGCCAGCATTAGGGCGCAGGCGATCGGGCGCAGGCCGGTCATCGGTGGGCGCCGTGATAGGCCTCGTTCGGTTCCATGCCGCTGGCCGAGGCGATCCGGTTCGACATGTTGAAAAAGCCCGCCACGGCGGCGATGTCCCAGATGTCGCGGTCGGAAAAGCCCTGCTCGCGCAGGGCCTGGCGATCGGCCTCCTCGACCTTGTGGCTTTCCTCGGTCAGCTTGGCCGCGAAATCCAGCATCGCGCGTTGTCGCGGATTCAGGTCGGCGGCGCGGTAGTTCATCACCATCGCCTCGCCCAGTTTCGGGTCGCCCGACAACTGCCGTACCGCGGCGCCATGGGCCACCTGGCAATACCAGCAGCGGTTGATCGACGAGACCACGACCGCGATCATCTCGCGTTCCCGTTTCGTCAGCCCGCTTTCGCCCAGCATCAGGTCGTTATACATCGCCGCGAAGGCGTCGAGCTTGGCGATGTCGAAGGCATAGGCGCGCAGCACGTTCGGCACGAGGCCCAGCTTCTCGGCGCAGAGGTCGAAGTATTTCTGCGTCTCGGGCGGCAAGGGGTCGACCGGCGGCAGGTCGAGCGCGGTGGGAAGGTCGTCGTTCTTGGTCACTGCTCAGGCGATTGGTGGCGCTTTCATTCTGTAGTGATAGTGTCCCACATTCCGCATCCCCAAGGAAGCATAGAGCGCGCGGGCGGCCCCGTTGTCCTCGGTTACCAGGGCGGCAAGCTGTTCTGCCCCATGATCTTGGGCCCATTGCGCCACGGCCCGCATCATGTTGACGGCGGTGCCTTGCCGACGGTGGGGGGCGGCCACCGCCATGGCATGCACGAAGCACAGCCCCCCATGGATCGCGGCAAAGGCGGCGCCCGCGGCGCGGTCGTTCTGGCGGCCCATCACGGCGGTTTTCGGCGTGGCG
Organism: Rhodovulum sp.; assembly: GCA_049975105.1. Classification (GTDB taxonomy): domain Bacteria; phylum Pseudomonadota; class Alphaproteobacteria; order Rhodobacterales; family Rhodobacteraceae; genus Rhodovulum. The sequence goes on along the minus strand of JBNGDM010000188.1, from coordinate 4,966 downwards.
GCGCGGGCCATAACCGCGCGGCGCGCGGGGCCGATGCCGGCCTCGTCCCACAGTTCGTTCATGATCGCCAGCGGTTCCCAGACGGTGAAGGCGGTCACCGGGGCGGGCGGTTCGGCGGCCAGCGTCTCGACGGGGGCGACCAGCACCTCGACCGGGTCGACCAGCGTATAGCCGCGGGCGGCCAGCAGGGCGTCGAGCCTGTCTTCGCCGGGGCGGACCATGAACAGGGGCGGCTGGTCCAGATCGGCCATGGCGGCCTCGGCCGCGTCTATCTCGGCCTCCGTCACCGGGCCCTGGGCGGTGGCGGCCGAGACGCGCTTGCCGCCGCCCTGGCCGTCGCGGATCGTCCAGGGGCCGAGGCGGGTTTTCGACGCGGGCGGCCAGGTGGCCTCTTGCGCCGCGAACAGCGCCTCGGGCGTCACGCGACCGCCTCGGGGAAGGTCGCGCAAAGCCGGCCCATGGCGGCGTCGATCCGGGTGCCGTCGCTGCCGCGGATCACGATATTGGTGCCATAGACCCCGTCGCGCACGAAGGGGTAGGAGCCGATGGACAGGTCGGGAAATTCGGCGGCGAGCCTGCGCAGGTCGCCGGCAATGTCGCCCTCGGCCCGTTCCACGGTCAGGTTCTGCGACAGAAGCGCGTCGCCCCCCACCAGCGTCGGAAGCACGCCGGCCACCATCGCCTGGAAGATCGAGGGCACGCCGGCCATGACATGCACGTTGCCGATGGTGAACCCCGGCGCGGCGGAAATCGGGTTCTCGATCAGCGCGGCGCCTTCGGGGATGCGGGCCATGCGCAGGCGCGATTCGTTCAGCTCGCGCCCCATCCTGTCGCAATAGTCCTGCATCAGGGCGCGGGCATCCTCGCGCACGTCGATCCCCACGCCGAAGGCCGCGGCGACCGCGTCGGCGGTGATGTCGTCATGGGTCGGCCCGATGCCGCCCGAGGTGAACACCGTGTCATAGGCCGCCCGCAGGGCGTTCAGCGCCTCGACGATGCGCTCGGGGATGTCGGGGACGATGCGGACCTCGGACAGGCGGATACCGTGCTTGACCAGTTCGCCCGCGAGGAAATGCATGTTGGCGTCGCGCGTCCGCCCCGAAAGGATCTCGTCGCCGATCACCAGCATCGCCGCGGTGGGATTGCCCATGCTCGCCTCCTTGTCCGGTCTCTTGCCTCGGTATAGGTCCGGGTCATGCGCTTTCAAAGCCCCCTCGTGCGCGGTCGGCTGATCCGCCACTATAACCGGTTCCTGGCCGACGTGACGCTGGACAGCGGGCAGGCGGTGACGGCGCATTGCCCGAACCCCGGCTCGATGATGGGGCTGAAGGAACCCGGCCTGCGGGTCTGGCTGGAGCCGAACGACGACCCCAGGAAGAAGCTGCGCTATGGCTGGCGGCTGGCGGAACTGCCCGGTGGGCACTGGGCGGGGATCGACGCGGGCCTGCCCAACCGCGTGGTGCGCGAGGCGCTGGAGGCGGGCCGGGTGGCGGAATTCGCGGCGTATGGGCAGGTGCGCGCCGAGGTGAAATACGGGGACCGCAGCCGGGTGGATTTTCTGTTGGGCGGGGCGGGGTTGCCCGACGCCTATGTCGAAGTGAAGAACGTGCATCTGCGCCGCGCGGAGGACTGGGCCGAGTTTCCCGACAGCGTGACGGCGCGCGGCGCGAAACACATGGGCGAGTTGGCGCGGATGGCGCAGGCGGGGCACCGCGCGGCGGTTCTGTACCTTGTGCAGCGCAGCGATTGCGCGCGGTTCCGGCTGGCCGAGGATATCGACCCCGCCTATGCGCAGGCGGCGCGCGCGGCCGCTGCGGCGGGGGTCGAGATGCTGTGTTACGGCACCGCGATCGACACGGGCGGCGTGACGCTGGCCGGACCGCTGCCGGTGGACCTTGCGCCGCAGGGTTAGGGCCTGCACTGGCCATTGCCGCGATGCCGCATTATGTTGCCGCGCAAGGGCCCAAGGAGTTGCCAGTGGACGAGAAAAGGCGCACCCGCCGGAACAGGGACAACATCCGCGTCCATGAACGCGAGGATTTTGCGGGCATGCATGCGGCCGGCCGCGTCGCGGCCGAGATCCTGGACGAGATCGCGCTCCTGATCCGCCCCGGCCAGACCACCGCCGAGATCGACCGCGTCATCACCGAACTGGTCGAGGCCAAGGGCGCGACCTCGGCCACCATCGGCTACAAGGGCTATCAGCACGCCAGCTGTATCTCGGTCAACAACGTGGTCTGCCACGGCATTCCCGGCGCGCCGATCCCGAAAAGCGGCACCGAGACGGTGTCGAAGGACCCGGAGAAACGGCGCAAGGATGACGTGCTGCTGGATGGCGACATCCTGAATATCGACGTCACCGTGATCGTCGACGGCTGGTTCGGGGATACGTCGCGGATGTACGTGGCGGGGAAACTGTCGCGCAAGGCCGAGCGGCTGATCCAGGTGACCCATGACGCGCTGTTCAAGGGGATCGAGGCGGTCCGGCCCGGCAACACCTTCGGCGATATCGGCCACGCGATCCAGACCTACGTGGAACGCCACAAGATGAGCGTGGTGCGCGATTTCTGCGGCCACGGGCTGGGCCAGGTGTTCCACGCGCCGCCCAACGTGCTGCATTACGGCCAGCCGGGCACCGGGCCTGTGCTGGAAGAGGGGATGTTCTTCACCATCGAGCCTATGGTGAACCTCGGCCGCCCCGAGACCCGTGTGCTGGCCGACGACTGGACGGCGGTGACCCGCGACAAGTCTCTGTCGGCGCAGTTCGAGCATTCCATCGGCGTCACCGCCGAGGGCGCCGAGATCTTCACGCTCTCGCCGGGGGGGCTGTTCCACCCTACCTATCGGTGAGCCGCCCCGTGGGCGAGCCCGAAAGCCGGAAAGGAGCGCCGATGCCCGCCCGTTCGAGTGCCGCGCCGAAAGGCCGCCCGTGAGTGCCGAAAAGCCGGTCCACCACCGCGTCGCCTGGCGGCTGACGCCAGCGCGCTGGCTGGTGGCGATCGCGGCCGTGCTGGCGATCGTGGTCTCGGTCTGGCAGCTTGAATCGGAACGCGCGGGCATCCTGATCGAACCCGTGCCGGGCACCGGCACGACGCCCACCACCGTTTACCGCCTGCCGGATGCGGGGCCGGCGCCGGTGGTCATCGTCTCGCACGGATTCGCGGGGTCGCGGCCCCTGATGCAGGCGACCTCGCTGACGCTGGCGCGGGCGGGCTATGCCGCGGTGGCGTTCGACTACGAGGGGCACGGGCGCAACCCGGTGCCGATGTCGGGCGACCTGGACAGCCCCGAGGGCACGGCGCTGCTCTTGATGGCCGAAACCGAACGGGTGATCGACGCGGCGCTGGCCCAGCCCTGGGCGGATGGGCGCGTGGCGATCATGGGCCATTCCATGGGCAGTTACATCGCGGTGCGGCAGGCGGTGGTCGATGACCGGCTGGCGGCCACGGTGGCGGTGTCGATGTCGGACGATTCGATCACCGCGACCGAGCCGCCGAACCTGTTGATGATCCAGGGCGAGTGGGAGGGGCGGTTGATCCCCGATGCGCTGGCCGCGCTGCACCGCGCCGACCCGGAGGCGGGGTTGGGCGACACGGTGGGCGACCCGGCCGAGGGCACCGGGCGGCGCGCGGTGCTGGCGCCCAACGTCGAACATGTCGGGGTGATCTGGTCGCCGACCATGCTGCGCGAGGCGCGGGCCTGGCTGGACGCGACATTCGGGCGGCAGAGCTCGGGCGACGTGGCGCATATGGGCGGCTGGGTGGCGCTGCTGCTGACGGGGATCGTGGCGCTGGCCTGGCCGCTGGCGCGGCTGGGCGGCAAGACCCACGAGGCGCGGCCGAAACCCCTGCCGCGTAATCGCTTCCTGATCGCGGCGCTGTTGCCGGCGGTGGTGGTGCCGCTGGCGCTGGCGCCGGTGAACACGCGGTTCCTGCCGGTGCTGGTGGCCGATTACCTGGCGGTGCACTTTGCGCTGTATGGCCTGCTGGTGCTGGCGCTGTTGGCGTGGTGGGGCGAGGTGCGCTGGCCCGGCTGGCGCGAGGTGGGGCGCATCCTGGGGCTGGCGGGGCTGGTCGCGTTTTATGGCATCGGCATCTACGGATTCGCGATGGATCGCTACGTGACCTCGTTCTTTCCCAACCCCGAACGGGCGGTGATCATCGCGGCGATGGCGGTGGGCACGGTGCCCTACATGCTGGGTGACGCGCTGATGGTCGAGGGCGGGCGCGCGCCGCTGTGGCGCAGCCTGACGGCGCGGGGGGCGTTCCTGGCCTCGCTGGGGCTGGCCACGGCGCTGGATTTCAGCGGGCTGTTCTTCCTATTGGTGATCCTGCCGGTGGTGCTGTTGTTCTTCCTGTTGTTCGGGATGATGGGCGGCTGGGTGGGCCGCGCCTCGGCCCGGCCGGCGGGGGCGGGCATCGGTCTGGGGCTGTTCCTGGCCTGGGCGCTGGGCGTGACCTTCCCGATGTTCCAGATGGCGTCCTGAGCGCGGGTCACGGCGTCAGCATGCGGATCGCCGCCATTCCCGCGTCGGACAGGTCCAGAAGCCGCGCGAGGTAATGTTCGCGCACGGCAAAGCCGCGTTTCCCCTCGCCGGTAAAGGCATCCTCCATCGCGTCGATCAGCCGGTTCAACCGGCGCTGGTGCAGCCCCAGCGCGGTTTGCACCGGGTCGGCGATCACGCCCGCGAAGGCCGCCAAAAGCGCGCCCATGGCGACCAGACCAAGGGTCAGCGCGGCAATCAGCCAGGGCGAGACGGCGACCGGGAACAGGCCATACCACGCGGTGCCGATCAGCCCGCCCAGCGGAAAGGCCGCCACCGCAGCCTGATGGGCCAGCACGGTGGCCAGGCCGGGGGCGAAGGACATCATGCCCGGTGTGACCGACTGGAACACGATCGCGCCCGCCCCCAGCGTGCCAAGCGCCGTGGTCATCTCGGCCACGGCGGACCGCGTGCCGCCGTAAT
>JBNGDM010000187.1:0-6827 GCA_049975105.1 Rhodovulum sp. | reverse complement strand
GGAATAGGGCGCCAGAAGGTCGATGACCTTGATGCCGGTGACCAGGATTTCCGACGAGGTCGCCTGTTCGGCGAAGTCGGGGGCTTCCTGGTGGATGGCGCGTTTCTCGTTCGCTTCGACCGGGCCCTTCTCGTCGATCGGGTCGCCGATCACGTTCAGGATGCGGCCAAGCGTGGCATCGCCCACCGGAACCGAGATCGGCCCGCCGGTATCGGACACGGGCGCGCCGCGCACCAGGCCCTCGGTGGCGTCCATCGCGATGGTGCGCACGGTGTTCTCGCCAAGGTGCTGGGCGACCTCGAGGACCAGACGCTTGCCGTTGTTCTCGGTTTCCAGCGCGTTCAGAATTGCGGGCAGGTGCTCGTCGAATTGCACGTCGACGACGGCGCCGATCACCTGGGTGACTTTGCCTGTGGGATTGGCCATTGCGTTTCTCCGGTTCGTCTAGAGCGCCTCGGCGCCCGAAATGATTTCGATGAGTTCCTTGGTGATCGCGGCCTGACGCGAGCGGTTGTACTCGATGGTCAGCTTGTCGATCATGTCGCCGGCGTTGCGGGTGGCGTTGTCCATGGCGGACATCCGCGCGCCCTGCTCGGAGGCGCCGTTCTCAAGGAGCGCGGCGAAGATCTGGGTGGCCACGCCGCGCGGCAGCAGCTCGGCCATGATCTCGCCCTCGGTCGGCTCGTAGGTGTAGACCGTCGAGGTTTCCTCGGGCGCGTCGAATTCGGCCGGGATGATCTGCTGGGCGGTCGGCTCCTGGCTGATCACCGACTTGAACCGGCTGAAGAAAATCGTCGCGACGTCGAATTCCCCGGCGTCGAAGCGGCCGATGATGCCCTGGGCGATCTCGCGCGCATCGGCATAGCCGATGCGCTTGACCTCGGACAGGTCGACATGGCCGACGAATAGGTCGCCGTATTCCCGCTTGAGCTGCTCGCGGCCCTTACGGCCGACGGTCAGGATCTTGACGGTCTTGCCCTGACCCTGCAGCGCGGTGATCTTCGACTTGGCCAGGCGCACGATCGACGAGTTGAACGCGCCGCACAGGCCCCGTTCGGCGGTCATCACGACCAGAAGGTGCACGTCCTGCTTGCCCGTGCCGATCAGCAGCCGGGGCGCGTTCGCGGCGCCGGTGGACGAGGCCGCGAGTCCCGCCATCACCTTTTCCATCTGCGCGGCATAGGGGCGCGCGTTCTCGGCGGCATCCTGGGCGCGGCGGAGCTTGGCCGCCGCGACCATCTGCATGGCCTTCGTGATCTTCCGCGTGTTCTTGACGCTTCCGATCCGGTTCTTGAGATCCTTGAGGCTGGGCATCTATCCGATCCTGACCTTGGCTCAGGCGAAGTTCTTGGCGAATTCGTCGAGCGCGGCCTTGATCTTGTCTTCGAGCTCGCCCTTCACCTTGCGGTCGTTGTTGGTGATGTCATCCAGAAGCTCGCGGTGCTTGTTGCGCAGGAAGGTCAGCAGGTCCGCTTCGAACCGGCCGACATCCTTGACCGCGATGTCGTCCAGATAGCCCTTGGTGCCCGCGAAGATCACGCAGACGATTTCCGCGTTGGTCAGCGGCGAGTACTGCGGCTGCTTCATCAGCTCGGTCAGGCGCGCGCCGCGGTTCAGCAGGCGCTGGGTCGAAGCGTCGAGGTCCGAACCGAACTGCGCGAAGGCCGCCATTTCGCGGTATTGGGCCAGCGACAGCTTGACCGGGCCGGCAACCGAGGACATCGCCTTGGTCTGGGCCGAAGAACCCACCCGCGACACCGACAGACCGGTGTTCACCGCGGGGCGGATGCCTTGGTAGAACAGGTCGGTTTCCAGGAAGATCTGGCCGTCGGTGATCGAGATCACGTTGGTCGGGATATAGGCCGACACGTCGCCCGCCTGGGTTTCGATGATCGGCAGCGCCGTCAGCGAGCCCGCGCCATGCTCCTCGTTCAGCTTGGCCGAACGCTCCAGCAGGCGGGAGTGCAGGTAGAACACGTCGCCCGGGTAGGCTTCGCGCCCCGGCGGGCGGCGCAGCAGCAGAGACATCTGGCGGTAGGCGACGGCCTGTTTCGACAGGTCGTCATAGATCATCAGCGCATGACGGCCGTTGTCGCGGAAGTATTCGCCCATCGCGGTCGCGGTGTAGGGGGCGAGATACTGCATCGGCGCGGGGTCGGACGCGGTCGCGGCGACCACGATCGAGTAGGCCATCGCGCCGGTCTCTTCCAGCTTCTTAACCAGCTGGGCCACGGTGGACCGCTTTTGGCCCACGGCGACGTAGACACAGTAGAGCTTCTTCGACTCGTCGTCGCCGGCGGCTTCGTTGTACGATTTCTGGTTCAGGATCGTGTCGAGCGCCACGGCGGTCTTGCCGGTCTGGCGGTCGCCGATGATCAGTTCCCGCTGGCCACGGCCGATCGGGATCATGGCGTCCACCGATTTCAGGCCGGTCGCCATCGGTTCATGCACCGATTTGCGGGGGATGATGCCCGGCGCCTTGACGTCGGCAACACGGCGTTCGGCGGCCTCGATCGGACCCTTGCCGTCGATCGGGTTGCCCAGCGCGTCGACGACGCGGCCCAGCATGCCGTCACCGACCGGCACGTCCACGATCAAGTTGGTGCGCTTGACGACGTCGCCTTCCTTGATGTCGCGGTCCGAGCCGAAGATCACGATACCGACGTTGTCGACCTCGAGGTTCAGCGCCATGCCGCGCACGCCGCCGGGAAACTCGACCATCTCGCCGGCCTGGCAGTTGTCGAGGCCGTGGACACGGGCAATGCCGTCGCCGACCGACAGCACGCGGCCTACCTCTGCAACCTCGGCTTCCTGGCCGAAGTTCTTGATCTGCTCCTTGAGGATCGCAGAGATCTCAGCTGCTTGGATACCCATTTATCCGACCTCTTTCATGGTGTTCTGGAGTGCATTGAGCCGCGCGCGGATCGAGGTATCGATCATCTTCGAGCCCAGTTTGACGACGAGACCGCCGATGAGGCTTTCATCGACGGTGGCATTGATCTTGACGTCCTTGCCGGCATTGGCCTTCAGCGCCTCTGCCAGCTTGGCCTTCTGCGCATCGGACAGCGGCTTGGCGGACACCACGTCCGCGCTGACCTCGCCCTTGTGATCGGCGATCAGGGCGCGAAGCTGCGCGATCAGCTGCGGCAGCGTGAACAGGCGGCGCTTGGACGCCATGAGGCGCATGGTGTTCGCCGTCATGGCGCCGATCTGCAATTTCGGCGCAAGCGCGCCGATCGCGTTCGCCTGCGCCTCGCGAGAGTAGAGCGGCGAGGCGATCAGATCGCGGAAATCGGCACTTTCCTGCAACGCGGCGTCGACCGTGTCGACATCGGCCTCGAGGGCCGCGACGGCATTGGCTTCCTTGGCGATCTCGAACAGAGCAGTGGCGTATCGCGCGGCGATGCCGGACGAAATCGAGGCTGGTTCGGACACGTCAACCCTTCCGATGTCTATGGCCCCCGTCAGCGCCGCGGAAAACGGGTCGGGGGCAGATCAAGCGGCGCACCCGGACGGGCACGCTCCGAAATCGGCGTGGGTGTAGCAGAGGCCGGAGAACCCCGCAACCGCCTAGAGCGGCTTAATGTGTCGCTTATACACGGTCGCGCCGCAGCCCCCGTTTGGCAAGCGAAATCGGCCACACGGAACGGTTGCGCGGCGGCATGGCGCAGGACGCGCGAAAGCCCTTGTTTGCCGGGCTCAGGCGGGTTCGGCCCCGGGCTTGGGCAAACCGTCGAGAATCCGCAGCGGGCGTGGAAGCTCGTCCCTGACCGCCAGGCCCGAGGGCCGATAGACGCGCTTGGTCGCCTCGACGATCAGCACGCCGCCCGCATAATAGGCAGAGATGCGACGCCCCGCATTTTCCCACATCGCCGCCGTTCTCAGCCAGAATCGCCGCGCACTGGGGGGGGCGAAGAGCGCGGCGCGGTGGCCCTCGGGTTCGAAGCCGTGGCGGCGCAACTGCGATTCGAGCTGGCCGTTGGAATAGGGGCGGCCGAAGCCGAACGGCGTGCCGTCGCGCCGCGCCCATAGCCCCGACCGGTTCGGCACAACGAACAGAGCGCGCCCCCCGGGCCCCAGCACGCGCGCGGCCTCTTCCAGCACCGCCGCGGGGTTTTCGGATGTTTCCAGCCCGTGCAGCATGATCAGCTTGTCGACGAACCCGTCCGGCAGCGGCCAGGCGGTCTCCTCGCTCAGCACCGAGACGTTATCTTGCCCGGCGGGCCAGGGCATTACACCCTGCTGACCGGGCATGAGCGCGATGACCCGGCGAGCATCCGCCGTGAACGGCCGCATCAGCGGCACAGCGAAGCCGAACCCGGCCACCGTCTGGCCCTTGGCCTCGGGCCAGATATCCACCACCTGGTCGCGGATTGCCCGTTGCGCCACACGCCCCAGATTGGTGCGGTAGTAGAAATTCCTCAGGTCCAGGACGTCCAGGTGCATTGCGGCGCGCGCTGCCTTTGGGCCAGGGTCATGGGGCCAAGATAACCATGCAGAGCGAGATTGCCATGCCTCTCGAGATCGTCACCGTCCCCTGCCTCAGCGACAATTACGCCTATCTTGCCCATGACCCGGCGACCGGCGCGACGGCGGTCGTCGACGTGCCCGAGGCGGCCCCGGTCGAGGCGGCGCTGGCGCAACGGGGCTGGCGGCTGAGCGACATCCTGATCACGCACCACCACCATGACCATGTCGGCGGGGTCGAGGCGCTGCGCGACGCCCATGGTGCCCGCGTCGTCGGCGCAGCGGCCGACGCCCACCGGTTGCCGCCCCTGGACCACGCGGTGCGCGATGGCGACAGCGTTTCGATCGGAGACGAGACGGGCCGGGTGCTGGACGTGTCCGGCCACACGATCGGCCATGTCGCCTATCACTTCCCCGAAAGCGCGGTGGTCTTCACCGCCGACAGCCTGATGGCGCTGGGGTGCGGGCGGGTGTTCGAGGGTACGGCGGAAATGATGTGGGCAAGCCTATCGCGGCTGGCCGCCCTGCCCCCCGAAACCCTGGTCTGTTCGGGGCATGAATACACCGCAGCCAACGGCCGCTTCGCCCTGACCGTCGAGCCCGAAAACGCCGCGCTGCAAGCCCGCGTGCACGAGGTCGCCGCGCTGCGCGCCGAGGGCCGGCCCACGGTCCCCTCGCGCCTGACCGAGGAACTGGCCACCAACCCGTTCCTGCGGGCTGGGCTGGACGGCGTGAAACGGGCCGTCGGCATGTCCGACGCGCCCGATGCTGCCGTCTTCGCCGAGATACGCGCGCGCAAGGACCGTTTCTGAAATCGCGAAGAACGCCGAAAAACAAGGCGCTTCTGTGACAGCGGTCAAGATTTGAACAGAAAAAACTTGAAGCGCGCCCGCAAACACCAAAACTTAATCATGAGAGGCCAAGGTTGAGACAGGGTTTCGCCCCGGTCGGCCACAGGAAGAAAGGAGCACGTCTCGTGCCTTCGTTTTCGAACACACTCGAGCAAGCCATCCACGCCGCGCTCGCGCTGGCCAATGCCCGACGGCATGAACTGGCCACGCTGGAGCATCTGCTCCTGGCGCTGATCGACGAGCCGGACGCCGCCAAGGTGATGAAGGCGTGCTCGGTCGATCTCGAAGAGCTGCGCAAGACCCTGACCGAATTCATCGAGGATGAGCTTTCGACGCTCGTCACCGATATCGAAGGATCCGAGGCGGTGCCGACCGCGGCGTTCCAGCGCGTGATCCAGCGCGCTGCGATCCACGTCCAAAGCTCGGGCCGCACCGAGGTGACCGGCGCCAACGTGCTGGTCGCGATCTTCGCCGAGCGCGAGTCCAACGCGGCCTATTTCCTTCAGGAACAGGACATGACGCGCTATGACGCGGTGAACTTCATCGCGCATGGCGTCGCCAAGGACCCCTCTTTCGGCGAACACCGCCCGATCACCGGCGCCAGCGAGTTCGAGGAAGAGGCCCAGCCCGGCAACCAGGCCGAAAGCGGCGATTCCCGCGAATCCGCGCTTGCGAAATACTGCGTCGACCTGAACGCCAAGGCCAGGAAGGGCGATGTCGACCCGCTGATCGGACGCGAGCACGAGGTCGAGCGCTGTATCCAGGTGCTGTGCCGCCGGCGCAAGAACAACCCGCTTCTCGTGGGCGACCCGGGCGTGGGCAAGACCGCCATCGCCGAAGGCCTGGCGCGCAAGATCGTCTCGGGCGAAACGCCGGAGGTGCTGGCCAATTCCACGATCTATTCGCTCGACATGGGCGCGCTGCTGGCCGGCACACGGTATCGCGGCGATTTCGAAGAACGGCTGAAGGCCGTGGTGGCCGAGTTGGAAGACCATCCCGACGCGGTTCTCTTCATCGACGAGATCCACACCGTGATCGGCGCCGGCGCGACCAGCGGCGGGGCGATGGACGCCTCGAACCTGCTGAAACCCGCGCTTCAGGGCGGCAAGCTGCGCTGCATGGGATCGACCACCTACAAGGAGTTCCGCCAGCATTTCGAGAAGGACCGCGCACTGTCCCGCCGGTTCCAGAAAATCGATGTGAACGAGCCCTCCGTCGAGGATGCGGTCAAGATTCTCAAGGGCCTCAAGCCTTATTTCGAGGAACATCACGAGGTCAAATACACAGCGGACGCGATCAAGACGGCGGTGGAACTGTCCGCCCGATACATCCATGACCGCAAGCTGCCCGACAAGGCCATCGACGTGATCGACGAGGCCGGCGCGGCGCAGCACCTGGTTGCCGAATCCAAGCGGCGCAAGACCATCGGCACCAAGGAGATCGAGGCCGTGGTCGCCAAGATCGCCCGCATCCCGCCGAAGAATGTCAGCAAGGACGATGCCAAGGTCC
>JBNGDM010000186.1:0-6942 GCA_049975105.1 Rhodovulum sp. | reverse complement strand
GTCCACCGAACCGGCGGGGGCGGCGGCCGCCATGGAAACCATCGCCGCCGCGCCGAAGGCCGAGGACCCGGCCGAACCCGCCGCGACGGCCGCGGCCGGGACCGCGGGCGGCACCGGCGTCGGCGAGACGGCGATCCTGGCCGACGGGGCGATCCGTGCCTTCGTCTCGCGGGTGGACGAGGCGGGCCAGACCGCGCGGCTCTCGATCAACGGCGCGCTTTCCGAGGTTGCCGCGGGCGACACCGTCGCCGTGGCGGCAGATGGCCAGGACTGCAGCGTGACGGCGGATGCGATCGGCGGCGGCACGGTCAGCCTGAGCGCGACCTGCAGCGCGGCCGGGACGGAGCCGGCCCCGCAAGACGCGGGATCGCAAAGCGCCGCGGCCGCATCAGCCGAGGGCACGATGGTGGCGGTCGGCGAGACGGCTTTGTTCGGCGGCGGCGAGGTGCGGGTGTTCGTCTCGCGTGTGGCGGCGGATGCCGCGGTGATCGCGGTGAACGGGCTGGCCACCACGACGCTCGCGGTGGGCGGCTCGACGCCGGTGGGCGACACCTGCAACGTGGCGCTGGCCGGGACCGAGGGCAACGCGGCCGCGCTCGGCTACGCCTGCGGAAGCTGAGGGCCAGGCGCCCGCCCCGGTCGGGCGGGCGCCGGTCTTTCAGTCCAAGGCCTTCAGCACATCGCCCAGTTTGCCGAACAGTTCGTCGATCTGCGCCTTGTCGATCATCAGCGGCGGCGACAGTGCGATGATGTCGCCCGTGGTGCGGATCAACAGGCCCTTTTCATAGGCATCCAGGAAGGCCGTGAAGGCGCGTTTCGTCGGCTCGCCCGCGATCGGTTCAAGTTCGACCGCACCGATCAGGCCCATGTTGCGAATGTCGATCACGTGGGGCAGGCCCTTGAGCGAATGAAGCGCATCCTCCCAATAGGGGGCCAGCGCGGCGGCATTCTCGAACAGCCCCTCCTCGCGATAGGTCTGCAACGTCGCGATCCCGGCGGCCGAGGCGATCGGGTTGCCGGAATAGGTATAGCCATGGAACAGTTCGATCAGGTGCTCGGGGCCTTGCATGAAAGCGTCGTGGATCGCCGCCGTGGTCAGCACCGCGCCCATCGGGATCACGCCGTTGGTCAGCCCCTTGGCGGTGGTCATCATGTCGGGCAGCACGCCGAAATGATCGGCGGCGAAGGCGCTACCCAGGCGGCCGAAGCCGGTGATCACCTCGTCGAAGATCAGCAGGATGCCGTGCTTGGTACAGATCTCGCGCAGCTTCTCCAGGTATCCCTTAGGCGGCATCAGCACGCCGGTGGACCCGGCCATGGGTTCCACGATCACGGCAGCGATGGTTTCCGCCCCGTGCAGGGCTACGATGCGTTCCAGGTCGTCGGCCAGCCAGGCGCCATGCTCGGGCTGGCCGCGGGTAAAGGCGTTCTGATCCGGCAGGTGGGTGTGCGGCAGGTGATCGACGCCAGTAAGGAGCGACCCGAACACCTTGCGATTGTTGACGATGCCGCCGACCGAGATGCCGCCGAAGTTCACCCCGTGATAGCCCCGTTCCCGGCCGATCAGGCGCGTCCGCTGGCCCTCGCCACGGGCGCGGTGATAGGCGATGGCGATCTTCAGCGCGGTTTCCACCGATTCCGACCCGGAATTGGTGAAGAACACATGGTCCATGCCCTCGGGCGCCATATCCCGCACCGCGCTGGCCAGTTCGAACGCCTTGGGATGGCCCATCTGGAAGGCGGGCGCATAGTCGAGTTCGGCCGCCTGCTTCTGGATCGCCTCGGTGATCTTCGGCCGGCAATGGCCCGCGTTGCAGCACCACAGGCCGGCGGTGCCGTCCAGTACCTCGCGCCCGTCGGCGGTCTTGTAATACATTCCGCTCGCGCCCACGAACATCCGCGGCGCCTTCTTGAACTGGCGGTTCGCGGTGAAGGGCATCCAGAAGGCGGACAGGTCGTTCGGGGTCGGGTTGCGGTCGAGCGCCATTGCAGAACTCCGTAAGGCGGCACCGCCCGGGTCGGCGGGCGGCCAAAACGTTTGACCGAGCGGTCAGGATCACGCTAGCAGAGGGTCGGGGGCAGTCAAGCGGACCACCGGCGCGCGGGCGCGAAACGGGGACCAACGGGCGGTCCGCGCGTATTCGTCTAAAATGCAGAACAGATTTCGACAGCGCATTTTCCCATGAGTCCCGAAACCTCGCGCACCCGTATCCAGCGCCGGAACCGCCGGGCCATCCTCGATGCCGCGCTGGTGGTGTTCTCGCAGCACGGGTTCCGCGGCGCGACGCTGGACCAGATCGCCGCCGAGGCGGGCCTGTCCAAACCGAACCTGCTGTATTACTTCGCCTCCAAGGAGGCGATCCACGAGACCTTGCTGGCGGGGCTGATGGAAACCTGGCTGGCGCCGCTGCGCATGCTGGAACCAGCCGGCGACCCGGTCGAGGAAATCCTGGGCTATGTCCGCCGCAAGCTGGTTCTCAGCCGCGATTTTCCCCGCGAAAGCAGGCTTTTCGCCAATGAGATCCTGCAAGGCGCCCCACGGATCAAGCCATCGCTGGAAGGCGAGTTGAAAACGCTGGTCGACGAAAAGGCACAGGTGATCGCGGGCTGGGCGGCGGCGGGGCGCATCGCCGATATCGATCCCTACCACCTGATCTTCTCGATCTGGGCGCTGACCCAGCATTACGCCGATTTCGACGTTCAGGTGCGCGCCGTGCTGGGCGCGGATCGCGGCGATCCGTTCGAAGGGGCCGAACGTTTTCTGGAGACCCTGTTCGCGCGGCTTTTACGGCCCTGACTTGGCCCGGCGCGCGTTAACCATGGCGAAAGATTTCCCTCGCCGCGCTCTTCCCGGATCGCCACAAAAGGCGCATACTTACAAGTCGGTGGGGGCCTGAGCAGGAGCTTGGGACCAATGCAGATCATCGGCCCCCTTCCCGTGGCCGGGTTTCAGGACAACGGCGTGATGGCCGTCAGCCCTGCCGCACCGTCGGCCCCCGTGCCGCCCGCGGCGAAAGGCGGGTCCGCGGGGCAGACCCGGAGCGAGACCGGCGAGCGCGGCCAGCAGCCGCCCCGCCCCTCCTTCCCCGCGCCCGACCCGGACAGACCAGCCGGCCCACCGCCGGCCTTCGATACGACACCCCTCCAGCTGGAGGCAGAGCGCCGCCAGAGCGAGGCCGCCATGCTGTGGCGCAACAGCAGCGCCCCCGCACCGGAGCAGCCCGCCCGCGCCCTGGATATCGAGGTCTGACACCTCGCCCCTACTCGGCCGCGCAGGCCCCGGGGTTGTTCGGATGCGTCGTCCAGTTCCCGTATTCCGCGGGGACTGGCCTGCCCGTGCGCGGGTCGATCTCGCCCGGGGCGAGGCGGCGCATGGTGATGCAGCCGTCCACCGGGCAGACATCGACGCACAGGTTGCAGGCCACGCATTCCTCGTCCTTCACCACGAATTGCCGCTCGGGCGTCATCTCGATCGCCTGGTGGCTGGTATCCTCGCAGGCCGCGTAGCAGCGGCCGCATTTGATACAGGCCTCCTGGTCGATCTGCGCCTTGGTCACGTAGTTAAGGTTCAGGTATTGCCAGTCCGTTACGTTCGGCACCGCCATCCCGGTAAAGTCGGACAGGGTTGAGAAACCCTTGCGGTCCATCCACTCGTTCAGCCCCGAGATCATCTCCTTGACGATGCGGAAGCCGTAGGTCATCGCCGCGGTGCAGACCTGCACATTGCCCGCGCCCAGCGCCATGAACTCGGCGGCGTCCTTCCAGGTGGTCACGCCGCCGATTCCGGAAATCGGCAGGCCGCGGGTTTCCGGGTCGCGGGCGATTTCCGCCACCATGTTCAGCGCGATGGGTTTCACCGCCGGGCCGCAATAGCCGCCATGGGTGCCCTTGCCGTCGATCGTTGGTTCCGGGCACATCAGGTCGAGATCGACCGAGGTGATCGAGTTCACCGTGTTGATAAGGGACACCGCATCGGCGCCACCCTTGTGCGCCGCGCGGCTGGCCAGGCGGATATCGGTGATGTTGGGCGTCAGCTTGACGATCACCGGCATCCGGGTGTTCGCCTTGCACCAACGGGTGACCATCTCGATGTATTCCGGCACCTGCCCCACGGCCGAGCCCATGCCGCGTTCGCTCATCCCGTGCGGGCAGCCGAAATTGAGTTCAACCCCGTCGGCGCCGGTCTCCTCGACACGGGCCAGCACGGCCTTCCACGCCTCTTCGGTGCAGGGCACCATCAGCGACACGACCAGCGCCCGGTCGGGATAGTCGCGCTTGACTTGCTTGATCTCGCGCAGGTTCACCTCGAGCGGGCGGTCGGTGATCAGCTCGATATTATTGAGCCCGACCACACGGCGGTCGGCGCCGTAGACCACGCCGTAGCGCGGGCCGTTGACGTTGACCACGGGCGGGCCGTCCTCGCCCAGCGTCTTCCACACGACGCCGCCCCAGCCCGCCTCGAAGGCGCGGCGGACATTGTATTCCTTGTCGGTGGGCGGCGCCGAAGCCAGCCAGAAGGGGTTCGGCGACTTGATGCCCACGAAATCGTTTCTCAGGTCGGCCATGGCTCAGCCCTCCCCCATCAGCATTGCATGAATGTCCTCGGCGGCGTCGCGGCCCTCGGCCACCGCCGTCACGGTCAGGTCGTCGCCGCCCGCCGCGCAGTCGCCGCCGGCCCAGACGCCGGGCAGGCTGGCGCGGCCCGGCCCGGTCACCGCGATCTTGCGGCCGGAAAGTTCGATCCCTTCCGGCGCGCCTTCCAGCTGTTGCCCGATGGCCTTGAACACCTGGTCGGCCCTGATCTTGAACGTCTCGTCGGTCAGTTCCAGCCCGGCCCCGGTTTCGCGGGTATAGGCGAACTCGACCGCCTCGACCGCCCCCTCGCCCAGAATGCGCAAGGGCGCCGCGCCCGTCACGATACGCACGCCCTTGGAACTGGCCAGGTGCTGTTCCTCTTCCGAGGCGCCCATCGCGTCGCGCCCGCGGCGGTAGACCATGGTCACGTTCTCGGCGCCCAGCAGTTTCGACTGCACGGCGGCATCCACCGCCGTCATGCCGCCGCCGATCACCACGACGTTCCGGCCCACCGCGATGGTCGACAGGTCCTCGGCCTGGCGTAGCTCTGCGATGAAATCGACCGCATCGCGGACATGGGACTTGTCCTCGCCCTCGGCGCGCAGCGCGTTGACGCCGCCCAGCCCGATCGCCAGGAACACCGCGTCATGTTCGCCCCGCAGCGCGTCGAGCGAAATGTCGCGGCCCAGCGCCTTGCCGTTGTGCACCGTGATCCCCCCGATCCCCATCAGCCAGTCGACCTCGGCCTGTGCGAAGCCATCCACCGTCTTGTAGGCGGCGATGCCGTATTCGTTCAGCCCGCCGGCCTTGGGGCGGGCGTCGAACAGGGCGACCTCATGGCCCTTCATCGCCAGCCGGTGCGCGCAGGCCAGGCCCGCGGGGCCGGCACCGACGACGGCAATCCGTTTGCCGGTCGGCGCGGCGCGGGTATAGGGATGGCCGCCTTCGGCCATCAGCGTGTCCGTGGCATAACGTTGCAGCCGGCCGATCTCGACCGGCTTACCCTCGGCCACCTCGCGCACGCAGGCCTCTTCGCAAAGCTGCTCGGTCGGGCAGACACGGGCGCACATGCCGCCCAGGATGTTCTGGTCGAAAATCGTGCGCGCGGCCGCGGCCGGCGTGCCGGTCGCGATCTCGCGGATGAAAAGCGGGATGTCGATCGTCGTGGGGCAGGCCGTCACGCAGGGCGCGTCGTGGCAGAAATAGCAGCGATCCGCCGCCACCGCGGCCTCATGCGCGGTCAGGGGCGGCGCCTTGTCGGCGAAATTGTCGCGATAGGCCTCGGACCCGAGACGCCCGGACACGACCCCGGGGGTAAGCGGCGTATTGGCCATTGCGGCCCTCCCTGTTGCCTTCCTTTTCGGCACAACCTGCCACAGGCCCGGTTTTTATCAAACGGTAAATTCTCGGGGCGGCGAGGGGATGGCATATATGGGCAGGGCGTTACGGGAACTGCCGAACGATTGAGCAGGGCGGTCAGCGCGCCCGCACCGGCAAAAACCGCCGCACCCGCTTTCCACGGGGTTTTCCCTCGCGTATAAGCGGCCCAATTCACGAAGCAGACGGCCCCGGGCGGGCCGATCCGGCACCGATCGAGGACAGGCATGACCAAGACTTCCCACGAGGCGGACGTCGCTTTTATCCAGGCACTTGCGGAAATGCTGCGCGAACACGACCTGACCGAGTTGCAGGTCAAGCGCGAATACGGCGAGGACGACTCGCTGGACGTGCGCGTGTCGCGTTCGGCCCCTGCCCCGGCGCCAGCCCCGGTGGCGACGGCTCCGGCTGCCTATGCCATGCCCGCGCCCGCGACAGCGCCTGCACCCGCCGCGGCGGGCGATGATGGCTCGCCGGCCGACGATCCCGCCCAGCATCCAGGCGCGGTGACCTCGCCGATGGTCGGCACCGCCTACCTGCAGCCCGAACCCGGCTCGGACGCCTTCGTCAAGGTGGGCGACAGCGTGAGCGAGGGCCAGACGCTGTTGATCGTCGAGGCGATGAAGACGATGAACCACATCCCCGCACCGCGCGCCGGCACCGTGAAACGCATTCTCGTCGAGGACGGCGCGCCGGTCGAGTTCGGCGCTCCCCTGATGATCATCGAGTAAGGCGCGGGATATGTTCGACAAGATCTTGATCGCGAACCGCGGCGAGATCGCGCTTCGCGTGATACGCGCCTGCCGCGAGATGGGCATTCATTCCGTCGCCGTCCATTCCACCGCGGATGCCGACGCGATGCATGTCCGGATGGCCGATGAAAGCGTCTGTATCGGCCCGCCGCCGGGCACCGACAGCTATCTGTCGATCCCGTCGATCATCTCGGCCTGCGAGATCACCGGCGCGCAGGCGATCCACCCGGGCTATGGC
>JBNGDM010000185.1:0-6943 GCA_049975105.1 Rhodovulum sp. | reverse complement strand
CGGCGGTTCTGTGCTGGACGATCAAATCCCCGCGCGACGAGGAAACCGCGCGCGCGCTGGCGCAGAACGTCACATTCGAGGGCTATGCCGCGGCCCGGCCCGTTCTGCCGGCTTGACCCCGGCCCGCCCCGGCCCATCTGATCGGGCAAGGCAGGAAAGCACGGATGCCCGCAGAGCAAGTCGAAATCGAGGTTCTGTCGTCGCTGGCCGATATCCCGGCCGCCGACTGGGACGCCTGCGCCTGCCCCGAGGCGGCGGAGGGCGGCCGCCCCGACGACCCGTTCACCACCCACCGATTCCTCAAGGCGCTTGAGGACAGCCGGTCGGTCGGCGCGGGCACCGGCTGGCAGCCGCACCACCTGGTCGCGCGGCGGGCGGGCCAGATCATCGCGGTGGCCCCGCTTTACGCCAAGACCCACAGCCAGGGCGAATACATCTTCGACCACAACTGGGCGCATGCCTATGAACGCGCGGGCGGGCGTTATTACCCCAAGCTGCAGATCGCCGTGCCCTTCACCCCCGCGACGGGGCGGCGGTTCCTGACCCGGCCCGGGGCCGAACGGGCGGGCATGGCCGCGCTGGTGCAGGGCGCGATCCGGCTGGCCGCGCAGAACCGGCTGTCCTCGCTGCACGCCACCTTCTGCACCGAGGCCGAGGCGCGCGCCGGGGCCGACCTGGGGCTGATGCACCGCGTCACCCAGCAATTCCACTGGGAAAACGCGGGCTATGCCGATTTCGACGCCTTCCTCGCCTCGCTGTCCTCGCGCAAGCGCAAGAACATCCGCAAGGAACGCGCCACCGCCCAGGGCTTCGGCGGCACGATCACCGGCTATACGGGCGAGATGATCCAACCCGACCACTGGGATGCCTTCTGGCGCTTCTACCAGGACACCGGCGCGCGCAAATGGGGCACGCCCTACCTGACGCGGGCGTTCTTCGACCGCGCCCACGACACCCTGCGCGACGCCATGCTGCTGGTGCTGGCCGAACGCGACGGCGAACCGGTGGCGGGCGCGCTGAACTTCATCGGGCGCAGCCGCCTTTATGGCCGCTACTGGGGCTGTGTCGAAGATCACCCCTGCCTGCATTTCGAACTGTGCTATTACCAGGCCATCGACCACGCCATCGCGCATGGGCTCGACACCGTCGAGGCGGGCGCGCAAGGCGCGCATAAACTCGCCCGCGGCTACCTGCCGGTGGCCACCCATTCGCTGCACTGGATCGCCGATCCGGGCTTTCGCGGCGCGATCGAACAATATCTCGTGGCCGAACGCGACGCCGTCGAGGAAGAGATCGAGGTGATGACCGATTACGGCCCGTTCCGCAAAACCATGACGGAGGAGACATGACCGCCAAGCTCACCGATACCGAACGCGAGGCCGAGCTCGCCCCCCTGCTGGATAAGGGCTGGACCATGACCCAGGGCCGGGACGCCATCGAAAAGACCTATGAATTCAACGATTTCGTCGCGGCCTTCGGGTTCATGGCCCGCGCCGCGCTCTGGGCCGAGAAACTGAGCCACCACCCCGAATGGTTCAACGTCTACAAGACGGTGCAGGTCACGCTGTCCACCCATGACGCGGGCGGGCTGACCATGCTGGACGTGAAACTGGCCCGCAAGATGGACGCGCTGGCCTGACCGCGCCGCGCCCTGCGCCGATTTTGCACTGGCCACCGCCCGCCGCGCCCCCTAGCATTCGGACCGTAACGGTCTGAAAGGTCAGGACAATGGCGGGGCAGCTTCGGCGCGGTATCGTTTTGGCGGCAGTGCTGGCCGCCGCCCCCATGGCCGGCGCGCAATCCCTCGATGGCCCCGCGCTGGTCGCCGCGGCCGAGGCCGGCGACCCCGTGGCCCAGCGCATGGTGGGCGAGGCGCGGGTCTATGGCCTGGGCGGCGCGCAGGACGTGCCGGCCGGCATCACCCTGCTGGAACAGGCCGCGCAGGCGGGCGACCTGCACGCCAAGGCCAGCCTGGGCAAGATCCTTCTCGACGGCTTCTACCTGCCCGCCCGGCCCGACCGCGCGCTGCCGTTGCTGGAGGCGGCCGCACAGGCGGGCGACGTGCGCGCCCAGACCGCGCTGGGCAGCGCGCTTTTGTGGGGCGGCGCGGTGCCCCCCGATCCCGAGCGCGCGCGCGACCTGTTGCAGCGGGCCGCGCAGGCCGGCGATGTCGAGGCGCTGCGCATCCTCGGCGAACAGCTGGTGCGCGGCTGGCTAATCGCCCCCGACACCCGCACCGGCCTTGCCATGCTGGAGCAGGCCGCCGCCACGGGGGACGCGCGCGCCCAGGTCGCGCTTGGCGCCGTTCTGCTGGATGGCCCCGGCGTCGACCACAACATCCCCCGCGCGGTCGAGTTGTTCGAATCCGCCGCCCGCGCGGGGAACGGCGCGGGGCTGGAGACATACGGCGCCTGGCTGATGTGGGGCCGGCGCGACCCGGCCGAGGCGCGCGCCTACCTGCACCGCGCGGCCGAGATGGGCCAGGCCACCGCCTGGACCACGCTGGCCGAGGGCGCGATGTATGGCTACCTGCCGCCCAACTCGCGCGCGCGGTTCGCGGGCTACGCCGAACAGGCCCGCGCCACCGGGCAGGACCGCATCGCCGTGCTCGACGCCCAGCGCCGCATGTGGGGCATCGGCATGCGCGCCAACGGCCCCCGGACCGTGGCCGTGCTGAAACAGGCGGTCGAGGACGGCAACGCCGAGGCGCTGCGCTTTCTCGTGCGGCTTTTGCGCGACGGCAACGGCATGAACGTGGCCCGCGACCGCGCCGCCGCCCGCGCCCTGCTGGACCGCTTCGCCGACCTGCTGTCCCCCGCCGAGCGCGCCGACCTCGCGCTGACCATCGACATTTCCGCCACCCGCCAGGCCGGCAAATACCCGGCCCTGGCCGACCGGCTGGCGCGCGCCCATCCCCGGCTCGACCTGGCCTTGGCGCGCGACCTCTATGCGGCCAACCCGAATTTCGCGATGTATCTGTTGCAGCGCGACATGGCGCGGCGCGGGGTCTATGCCGGGCCGCCCGATGCGCTGGCCAGCCGCCGGACGCTGCGCGCCCTTCGCGCCGATTGCCTGGCCCGGCTTGCCGACCGCTGGCAATGCCGCGAAAGCGTCATGGACGAGATGGTGATCGCCCCGCTTCTTGCGCGCCGCAGCCCGGGCTGACCCTCATACAAAAGTCATATGCGATTCATATGGAATTCATATGCGATTCATATCGCGGAATCCGGGCGTTTTCAGAATCTGAAACCGACCCGCAGTGACAGCGAATTCAGGTCCACGTCCATGTCGACCGCCGCGCCGAATGTCCCGCTGACATCGCGGACGGTATAGTCCGCCCCGACGAAGAACCGTTCGTTGACGTTGTATTCCGCCCCGACCCCGAAGCTTGCCCCGTCTAGGTCGCCATCCGCACCGGTCGAGGTGTTTTGCGCATGCGCCCAGGCCCAGCCGACCGCGCCATAGACCATCAGGTCACCCGTGACATAGCCGACACGCCCCCGCAGGTCCGTGACACGGTCGATCTCGAGGCTCAGATAATCCAGATCGTCGAACGCGGAATGCCCAAGCTCGACCCCATACACCAGACGACCCTGCTGAACGTTGTAGCCCGCAATCAGCCCGTAGGGCGTGCCGTCACCGAAATCGAACGGAGAGCCATCTCCCGAGGCCCGGCCCGCCGCGGCGCCGATGTAGAACCCATCGAACGCGCCCACCTGCGGAACGGGGGTGGTCATGGCGGTTTCTTCGGGGGCAGGCGTAAAGCCGCCGGCAAGCGCCGGACCCGTGGCGAGGACCAGTGACAGGCAGAGGGTTGGGGCAAGAACACGCGCGTTCATGTCTCGTCTCCGTGTGAGGGCGCTGATCTTAATTGCCGCAACCGGAACGAGATTAAAACAGGAAACCTGCGGTCCGCTGCCGGGCGGGCGGGGAATGTGTTGTTTATGCCAAGGCCCGGCGACCGTTGCCCGTCCGGCGCGGCGACGGCCAAACGCCCCCCCCGCAGACCAGGTGCAACGCCCTGGCCGGCGGGGGGGCACGCGGCCTTCATGCCCCGCAGAGGAAAGCGGGGGCGCCGGTCAGATCGCCTCCAGCAGCGCCTCGCCCGCCGAAACGCCGCACTCGCCGGGGCTTTCCTCGACGTTCAGCACCGTGACCACGCCATCCTCGGCCAGCATCGAATACCGTTTCGACCGCGCCACCAGCCCCACCGGCAGCGCGGTGAAATCCATCCCGATCGCCTTGGTAAAGGCGCCATCCGCATCGGCCAGCATGGTGATCCCGGCGGCCGTCGCCCCCGTCGCCTCGCCCCAGGCCTGCATCACGAAGGGGTCGTTGACCGCGACGCAGATCACCTCGTCCACGCCCTTGTCCTTCAGCCCGTCCATCACCCGCACGAAGCTGGGCACATGGGCCGAATGGCAGGTCGGCGTGAACGCGCCGGGCACCGCGAACAGCGCCACCTTGCGGCCCGCCAGTTTCTCGGACAGCTTCACCTCCTGCGGCCCCTCGGCGCCAAGCTGGATGAAGGTGGCCTCGGGCAGCCGGTCGCCGGTGGAAATCGTCATCTCTGTCCCTCCTCGTGGATTGCAAACGCTTTCGCGCCTCAGATAGTGTCTGGCCCGGATCATGCCAGAGCGGAAGGCCCAATGTCCCACATCGTCATCATCGGCGCCGGTCAGGCGGGCGCGGCGCTGGCCGCGAAATTGCGGGCGCTGGACTTTGCCGGGCGGATCACCCTGATCGGCGAGGAATCCGCCCCCCCCTACCAGCGCCCGCCGCTGTCCAAGAAATACCTGCTTGGCGAGATGGGCGTCGAACGGCTGTACCTGCGCCCGCCCGAATTCTATGCCGAAAACGACATCGAGTTGCGCCTGTCGCAGACCGCGGTCGCCATCGACCGGGCCGACCGCGCGGTGATCGTGGACGGGCAGGCGCTCCGCTATGAGCAGCTTGCGCTGACCACCGGCGCGGTGCCGCGCCGCCTGCCCGGCGCCATCGGGGGCGCGCTTGGCGGGGTCCATGTCGTGCGCACGCTGGCCGACGTGGACGGCATGGCGCCCGCCTTCCGCCCGGGCGCGCGGGTGCTGATCGTGGGCGGCGGCTATATCGGGCTGGAGGCCGCGGCGGTGGCCGCCGCGCGGGGCCTGCACGTCACCCTGATCGAGGCCGCCGACCGCATCCTGCAGCGCGTCGCCGCCCCCGAGACATCCGCCTATTTCCGCGACCTGCACCGCGCCCACGGGGTCGACCTGCGCGAGGGCACGGGGCTGGTGCGCCTGTTGGGCGACACCCGCGTGACCGGGGCGGAACTGGATGACGGCACCGTGCTGGATCTCGACTTCGCCATCGTCGGCATCGGCGTGACGCCCGCCACCGAACTGGCCGAAACCGCCGGGCTGGACGTGGCCCACGGCATCGCGGTGGACGCGATGGGCCGCACCGCCGACCCGGCCATCTGGGCCGCGGGCGATTGCACCAGCCTGCCCTGGCGCGGCGCGCGCATCCGACTGGAAAGCGTGCAGAACGCCATCGACCAGGCCGAGGCGGTGGCCGCGAACATGCTGGGCGCGAACGCACCCTATGACCCGAAACCGTGGTTCTGGTCCGACCAGTACGACGTGAAACTGCAGATCGCCGGGCTGAACCTGGGCCATGATCGCGTGGTGATCCGCCCCGGCGACCGCGCGGGCGCGGTCAGCCACTGGTATTACCGCGGGGCCGAGCTTCTGGCCGTCGACGCGATGAACGACCCGCGCGCCTACATGACCGCCAAGCGCCTGATCGAGGCGGGGCGCTCGCCCGACCCGGACGCGGTGGCGGCGGGCGACCTCAAGGCGCTGATGGCGGCGTGAGGATCATCGCGGGCCAGCACCGGGGCCTTCGGCTGGCCTCGGTCGGCAAGGGCGATGCGGGCGCGCATCTGCGCCCCACCACCGACCGGGTGCGCGAAAGCCTGTTCAACCTGCTCGTGAACGGCCCCTATGGTGACCCGGTGACCGGCGCGCGGGTGCTGGACCTGTTCGCGGGCACCGGCGCGCTGGGGCTCGAGGCGCTGTCGCGCGGCGCGGCGCATGTCACCTTCGTCGAAAACGGCGCCAAGGCCGCCGCCCTGATCCGCGAGAACGTGGCG
Source organism: Rhodovulum sp. (assembly GCA_049975105.1). Classification (GTDB taxonomy): domain Bacteria; phylum Pseudomonadota; class Alphaproteobacteria; order Rhodobacterales; family Rhodobacteraceae; genus Rhodovulum. Next base: position 810 of record JBNGDM010000185.1, on the reverse strand, counting down.
AAATGCCGGGCCGATGGGGCAACGACCCTGATCCGCCGCGACGCGACGCGGCCGGGCGAAAACCCCGGCGCGGCCCATGACCTGGTGTTCCTCGACCCGCCCTATGGCAAGGGGCTGGGCGAAAAGGCGCTGGCCGCCGCGCTGGCCGGCGGCTGGATCGCCCCCGGCGCGCTGATCGTCTGGGAGGAGGGCGGCGCGATCGCCCCGCCCGAGGGCGTGGACCTGCTGGATACCCGGCGTTACGGCGACACGCGGATCGCGATCCTGCGCCGCGCCTGATCCCGCTTGCGGGCCGGCACCCGGCCCCCCATTTGATCGTCCATGACCGCGCTTGCCCCCGCCACCGATGCCGCGCTGATCGCCGCCGCCCGCGCCTATTTCGCCGCGCGCCGCGCCCGCGTGCCCGGTTTCGTGCGGGCACAGTTCGGGCTGCGCGGCACGATCCGGCTGCACCGCCACGCGCTGGGCTGGGACATCGTCAAGGCGCCGGTCAACGTGGTGCTGTCGCCGGTTCTGATCCTGTCGCGGCTGGGCGGCCGGGCGGCGGGCCGTCTGGGCGCGCGGCGCACCGCCGATTGGCTGCTGTCGCGCCGTGTGTTGCTGCCCACTGCGGTGGCGCGCGCGGCCGAACGCGCCATCGTCGTCGACCTGCTGGAGCTGCCCTGGGACGGCCCCGGAAAGGCCAGCGAGGCCGACGCGCTGGCCCGCGCGATGCTGGCCCAGCCCGCGCTGGCACATCTGGTCGCGGAACGGCGCGAGGCCGGGCGCCTGACCGCGCGCGCCCTGTCGGATTACGGCGGCACGCGGTCC
>JBNGDM010000184.1:0-6959 GCA_049975105.1 Rhodovulum sp. | reverse complement strand
GTCCCGGCCCGGGCGCCGTCGCCGGGCACCATTAGGGGACAGAGCAGCGCAAAACGCAATATCTGGGAAACGTCAGGGGGCGGGCCGCAACCGGGCCCTGGCCCCGCGGCCTGCGGCCCGGCCCGTCTCAGACCGGCATGTTGTCGTAGAAATCGTCCGAGTCGTCGTCCTCGAGCCGTTGTTCGAGACGCAGGATATCCTCGGGAACCGGCATCCCCAGCCCGCGAAGCTCGGCGATCTTCTCGCGCAACTCTTCCTGCAGGATGTGCCGGTCGTCGGGCCGTTTCTCGATCTCTTCGAGGATCATATAGATCCCGGCCTTGAGCTGTTCGAACGCCATCCGCACCTCCCTTGGCTGGTTCTTTCCGCGGGACGTGCGCCGGACATCGGCGCGGCCTCGGGCGCCTCGGACCACGGGCTTTGCCGGCCCTTGGTCACAAGCTGGCGGCTGACCTGGCTGGCCACCGCTCCGCTGGTCAAAAGCGACTCGATCCGCGACCGGATCATCGCCCGCGTCTCGTCATGCTGTGCGCTGTTGGAATATGCGGCCATTCTGTTGGTCTGGCTCATGTTGCTCATTTTTCAGTCGTTCCCTCTACACCTGTCGTCAGCGCGCACAGATGCGGCAAAATGGCGTAGCCGGCAGAAGATCGAGCCGTTCGGCGGCGATTTCTTCCCCACAGCGCACGCAATAACCGTAACTGCCATCCTCGATTCGCGCGAGAGCTGCATTGATCTGCTTCACTTCGGCCAGTCCCGAGGCGCCCATGCCTTCCAGCACTTCGTCCTCCTCGCGCTCCACCGCGAGTTCGCCCCAATCCTTCGACTGGTGCGTATCCAGTTCCGCCTCGATGTCGTGCAGGCGGTCGTCCAGTTCGGCCAATCGGTTCAGAAGCTGACGCTTTCTGTCGCGAAGCGATGCCATCGATGTCTCCTGTTCGCTCTGTTCGGGACGATGGCACCCCTGCGGCGATCCTGACTTTGACACACGTCAAATCGCGCCGCGCAATCTCGGGTCCGGGCATTGATTCTCCCCGCGAAAGCCGTGATTGTCTGGAACGATTCCAGGGAGACATCTGAAAATGTGCAGGGTTTACGACGCATGCCCCGGACGGAGGCCGGCATGAGCGAGCTTCCGCCGATGGTTCATCTGACCGACGGGTTTTCCGCCGCGCCGCACCCCCCGGCGGAGGCGATGGCCGCGCTGGCGGCCGCGGGCTACCGCACGGTGATCTGCAACCGGCCCGACGCCGAGGTCGCGCCCGACGAACGCGCCGCCGAGATGGAGGCGGCCGCGCGGGCGGCGGGGCTGGAATTCGCGGTGGTCGAGGTCACCCATGACGGCATCACGCCCGACACCATCGAGGCCCAGCGCCGCGCGCTGGCCGATCTGCCGGGGCCGCATTTCGGCTATTGCCGGGCGGGGTTCCGGTCCTCGGTGATCTGGGCCCTGGCCGAGGCCGGGACGCGCCCCACCGACGAGATCATGGCCGCGCTGGGGCGGGCCGGGTTCGCGGTGCCGGGGCTCCGCCCGCAGCTGGAGGCCCTGGCCGAGGGCCGCTAGGCGGCCGGCCGGCTCAACTTTCGCCCAGCCCGGGGAAATCGGCGCCGAAATCGGCGGTCTCTGGGGAAAACGCGGCTTCGGGGTCGAACTCGGCGGTGTCCATCGGCAGGGCCGCCGCGGGGTCGAACTCGGTCTCCTCGGGCGAGAAGGCGGCTTGCGGGTCGAACTCGGCCGCTTCGGGTGCGAACCCGGGCGCGCTCTCGCCCGGCAGCGCCGGGTCCCCCGGCTCCCCTAGGGCGCTGTCGGCCAGGGCCATCGGCGCGGCCGCGTCAAGGCCGGGCACCTGACCGGCGGGGGCCCCGTACCCGGCCATGGCGTCGTCCTCGCCGTCGATCTTGACCGCGCGTTCGCCGTTCGACTGGCCCAGGCGGCCCTCGGCCACCACGACCCGGCCCGGCCCTTCCAGCCGGACCTCGGTCAGGGCGGTGGCGGGCATCGGCAGCAGGTCGCCGGGTTGCAGCCGCCCCACCGCGGCCGCGGGCAGGCGCGTGCGCCACAGAACGGCGTTCAACACCAGTTCCGCGCCCAGCACCCCCACCTTCAGCGCGTCGGGCCAGGGTGCGCCATCCTCTTCGCGGGGCTTCGGCGGCGCCGGCGCATGGGCCTCGGGGATCGCCAGGAACAACTCGCCCCCGCGCCCCGCCTCGCCCAGGCGCAGCGTGATGCGGAACCCGTGATAGCCGCCCGCCGGCAGGATCAGCGGCACGTGGCGCGGGTCCTCGATGGTCGCCCCCTGCACATAGCCCACCGCCCAGTCACAGCCCGGCCGCTCGGCCATCACGGCGCCGAATCGCGCCAGCAGCGGGTCGGTCAGGTCGGCCAGGATCGCCGCATCGGTCGCGGTCAGCGGCCGGGGCTCGGGCGCCTCGGCCGCCAGCATGCCCAGCAGCCGCCATTCCAGCAGGGTCAGCGCCAGGTCGGGGCTGAACACCGCCAGCCCCCGCCGCCCCTCGCCGCCCTGCAGCATCACGGTCAGCCGCTCGCGCGTGACCTCCTGTTCCAGATCCTCCAGCTTGGGCCGCAGCGCCAGGCATTCTTCCACCACGCCGGTCAGGCCGAAATCGTCGCGCACCGTGCGCGCGGCCTCCAGCCGCAGCGCGAAGCGGCCGTCGGTGCCGGCCTCGGGCGCGGCGCCGCCGGGCATCGCCACGCGATCCTCGCCCACGATCTGCCTGAGTATCGCGCGATGCGCGTCGTCCGTCATGTCTCGACCGTCCGTAACCCTTTGCCGAAGGGCTAGCACGATCGAGGTTTACAAAGCGTTGCGCCCCGCTCAGGCGGCCTCGGCGCAGGCAAGCGGCAGGCTGACCCGGAACGCCGCACCGCCCTGCCCCGGCAGATAGACGATCGACCCGCCCAGCCGCGCCATGATCTCGCGGCAGATCGCCAGGCCCAGCCCCGCGCCCCCCGCCGAACGCGGGTCCGACAGGCGCGAGAATTTCTCGAAGATGATCGCCTGGCTTTTCTCGGGAATCCCGGTGCCGTTGTCGACGAAATCCACCGCCACGCCGTCGCGCCCCTCGCGCACCCGGATGGTCAGTTCCGGCGCCGGCGCATCGCAGTATTTCTGCGCGTTCGAGATCAGGTTGATGAACACCTGGCTCAGCCGGTCGCCATCGGTGGTCAGCACCACCCGTTCCGCCCCCCGGTCGCGCCGGATCGCCAGCCCGCCGCGCAGGCTGCCGGTCGCCGCCACCGCCCGGTCCAGCAGATCGGCCAGCGCCACCGGCTGCGCGTTCAGCGACACCTGCCCGTTCTCCAGCACCGACAGGTCCAGCAGATCGTCCAGCAGCCGCGTCAGGCGCAGGCTTTCCTCGTGGATGATGCGGGAATAGTTGCCCAATTCCTCGGCGCCCAGCCCCTCGCCCGACATCAGGATTTCCGAAAACGCCCGGATCGAGGTCATCGGCGTGCGCAACTCGTGGCTGATCTGGCTGAGGAACGCGTCCTTCTGCACGCTCAGTTCGGTCAGCTTCTCGTTGGCCTCGCGCAATTGCCGCGCGGTGCGGGCCAGTTCCTCGGACTTGGCCTCCAGCTGGCTGGAATATTCCATCATCTGCGCGGTCTCGTCGGCGACCTTCATCAGGTCCTCGACCGACACCGCCGACCGCCCCACGATCTGGCCCACCATCGCATGCGCCGTCGCCGCGCCCACCGACCCGGCCAGCTCGCGTTCCAGCCGTTGCAGGAATTCCGGCGTGATGTCGGGCAGATAGCCGCCCTTGCCCTGATCGGCGGCGGCGCGCTGGAACAGCCCCTGCGCCTCGTCCGGGCCCAGGATGCGCTGCGCCATCAACAACAGGTCCTCGGCCTCGGCGCGGCCCTGGCTCCAGCCCTGCCCGGCGGTCGAATGGTCGAACACGTTGACGAATTGCGCCGCCTGCAACCGCTCCATCGGCCCCGGAAAGCTCAGCAGCGAGCCCCCGACGAAGCCCGCCAGGTTCGCCGCCATCGAGAACACCATGGCATGCACCAGCGGGTCCAGCCCGTCCATCCCGAACAGCCCCTGCGGCCGCAGCCAGCCGATGCCCCACGGCCCCTCGGACAACAGCGCCGCGCTCATCACCGCGCCCTCGCCGAAGCTCGGCAGGAACAGCGCATAGGCCCAGACCGCAAAGCCCAGCGTCAGCCCGGCCACCGCGCCCAGCCGCGTCGCCCCGCGCCACAATATCCCACCCAGCAGCGCGGGCAGGAATTGCGCGACCCCCGCGAACGAGATCAGCCCGATGGCGGCCAGCGCCTCGGACCCGCCCGACAGACGGTAATAGAGATAGCCCAGGAACAGCACCCCCGCGATCGACAGCCGCCGCGCCCGCAGCACGATGGTGCGCACGTCGCCCGACATCGTCGCGCCCGATTTCGTCAGGTTCAGGAACAGCGGCATCACGATATGGTTCGACACCATCGTCGACAGCGCGATGGCCGCCACGATCACCATCGAGGTGGCGGACGAGAACCCGCCCAGGAAGGCCAGCGTCGCCAGCCCGTCCTGCCCGTGCGCCAGCGGCAGGGTCAGCACGAACAGGTCGGGGTTGGCGCCCGCCGGCATCTCGGACAGACCGATCACGGCGATGGGCACCACGAACAGACTCATCAGGAACAGGTAGGCCGGGAACGCCCAGGACGCGGTCGCCAGGTGGCGCTCGTCCTCGTTTTCCACCACCAGCACCTGGAACATCCGCGGCAAGGTCAGGATCGCCGCCGCCGCCAGGAAGGTCAGCCCCATCCAGCGTCCCGGCTGGATCGGCATCCCCGCGATGGCCGAGGCCTCGATCCGGTCGATCATCGCCCCCGGCCCGCCCGCGATCCCCCAGACCACGAACACGCCCACCGCCAGCAGCGCCACCAGCTTGACCACCGCCTCGACCGCGATGGCGGTCACCACGCCGTGGTGGCGCTCGTTGGCGTCCAGGTTGCGCGTGCCGAACAGGATGGTGAACACCGCCAGACCCGCCGCCACGGTCAGCGCGCTCGCGTTCAGATCGCCCAAGGCCCAGGGCGCCGCGCCGCCGGGGGCAAACACCGCGAAGGACAGCGTCACCGATTGCAGCTGCAGCGCGATATAGGGCGTGGTGCCCACCACCGCGATCAGCGTCACGATCACCCCCAGCACGTTCGACTTGCCGTAGCGCGACGAGATCAGGTCGGCGATCGAGGTGATCCGCTGCGTCCGCCCGATGCGGACCATCTTGCGCAGCGTCCACCACCAGCCGATCAGAACCAGCGTCGGGCCCAGGTAGATCGTCACGAATTCCAGCCCCGACCGCGCGGCGTATCCCACCGCGCCGTAGAACGTCCAGGCGGTGCAATAGACCGACAGCGACAGGGTGTAGATCGCGGGCGAGCGCAGCCAGCCGCCCCGCCCCCGCATCGCGCGCTGTTCCGCCAGGAACGCCACGCCGAACAGCAGCACGACGTATAACAGGCAGATCGCCACCAGCACGTCGAAGGGGATCACGGCGCGCCGTCCTCGGGGGGCTCGGCCGCATCCTCCATCGCCCCCGACCGGCACAGCCGCCGCGCCAGCACCGCCGAGGCCGCGATCAGCCCGGCCCAGGCCGCGAACAGAAAGATCAGCATCCCCGCCGACAAGCCGTCCCGCGAATCCAGCGCCGGCGCCAGGAACAGCGCCAGCCCCAGCACCGGCAACAGCCGCGCCATGTCCGCCAGGCGGCGCCGCCGATAGCCCTGCCGGGCCAGGAACAGCGGCGCCCGGCCCATGGCCTCAGGCCCCCGTCAGTTCCCGGACCGAGGCCAGCACCTCGGTGTTGGAAAACGGCTTGGCCATGAACCGGCTCGCGCCCATCCGCTCGGCCATCTCGCGGTCCTTGACCTGCCCCTTGGCCGTCAGCATCAGCACCGGCAGCCCGTTCAGCCCGGTATCGGCGCGGATGTCGCGCAAGATGTCGAAGCCCGACCGGCCGGGCAGCATCACGTCGAGGATCACGATATCGGGGCGCACCTCGGCCACCCGGCCAAAGGCCGTCATGCCATCCGAATGGGTATCCACCCGCCACCCCTCGCGCGAGAGGATGAAGCGGATCGCCTCTATGATGTTCGGTTCGTCTTCGATCAGCAGGACATGCTTGCCCATGTGCCGTCGTTCCTCCCTCGCGGGCGTTTTCGCCCTGCTTGTCCCCAGACTATCGGCGCAAAGGGGCATAGTGTCAAAACCCCTCAGAATCCATCCGCCAGGATCGACGGCTCGCGCCGCGCCACGCAGCCCCGGCGCGGGCAGATCCGGCAGGACGTGCCGATCGGCTGGCCGCGGCCCTCGGGCACCGGCACCGTTTCCTCGGGCAGGATCAGCATCGCCGCCTCCAGAACCTGCGGCCCGTCGAAGCCGCCCGCCAGCGCCGGCTGGCACAGCGCAAAGGTCAGGAACCGCTGCGGCACCGGCCCGCCCAGCTCCACCACCGCGCGCAGGGGCGCCATGGGCCGCGCCAGCGCCTGGTACAGCGGCCACAGCGGACAGGCCGCCCCGAACCGCGGCAGCGCGAACCCCTCGACCGGCTTGCGAAAGGTCAGCGTGCCCGATCCATCGCAGATCACCAGCCCCACCGGCCCGCCGGCAAGCCCGCCCGGCAAGGCAGCCAGCCGTCGAAAGGCCGCGGCCGGATCGACGCCGAACCGCGCCGCCAGCCTGCCGGGGTCGAACCCTTCGGCCCGCGCGGCCTCGGCGAACGGCTCCAGCGGCATCCGCTCGGCATCGCGTCGATAGCGGGCCAGCAAGCCCAGCAACAATTCCCGCGCAGGCGCCGAGGTCAGTTCGCCTGCCGCCGCCACCAGATCGGCCGGATCGGCCGGAAGGGCGGCCTCCAGCTCGGGCAGGTGGTAGTCGCGCGCCTTCAGGAACGCCTCGACCTCCTCCTGCGGCGAGGACTGGGTGCCCGGA
>JBNGDM010000183.1:0-6971 GCA_049975105.1 Rhodovulum sp. | reverse complement strand
GTCCTCATCCGCGGGCGTCGAAGCTGGCGCACTCTTTTGTGGCCTCAACAACAGTTCCGCAAACTCTTCGTGCGGCAGCTCCTCGGCGCCCTCGGGGCAGCCGGACAGGGCAACCAACTCTTCCTCGAGCAACTCGCCTGAGAGCCCCTGCCAGCGAATTTGATAAACGCCAACCACGTCTTCGTCCGACTCGGTCCCCGCCACCGCCTCCCCGTACAGCCCATCGAACCCCAGACGATCGCTGGCCAGATCAGCAAGATCGCGCACAAAGCCGGCCTCGAAATCCATGGGAATGAGAGATGGGTCCGCGATCGCTCTCGCGTGATCGGCCGTGAGCCTGACGACGCTGCGGCGGCCAAACTCAGGCCAGCGGCCGACATCCTCTTCGGCGAGCGCAATCTCGAGCGTTTTCCCGTGGTGCAACTCCGCTCGCACTTCGTATCCGGCGATCAGCGCCATCCCCTTCACGAAGCTGACCATGTGGCGGTAGTCGAAGCCGCCGGAGATGCGGGTCTGATGCGCGGAGGCGAACTGCAGAATGTCGTCCTCGGCCGCCCGGGCCCGCTGAGCTTCGCGAATGGCTTCGGCTATCTCCTCTTCGGTCTGGTCCATCTTCATGCTCGTCGCGCGCTCGAGGATGCTCTCCATATCGATGTTGGACATGAGTTCGCCGAGCACCTCGGCCGCCAAGGCATCCTTCATCTCTCCGGCCACGCTGGCCATGTCCTGAGCGATGGTGCTAACCCTGTCGAGCAGCAAGGAGATGGCGCTGTTGTCGAAGCCGTCGTCCGACTGGAGATTGATGACCTGGACGCGCTGTCTCTGGCCATAGCGGTACAGGCGGCCGATCCTCTGGACGAGGCGCGCCGGGTTCCACGGCAGGTCGTAATTCACCATGATGTGGCAGGCGTCCTGCAGGTTGAGACCCTCGCCTCCCGCCTCAGTCGAGACCATCACCTGCGCCTCGCGGCTATTGAAGGCACGCACATTTTTCGTCTTCTCATCGAGCGGCATTGAGCCGTTGATCGTTGCCACCTGCACGCCGGGGTATGCCTGTGCGACTGCCTCCGCGAGGTAAGCCTGCGTGGCTCTGTATTCAGTGAATACGAGCAGGCTCTCGCCACGTTCCAGCAGTGGCGACACCACCTCGCTGAGGAAGGTCTCGAGCTTGGCATCCGATCGCAGTGCAATTCGAACGAGGTTAAGGACCGCTTGAACCTCGCTCTCTTCATCGGCGAAGAAGGCGCCTACCTCGCCGATCGCTCCGGCTTCCGTAAGGTTGTCGTCACCTTCGAGCTGCTCTTCCGACGGTATCGCCGTCGGCGAAGCGGCATCGATGCTCCCAAGCCGCTCCAGCCGCCGTTCGAGGGCTCGTTCGATCGCAGCGACAGACGATGAGGCGAGCTTGCGATAGGTGGTCATGACGAACCCGATGGCCCGGCCGACGGTCCTGTCCTTTGCGTCAGCGCTGGCGCGATACCCCTCGCTCAAGTAGCGGCGCAGCGCCTTGTCCGCCTCTCGCATTTCAGGCGACGGGGTCACCTTGTGGCGGTGCGTATCGTGGCCGCGGAAAATCAGGTTGCCTTCGGCATCTGTGACGCGCGTCTTCCGGTTCCGGATGATGATGTCGCCGACCACCTCCGGGTTCATCTCCAGCGTGCGGATCTCGGGCAGAAGGTCGGGTCGGACCAGCTCAAGCAGCGCCGCGAAGCGGCGCGTCTTGCCTTGGTGCGGCGTCGCCGTAAGTAAAAGCAGCGAGTGTGTTCGGTCACGCAGCTTATGAGCGAGCGCGTAGCGCTCCGTCTGTTCGCCCGTTTCGGATCGCCCAAGCCTGTGGGCCTCGTCGAACACGATGACGTCCCAGAACCCGGCCTCGATGAGCCGCGCCAGATGCTCATCGCGCTTGGCGAGGTCGAGCGAGATGATGACGTTCTCCCTAAGCCGCATTTCGTCGGCGTATTCGGGACGGAAGTCGCGGTTGTAGATCTCGAAGGCGCGCCCGAACTTCGCGCGCATCTCGTCTTTCCACTGCTTGGTGAGGGATGAAGGGCAGACGATGAGCACGCGCCTGCAGCGGTTGCGCTGCGTAAGAGCGTGAAGGATGAGGCCTACCTCAATGGTCTTGCCGAGACCAACGTCATCGGCGATGAGCCAACGCGCCTGCGGAGAGGTGACGACCTTCCGCGCCACATCCAGCTGATGCGGCAGCGGATCGATATCCAAGCGCCCGAACGCCCCGGTGTTCGCGTTCCATATCTGCAGCGCTTTTGACAACATGCGAAGCCGGAACCGTTCCGCATGGTCCGCGTGCTGCCCGGTTCGCCTCGCTGCGATCCGATGCTCGACCGGCGTCGCCTGCGCAAGCACACGCCAGTCCAGCCAGCGGCTCTCGCCGGTTTCGGCGAACTGAACCAAGACCTGCTCGAAACCGCCTAGCGAACGCGTCGCGAGGACCTTTCCGGTCCCGAGGCTCGTGCCGCGTCCCCGCGGAGGCCTGTGCTGCACCTGCTGTCCAGGCGCATAGCCAGGCCGCAGGTCGGAGAGCTTCGCCCACACGCGCCGACCGCCCGCAACCGCGAGCTGCGCCTCGCACGGGTCCGTCTTCGGCCTGTGCTCATGGATCACGCCGGGCGCGCCGTCTTCGAATCGCACGAACGCCCCCTTCGGCGGATAAAGCGATTTAGGCATTCGCCTTCTCCTCCTGCTTCTTCGCCTCTTTCCTCTCGGCTTCCTCTTGCTCAGCCATCCGCTGGGGCCACGGTAGCCTCGACAGGAAACCGGTGTCGCGACGATCGCTCTTCGGCTCGAACCGCCAGGCTTCGCCGTCGCCGTCCTCGAGACGGAGGGAGCTCCAGAGCCGTCTGTCGGGCAGCTCCTCGTAGAACCAGAGATCATCGTCGATCAGAGGGATGCGTTCGCGCTTGAGCTGCAGGTACGCTGAGTAGCTCCAGAAACTCGGATCCATGCGAGCCCCTGGACCGGCATGTTCAACCGACATCTGCTGCCATTCGGTGAGCCAGTCCTCGAAGAGCTTTCGCTCAGCCTCTGGCCGGCCGACTGACCCGATCAGCGAGATCGCCAACCTCCACGAAAGAGCGCTGCGGTAGGTGGAACGTTCTTCCGTTTCCCATGCCCCCAACAGCCGATTGAACAGACGATGAGACCATAGCCAGGGAGCTTCGCGCCAAAGACATTTGAGCTCGCAGGCGTCTTCCAACTCCTCTAGGCTGACCCCTGCGCTTATAAGGCTCGAGAGCGCTTTATAGCTCGCGGAGAAGGGGAATTCCTCCAGGATCGCCTTGAAGCGTCTGTGTAACCGGGAGCGTTCATCCAGTTTGATGATTTGCATCTGGCCGACCAACCTTGCGGCGTAGTCGTCCAGTTGCCGGTCCCCGGAGATTCTCTCCTCTTCAATACGCGGAGCGGAACGATCGGCCCCTTCTTCGTAGAGCTCCAGTTCGAAGAGCTCTTCCCAGTTCGCGCTCTCGGCCTCGTCGTGGATCTCGTGAGGGTCAAGCTCTGGAAGCTCGCGGAGGTCCGCGTCATCAAGCGGCGCGTCGTCGAAACCGCCGTATTCCGCTTTGCCGCCGACTTCGAATGCAAGCTCAGCCTCCCAGAATTGCTCCTCGAGTTCGGCGAACTCGTCTTCCTCTTCGGCGAACGCGTCCTCTTCGTAATCCACCTCAGCCGCGTCGAGCACGTCGGCAATGGCCGGAACATCAGGAGTCGGAGACGCCGGAGCGGCATCCGGATCCGGCTGCTGCCTCTCCCGGCTCTCATGCTCCGCTTCTGCCTGTACGGCCGTCTTGGCTGTCGACGGAAGTCCCCCCGAAGCCCCAAGATTCTCCGGGAGAGGAGCGCCGGCGCTGCCGGCTCCGGCCTCGCCGATGGCCCCATGAGCAAGCTCATCCTCTTCGTCATCCATCTCAGCCGTGTTGAGCTCGTCGGCCAAAGTCGGAACATCAGCAGTCGGAGAAGCCGGAGCAGCATGTGAATCCGGCTGCTGCCTCTCTCTGCTCTCATGCTCCGCTTCAGCCCCGGCGTCCGCGTCGGCTGGCGACACGCCTTCTTTGGAAGCCGCAGGATCCGCCGGGGCCGGAGGCTCACCCAGCGGATTCTTAAGAGGGAACTCCTCGATGAACAGCGGATCAATCAGCTCTAAGTCCGGATGGAGCGTCTCGTCGTTTGGATCTTGCCGACCGAACGCGGGTTCGGCCGCTACGCGTCCAGCGTGCTTTCCTGAATCTGCGCGCGGGATCGTAGTCGGCTGCTCGACCGTTCGGCCCTGGGGCTCCAGATCAGGATGCGTCTCCTGCTCCCGCACCGCACCCAGCTTGCGCTTAAGCTTCGAGAACAGATTCTTCATCATTCACCAGACGGCACAATGGCCAACGCACACAAAGTATTCACCAACCGCATCTGTTCGACTGTCTCACACTTCGCCTCGCGCAGACGCGGCGCGCCGAAGACCAGTGCCAGCCCCTTGGCGCGCGAGACAGCCACGTTGATGCGGTTGAGGGAGAACAGGAAGTCCATACCGCGCGGCGTTTCCTCGGCTGATGAGGCAGTCATCGAGACGAGGCAGACCGGCGCCTCCTGCCCCTGGAACTTGTCGACCGTGCCCACGCGGATGCCGAGCGGCAGCGCGTCGCGAAGTGCATTCACCTGCGCGTTGTACGGCGCGACAACGATGATGTCGGTCTCGCGCATCGAGCGGCGCGTGCCGTCCTTCTCCGTCCACTCGCCTTGAAGGAGATCGGCCGCCGCAGCTTGGATCGCGGAGACCTCCTCGGTCGAGATCTGAGCATTGCCCTCATGCGCGACCGGGACCCACAAAGCCCCCGCCTTGGGAAACCGGGTGCCGCTAACCCCCTGTCGCGCGGTGTCGGGGTGGCTGGTCAGCCGCCCCTCGTAGACCTGCTCCGAGATGAAGCGGCAAACCTCGGGGTGCATACGCCGCGAGACGGGGAGGAAGATGCCGCGGTCCGGCGGGATCGTCGCGTGATCGCCCAGCATCCAGTCGAGGCAGGAGAGGTTGGCGGGCTCGGGATGCGCGCCCTGGATCACCTGCGGTAGCTGGCGCGGGTCGCCGACCAGCACGATGTTGCGCGCGGCACGCCCCATGGCGACCATGTTAGCGAGGCCGACCTGTCCCGCCTCGTCCACGAAGAGCCAGTCTAGCGACTGCTCGAACTCCGGACGTGAGAAGAAAAAGGCGGTGCCGCCGACGACATGGGCCCCTGTCAGCGCGGGATCGTCGTTGGACGTGGCACGGGTGATGCCGGTGAATCCCTCGGGATAGCCGTCGTCTTCACCGCTCACCTTGTGAGCGAGTTCGGCGTTCTCCAGCGTGATGTCCGGATCGTCGTCCTCCAGCGCAAGAAGACAGCCCATCAGCACATTGCGAATGGCCTCGTGGCTGTTCGAGGCCACGCCGACGCGGTGCCCTTTCCGAACCAGCGACAGGATCGCGCGCGCCGTGACATAGGTCTTGCCCGTGCCCGGCGGACCCTGGATCGGCAGCACGGTGCCGTCCATCGCGCCAACGGCCGCAATCGCCCCGGCGACCGGATCGGCGCCATCCAGCAGGTCGGGCTTCGGGCCGGTCGTCAGGCGCGGAGTTGAGCGGGACAGCAGGTCGTCGATGGCGGTAAACCGACGCAGCCAACATTGATCCCTGATGACATCGCGCAGAGCCGCGGCGATGACGCCGGTGTTAATCGGCCAATCCGGGTGGAGCGTCAGACGATCGGTCAGCAGATCGGCCTTCTTCGGCCCCGCCTTGAGGGTGATCTCTCGCCCGCTCCGGTCGAGCGCGGTGATCTCTACGGTCGCTGGCGGTCCGTCACCAACTGGCACCGTGGCCTTTTTGCCGCCCCTCAGCTTCGTTTCCTGGGGCGGGAACCGATAGGTGCGCGCCATGGATCGCTTCACCGGTTCCGCCGGGCCAACCGCCTCGAGACCGGCAAGCGCGTCGAGGTCGTCGATCAACTCGTCCTCTTCCTTCCCGGCGCTGTCGAAGACGGCCCATTGCGCCGGTTTGGCCTCTCGCTTGTGAAAGAGGCTGAGATTGAAGAGCATCTGCTGTCGCTCCTCGGGCAGACCGGATGCGGCGAGCATGGCACGCAGGTCTGCGGCGTCTGCGTCTTCCGCCTCTTCCTTGTCGCCCGCGTCCTCGCCCAGACGTGGCCAGGGGCCTTCGGGCCGGATCCGGACCAGCCAATCGCGGAGCTCCTCGGTGGAGATGCAGTCGATGCGGTTGTAGTCCTCGATATCATCGAGGATCTGCTGCTCGCCCGTCTCGCGCCAGCGTTCGTAGGCGACCACCGACCCGCCCGCCGTCGTCACCTCGCCGTCCCGCTTTCGGCCGTAGAAAGCTTCCATCGACTTGATCGAATAGTTCGCTTCCGAGCAGATCAGCCCGCCGCGCACGACGGCGTAGAGATCGACGAACCGGCGCTCGCGCAGCAGCCGGTCGAGAAAAGCCTCGCCGATCCCGTATTTCGTGGTCAGCCGACGCAGCGCGGTGATCTCGTAGGGTGCGTAATGGTAGATCCGCGCATCCGGATGCGCATCGAGCCGCCCCCGAAAGAACGCCAGCAGCTCCGACAGGGCCTGCGCCTCGGCCTCATGATCATGCGCCCAGAACGCGAGGAAGTCTCCGTCGCACCACACGCCGTGCAGGTATTCGAGGCCGCCCTCGTAGTGAGGATCGCCCTCGATGTCGTAGAAGATGTCGCCAGGCGTCGGCTCGGGCAGCAGGTCGAAACCCTTGCCCGGCTCGGGCGCGCGCAGTTCGTAAGCCGGCTCTCCCGTCTTGCGGGCATGCTGAAGCCGGGCCTGGGCGACGAGCTTCGCGCGCGTGGTCTCCGCTATGCCGCGGATCGGATGATCGAGGCGGGCCAACGCCTCCATCGTCGTGATTCCCGCGGCCTCGAACTTCTTCACCTGTCCGCGGCCGATGCCCGCCA
>JBNGDM010000182.1:0-6973 GCA_049975105.1 Rhodovulum sp. | reverse complement strand
CGCCAGGACTGAGCACGCCGCCGATCGCGACGCCAATTCGGGGCCGGCACCTTTGCCGGCCCCGGTTGCGTTCCGCCATCCGCGCTTACAGCACCCCGTAGGCGGCGACGGCGGTGGCCACCTTGCGATAGGCGGCGATATTCGCCCCGCGACGATAATCGATCGCGCCGCCCTTTCCGCGGCCTTCCTCGGCGGCGCGGGCGTGGATGTCCGCCATGATGCGTTTCAGCGCCTGGTCCACGCTGTCCGGGTCCAGCGGCCGGCCATTGGCGTTCTGGCTCATCTCCAGCCCCGAAATCGCCACGCCGCCCGCATTCGCCGCCTTGCCGGGCGCATGGGGCAGGCCCGCCGCGCGCAGCTCGGCCGCCGCGTCCGCCGTCAACGGCATGTTGGCGCCCTCGGCGACCAGGGCCAGCCCGCTGTCCATCGCCGCGCGCAGGCCGTCCCGGTCGATTTCGTTCTGGGTGGCGCAGGGCAGCGCGATCTCGGCCTCGACCAGGCCCCAGGGCGCGGCGCCCTCGTGGAACCGCAGACCCAATTCGCGCGGCGGATCGGACAGGTCGCCGCCGTCGCGCTTGCGCGCGCGCACCCAGTCGACGGCCCCCTGGCCCATGCCGTCCTCGGCCACCAGCGTGCCCGAGGTGTCCGACAGGGAGACGACGCGCGCCCCCTCGCAGATCGCCTTTTCTGCGGCATGGGTCGCCACGTTCCCCTTGCCCGAGACCGCCACGCGGCGCCCGGCCAGTTCGCGCCCCTGCTCGGCCAGCATCGCCTCGACGAAATAGATCAGCCCGTAGCCGGTCGCCTCGACCCGCATGGCGCTGCCGCCGAACGCCTCGCCCTTGCCGGTCAGCGCGCCGTGGAACTGGCCGCGCAGCCGCTTGTAGGCGCCGAAAAGATAGCCGATCTCGCGCGGGCCCACGTTGATGTCGCCGGCGGGCACGTCCTCGTCGGGGCCGATATAGCGGGCCAGTTCGGTCATGAAGGCCTGGCAGAAGCGCATGATCTCGGCCTCGCTGTGGCCGCGCGGGTCGAAATCGGCCCCGCCCTTGCCACCGCCCAGCGGCAGGCCCGTCAGCGCGTTCTTGAACACCTGCTCGAAGCCCAGGAATTTCAGCACCGAGGGGCAGACCGAGGGGTGGAACCGCAAGCCCCCCTTGTAGGGACCGATCGCGTTCGAGACCTGCACCCGCCAGCCGGTGTTGATCTCCACCTCGCCGGCATCGTTTTCCCAGACCACGCGAAAGCCGACGATCCGGTCGGGTTCCGTCAACCGTTCCAGCACCCGCGCACGTGCCCAGGGCGCATGCGCCTTCTCGACCGTCAGCACGTCTGCGGCGACCTCCTCGACCGCCTGCAGGAAGGCGTCCTGCCCGCCGTTGCGGGCCTCGACCCTGTCCATGAAAGCGTTCAGCAGCGTTTCGCGATCGGCCATGCAATCTCCCTTGGCAACGGCGCGGCAATGCGCCCGAAGCCGGATTACCTAGCAGGATCGCGCCGCAAGGCACGGCAATCGCACGAAAATGTCAGACGGGCAGCCACGGAAGCCGCGCCTAGTCTTCGCGGAAGGCGCGGTCGAAATAGACCTTGATCGGGCGGACGAGGTAGGACAGCGGGGTGCGGTCGCGGGTGCGCAGGAACGCCTCGACCGGCATGCCGGGCAAGAGTTCCACGCCCGGCAGATCGGCCAGGGCGCTGGTGTCGGGCAGGATCACCGCCTCGTAGAAGGTCTGCTGCGTCGCCTCGTCCTGCAGCGCATCGGCCGACACCCGCAGCACCTCGCCGGACAGTTCCGGCGTGGTCCGGCTGTCATAGGTCGTGAGCCGCAGCGACACGTCCTGCCCCGGGTAGACCTGGTCGATATCCACCGGATCGATCCGCGCCGAGACCAGCATCGGCTGGCCACCGGGCACGACATACATCATCGGTTCGGCGGGCTGGACCACCGCGCGCACGGCGAAGACGGACGAGCCGAAAATCACCCCGTCGGCCGGGCTGCGCACGTCCAGCCGCGAAAGTTGCTCGATCAGGCTGAGACGGCGTTCCTCCAGCTCGATCTCGCCGTATTGCAGGTCGCGCAGCTGGGTGATCGCATCCTCGCGGCGGCTGTCGGTCAGGCGCAGCGCCTGCACGGCGAGCTCCGAGATCCGCGCCCGGCTTTCCGCGACCTGCGAGGTCAGCCGGCCGATATCGCCTTCCAGCCCCGCCTCGTCGCGTTGCAGCGACAGAACCTGGCCCACCGGCACCAGGTTCTGGGCATAGAGCGTTTCCTTGTCGATCAGTTCGCGCTCGACCAGCCCGAGCTGCTTTTCCAGCGCCGCGATTTGCGCCCGGGTGCCCTCGATCTGGTTGTCGATCTGGATCTTCTGCTCTTCGATCTGGTGCAGTTCCTGGGCCAGCGCGGCACGGCGGGCGGCGAACAGGCTCTTCTGGCCCTCGATCTGCCCGGCGATCCACTCGGGGTCGAGATTGTCGAAGCCGGTGATCTCGCCGATTTCCAGCGTCTCCAGCCCGTCGCGCTCGGCGATCAGGCGCGCCTTGCGCACCTCGATCTCCAGCAGTTGACGCTCGACGATGGCCAGTTCCGAGCGCAGGAAAGTGCCGTCGAGCCGCAGCACCACCTCGCCCGCCTCGACTGTGTCGCCGTCCTTGGCCAGGATCTCGCCCACCACGCCGCCATCCGGATGCTGAATGACCTGGCGCTCGCTCTCGACCTTGACGGTGCCCGAGGTGACGACGGCACCGGCGATATTGGTCGCGACCGACCAAAAGCCCAGCCCGCCGATCAGCAGCAGGATCGCCAGGATGCCCACGGTCAGCGGCAAGCGCGCGCCGGGCAGCTTGCCCGCGGGGGGCGCGGGCGGTCGGGACAGGCCGGGCCATTTCATCCGCCCGCCCCCTGCACGGTTGCGCCGCGCACCGAGCCCATGCTGCGCTGAACCTCGCCGGCGTTCTTCATCATCGAACGCACGATCTGGTCGCGCGGGCCAAGCGCCTTTTGCAGGCCGCTGTCGATCACCAGAAGCCGGTCGCACACCGCGATCGCCGAGGGCCTGTGGGTCATGATGATCACCGACTTGCCGGCCTTCTTCATGTCGGCCACCACCGCGTTCAACGCCTCGGACCCATCGGCATCGAGCGCCGAGTTCGGCTCGTCCAGCACCAGCAGGACCGGGTCGTGATACAGCGCGCGCGCCAGCGCCAGCCGCTGTTTCTGCCCGCCCGACAATTGCGCATCCGCGGCCCCCAGCAGCGTGTCATAGCCCTGCGGCAACTTCAGGATCACCTCGTGCACGCGCGCCTTTTTCGCGGCCTCGACCACGGCGGCGGCATCGGGACGGCGCACCATGTGGGCGATGTTCTCGGCCACGGTGCCGTCGAAGAAACGCACGTCTTGCGGCAGGCAACCGACATGCCGGCCCAGCCGCTCGGGGCCGTATTGATCGAGCGCCGCGCCATCCAGCCGGATCTCGCCCGCGGTCGGCTCCACAAGCCCCTGGATCAGGCGGGCCAGGCTGGTCTTGCCCGCCCCGCTCTTGCCGATCACGCCCAGCGCCTCGCCCGGTTCCAGTTCGAAACTGATACCGTAGAGGATCGGCGGCGAGCTGGCCGATGTGCGCAGCGCCACGTTCGACAACGACAAACGCGCCGCCGGTTGCGGCAGTTCGGTCGGACGCTCGCGCGCGGGCAACGCCTTGAGAAACGCCTTCAACTCGCGCCAGCCGGTCCAGGCGCGCTGGATCGCGGCCCACTGGCCCAGCACCTGCTCGACCGGGGCAAGCGCCCGGCCCAGCATGATCGAGCCGGCAATCATCGCACCCGGCGTCAGCTCCTGTTGCAGCACCAGCCATGCGCCCAGCGCCAGCATGGCCGATTGCAGGAAGAACCGGAACGAGCGCGAGAAGGAACTGAACGTGCCGGTACGGTCGTTCGCCCCCAGGCCCTTGACCCCGGCCTCGTCCTGCAACCGCGCCCAGCGCTCGGCCATCACCGGGGCCATGCCCTGCGACCAGACCAGCGCGCCGCCCTCTTCGGTCTGGCGCGCCAGGCGCTGGGCCGCATGGCTCAGCCGGTTGGCCCCTTCCAGCCCCTTTTTCGTCGTGATGCGGTTGATCAGCGTGACCGCGATCAAAAGCGCGGCCCCAGCCAGCGCCATGTAGCCCAGCAGCGGATGGAAGATGAAGATCGCGGCCAGAAAGAGCGGCGTCCAGGGCAGATCGAAAAAGGCCAGCAGCACGGGCGAAGCGAACATGTTTCGCACCGCGTCCAGGTCCTGCAACGCGGTCGCGCCCGGCCCCTGCCCGCCCCTGAGCGCCGTGCGTTCGATCACCGCGGTAAAGACACGCCGGCCAAAGACCGCCTGAAGCCGCGCCCCGATCCGCGCCATCACCCGGCCGCGGGCGAAATCCAGCAGCCAATAGAAAAAGTACAGCGCCGCGACCAGGATGAACAATGCAACCAGCGTCTCTTCCGAGCGCGAGCCCAGCACCCGGTCGTAAACCTGCAGCATGAACAGCGGCCCGGTCAGCATCAACGCATTGGTGAACAGGCTGAACACCGCCACCGACAAAAGAAGGACCTGGCTGCGGGCACGCGCCAGGGTGAAATCGGTTTGGGTTTTGTCGCTGCTCATCGCGGCGGCCTCCGGCAGGCGGGAAAACTGGGACCACGCTCACACGCGGCGCCATCGGCGTTGCGGCGGGCGAACGCGCAGGCACAAGGCAATCCGAACAGGCGGTTCATCGGTGTTCTTGTCTCGCTTTCCCTGCGGGACCGTCTTCCGGCACGTGTCCCGGCTCGCGCCGTGGTTGGGCCACACAAAGCGGTTTCCGCGGGGGAATTCAAGCGCCGCGTGGCGCGCTGGCCGGAAACCGCCGGCGCCCGCGCGCGAAACGCGCGTTGCCTGTCCCCGGGTCGCGGTGCAATCCTGCCGCCCGGGAGGAATTGTCCATGATAGACAAGCTGGAAATGTTCATCGCGCTGGCGCGCGAGCAGCATTTCGGCCGCGCCGCCGAGGCCTGCGGCGTGACCCAGCCC
Organism: Rhodovulum sp.; assembly: GCA_049975105.1. Taxonomy (GTDB): domain Bacteria; phylum Pseudomonadota; class Alphaproteobacteria; order Rhodobacterales; family Rhodobacteraceae; genus Rhodovulum. The sequence continues at coordinate 1,936 of JBNGDM010000182.1, read as the reverse complement.
ACCCTGTCGGCCGGGATCAAGCAGTTGGAGGAACAGCTGGGCGTGATGCTGGTCTGGCGCGGCTCGCGTTATGGCGGGCTGACGCCCGAGGGTGCGCGCGTGCTGGAACGCGCCCGCACCATCGTCGCCGACACCCGCGCCCTGCGCGAGGAGATGCGCGCGGTCAAGGCGGGGCTGTCGGGCGATCTGCGCATCGCCGCGATTCCCACCGCGCTGGCCGCGGTCAGCGTTCTGACCGAACCGCTGGCCGCGCGCCATCCCAAGATCCGCGTCACCGTTCTTTCGCGCACCTCGGCCGAGATCCTGCAGATGCTGGACGACCTGCAGATCGATGCCGGGCTGACCTATCTCGATAATGAACCCTTGGGCCGGGTCACCGCACTGCCGCTTTATGCCGAGCATTACAATCTGGTGGTCCGCGCCGACGATCCGCTGGCCGCCAGCGGCGCGATGACCTGGGCCGAGGCCGCCGGCCTGCCGCTATGCCTGCTGACGCCCGACATGCAGAACCGGCGGATCGTCGACCGGCACATGGCCGAGGCGGGCACGACGGCCGAGCCGCGGCTCGAATCGAACTCGGTCATCACGCTGATCGCGCATGTGCAGTCGGGCGGCTGGGCCACGATCCTGCCCCGCCGCAGCGCCGCGCCCTTCCTGGACGGCGGCGGTCTGGTCGCGCTGCCGCTGACCGCGCCCGAGGCCGAGCACGAGGTGGGCCTCGTCGTGCCGCATCGCGAACCCCATACGCCGGTTTTGAACGCGCTGATCGACACCGCGCGACGGGCGGTGTTTCGATAGAAATCTTCTATCGACCGACGAATACGCAGGATTGATCGCCCGCCCCGCGCTTTGGCACACTATGGCATGCCAAGGGGGAGCGCGATGACCGAGGCCGGAATTTCCCACACCGCCCAGCGGGCGCGAGAGATCGCGGCCGCCCATGCCCATCTGGACGGACCGCTTTTGCCGGTGCTGCACGCGGTGCAACATGCGCTGGGCCACATCCCGCGCGAGGCGCTGGCGCCGATCGCCGAGGAGCTGGACCTGAGCGTTGCCGAAATCCACGGCGTCATCAGCTTTTATCCCGACTTCCGCACCGAACCCGGCGGGCGCCGCACGCTGAAGGTCTGCCGGGCCGAGGCCTGCCAGGCGATGGGCGCGGCGCGGCTGGGCGATGACCTGCGCGCGCGGCTGGGTGTCGACTGGCACGGCACCACCCAGGACGGCGCGGTGACGCTGGAACCGGTCTATTGCCTTGGCCTTTGCGCCTGCGGACCCGCCGCGCTGGTGGATGAAACGCCGGTGGCGCGGGCCACCGCCGATCGGCTGGAACGGATGGCGCGCGAGGTGGTGGGATGAACCTGACCCTCTACCTGCCCAAGGATGCCGCAGCCCTGGCCCTTGGCGCCGACGAGGTCGCCGCCGCATTGACCGAAGAGGCCGCGGCGCGCGGTATCGAGTTGCGACTGGTGCGCACCGGATCGCGCGGGATGGTCTGGCTGGACCCCCTGCTGGAGATCGAGCGGGACGGTGTGCGCCACGGCTTTGGCCCACTTGAGGTGTCCGACGTAAAACCCCTTTTCGAAAGCGGTTTCACCGATCACGGCAAGGCGCTTGGTCCCGTGGAAGACATCCCCTTCTTCGCCCGCCAGACGCGGCTGACCTTCGCCCGCTGCGGGGTGATCGACCCGCTGGACCTGAACGCCTACCGCGCCCATGGCGGCCTCAAGGGGCTGGAACGGGCGCGGACCATGACCGCGGCCGACATCGTCGCCGAAGTCACAGAGTCCGGCCTGCGCGGGCGCGGCGGGGCGGGCTTTCCCACGGGCATCAAGTGGAACACGGTCCTCCAGGCCGAGGGGCCGCATAAATACATCGTCTGCAATGCCGACGAGGGCGACAGCGGCACCTTCGCCGACCGGATGCTGATGGAGGG
>JBNGDM010000181.1:0-7047 GCA_049975105.1 Rhodovulum sp. | reverse complement strand
ACAGGGCGCGGACGACATGGCCGAGCGGGCGAACCGGCGCTGGAAGCAGGTGCTGGACAGCTACGAGGCGCCGCCGCTGGACGAGGGCGTGGACGAGGCGCTGCGCGATTTCATGGCGCGCAAGAAGGCCTCGATGCCGGATGCGTGGCACTGAGGCACGGCTCAGCGCCGGTAGAGGCGCCCCATGATGAGCGGCGTCAGGTACATCGGCACCTGATAGCAGCCGATGAAGATCAGCAGGGGCGTCGTCACCTCGGGCGGCAGCGCCACGAGGAACAGCGCGATGTTGCGGTTGCCCGCCGCGATGGACAGGCCGGTGCGCTGATCGCGGAAGCGGGTGCGTTTCAACAGGCGCGCCGCGAGGAGTTGCGCGCCGAGATTGGCCGCGCAGGCCAGCGCCAGCCAGCCCGCGAATTCGGCGGGCTGCGCGATCAGCGTGGGCCCAGCCTCGGACATCAGCCCGACCAAGACGATGGCCATGGCCAGCGCCGACAGACCGTCGAGCGCGGCGATGGTGGGCGGTTGCGGCGCGCGCAGGACCAGGTGGCGCAGGGTAAAGGCCGCGCCCGCGGCCAGCAGGATCACCGCCATCAGCCGCGCCGCCGCCGCCAGCACCGCACCGGCCCCGCCCAGCCCCTGAGCCACGAAGAACACCGGCAGCACCGTGACCGGCAGGAGCGCGGTCGCGACGATCAGGACCCGCAGCACCGGCGCCGGGTCGCCGCCCGACAGCACGGCCAGGTTCGGCGCGCCCGAGATCGGCGAGGCCGCGAACAGCAGGATCAGCGCGGTGGCCGCCGCCGTGCCGCCCAGCCCCGCGGCCCAGAAGCCCCCCGCCACCGCCAGCGGCAGGGCCAGTTGATAGACCAGCACCAGCCCCACCACGCCCGGCAACTCGCGCACCGCGCCCAGCGCCTGGCGCGGCCCGATCCGAAGGGCGGCCACGAACATCAGCCCCGCCACCAGCTCGGGCAGCCAGGGCCGCATCGCCTGGGCCAGGGCCGGAAACAGGAACCCCGTCACCAGCCCGGCCACCAGCAACAGCCGCCCGTGCCGCGCCGCCGCGCCCAGAACGCGGACGATCACCACAGCCCCCGAAGGATCAGACCCAGCGCGGCCATCCCGCTGACCGCCAGCAGCGCCGCGCGATAGCGCGCGTCGAACCGCCCCCTCAGCCGCCCCGCGACCAGCACGCCCGCCACCATGCCCGGCGCCATCACCGCGGCCAGCACCAGGTCATGCGCACCGACCCAGCCCGCCGCCCACAGCCCGACAAGCGAGACCAGGCAGCCGATCGCGAAGAAGGCCGAGAGCGTGGGGCGCGCCTCGGCCCCCGGGCGGTGCTGGTAGACGATGGCCATGGGCGGCGCCCCGACCGAGGTGATCGTGCCCATCACCCCCGACAGCGCCGCCATGCCGACCAGCCGCGGCCGGGTGAACCGCAGGCCCGGCCCCAGCGCGGACAGCGCGACCGCCAGCCCGATCATCACGCCGAAGACCAGTGCGAACGCGTCCGGGTCGCTGAGCCCGGCAAGGATGACGGTCGCCCCCATGACCCCGGCCACCCGTCCGCCGGTGCCGGTCCAGACCTCGTTCCAGGCGATGGCGTCGCGCTCGCGGAACGCGGCGAGCGTCGCCGTGGCAAAGCCCGCGATCAGCGAGGGCACGGGCACAAAGTCGGGGTCGAGCAGCGCCAGAAGCGGTGCGGCCACCAGCCCGAAGCCCAGGCCCAGCCCGGTCTGCACCACGGCGGCCGCGACGACGATCAGCAGCACCGGCACCACCAGCCAGGGCGCGGTGGCCAGGTGCAGGCCGGTGTCAACCATCCTCGGGCCCTAGCCCCCCGGCCGCTGGCGGATGTTCTCGGGCAGCCAGGTGGCGAGTTCGGGGAAGAAGATCAACACGAAGACCATCACCACCATGATCAGGAACATCGGGATCGCGGCGCGCGCGATGAAATTCATCTCGTGCCCGGTCATGCCCTGAAGGACGAACAGGTTGAACCCGATGGGCGGCGTGATCTGGGCCATTTCCACCACGACGACGATGAAGATGCCGAACCAGATGATGTCGATGCCCGCCTGCCGGATCATCGGTTCGACCACCGCCATGGTCAGCACCACCGACGAGATGCCGTCGAGGAAACAGCCCAGCACGATGTAGAAGACAAGGAGCGCCATCAGCAGTTCGAAGCGCGACAACTCCCAGCTGGCGATCAGGTCGGCCAGACCGCGCGGCAGCCCGGTAAAGCCCATCGACAGCGACAGGAAGGCGGCGCCCGCCAGGATCAGCGCGATCATCGCGCTGGTGCGCACCGCGCCCATCAGGCTTTCGGTGAAGGTGCCCCAGGTCAATGATCCTTGGGTCGCGGCCAGCACCAGCGCGCCGATCACGCCGAAGGCCGCGGCCTCGGTCGCGGTGGCGTACCCCATGTACATCGAGCCGATCACCACCAGGATCAGGCAGATCACGGGGATCAGGAAACGCGAGTTCTTGACCCTCTCCAGCAGGGTCATCGGCGGTTCGGGCGTGGGGTCGAAGCGTTTCGACAGCTTGGAGACCAGCGCCACATAGGCCATGAACATCGCCGCCAGCACCAGCCCCGGCAGGACACCGGCCATGAACAGCTTGGTGATCGACTCGTTGATCGTCACGCCATAGACGATCAGCGTCAGCGAGGGCGGGATCATCAGCCCAAGTGTCGCCGCGCCCGCCAGCGTGCCGATGACCATGGTCTCGGGGTAGTTCCGATTGCGCAGTTCCGGGATCGACATCTTGCCGACCGTCGTCAGCGTGGCCGCGGACGACCCCGACACCGCGGCAAAGACCGTGCAGCCGACGATATTGGTATGCACGAGGCCCCCGGGCAGCCGCGCCATCCAAGGCGACAGGCCCTTGAACATGTCCTCGGATAATCGGGTGCGGTAGAGGATTTCGCCCATCCAGATGAAGAGCGGCAGCGCGGTCAGCGTCCAGGACGAGGACGAGGACCATATCTTGGTGATCATCGCGTCGCCCGCGGGGCGCGAGGTGAAAAGCTCCATCCCCACATAGGCCACGCCCATCAGCGCAAGGCCGACCCAGACGCCCGAGCCCAAGAGCAGGAACAGGACGAACAGGAAGATCGCGATCGGGGCGAGTTGTTCCATGGCCCTACTCCGCGTGGCTCTGGTCGACGAGGTCGCGGCGGATGCCGTGATCGCCGGTGAAGATCAGCCGCACGAGGTGATCCCAGAAACAGATCGCCAGCAGGACCGTGCCGACGGACATGGCGATCTGCGGGATCCACACCGGCGTCTTGTCCAGGCCCTGGCTGATCTCGTTCAGCTTCCACGACCAGTAGGTGCCCTTGATCGCGTAGCGGGCAAAGAAGGTGGCGGTGATCGCCCCGATGCCGAAGCACCAAAGCTCGCCCCATCGCCGGTGGCGGCCAAGGACGCTCAGGAACAGCGACACCCGGATATGCGCGCCGTGGTTCAGCGCGTAGGCGAAGGCGAAGAAGGATGCCGCCGCCATGCAATAGCCCGCGTAATCGGTCGCGCCCGGGAAGGTCTGCCCGGTCCAGCGCGCCAGCATCTGAAGCACGATGATGACGAGGATCGCGACCAGGAAGACCGCCGCGGCGACGCCGCCCGCAAGGTAGAGTCCGTCCAGTATGCGCCTGAGCGCGCGCGCTGCCGCCATCGCCTGTCCCCCGTGCCCGGCGCGGATCGCGGGCCGGGATGTGCCCCGGCCCGCGCGCATGCGTTACATGCTGCTCTTGTATTCCTCGACGATGGCGCGGCCGGTCTCACCCGCCTGGTCGAGCCATTCCTGGGTCATCGTCTCGCCGATGGCCTTCAGCCCCTCGACCAGCGTGTCGCCGGCGCGGGTGACGGTCATGCCGCCCTCTTTCAGACCGTCCAGCGTGAACTGGGTATAGTCCTTGGACCGCTGCAGCCCCTCGACCGCGGCCTTGCCGGCGCAATCATTAATCACCGCCTTGGTCGCGTCATCGAGGCCATCCCACGCGCCCTTGTTCACGAAGACCACGTTCCGGGGCAGCCAGGCATCGACCTCGTAGAAATGGCTGAGATGTTCCCAGACCTTGCGATCATAGCCCGTCGACCCCGACGAGATGAAGCTTTCGGCGACACCCGTGGCGAGCGCCTGGCTGAGTTCCGCGGCCTCGACCTGCACCGGGATCATGCCGGTCAGTTCCGCCATCCGCGCGGTCGCGGCCGAGTAGGAGCGGAACTTGACGCCCTTGAGATCGTCGACCGAATTGACCTCCTTGTTCATGTAGAGGCCCTGCGGCGGCCACGGCACCGAGTAGAGGTAGTGCAGGTTGTCCTCGTCCAGCGCCTGGTCGACGGCGGGCTGGGCGATCGACCACAGTTTCTCGTGCTGGTCGAAGGACGACACCAGGAACGGGATCGAGTCGACGCCGTAGATCGGGTTCTCGTTCTGGTGGGCCGAGATCAGCCGCTCGCCGATATTGGCCTGGCCGGTCTGCACCGCGCGCTTGATCTCGGCCCCGCCGAACAGCGAGCCCGAGGGGTGGGTGACGATCTCCAGGTCACCCCCCGTGCCCTCGGTCACGCATTGGGCGAAATTCGCGCCGACCTCGGAATGGAAGTTGGTGGCCGCATAGGCCATCGGCATGTCCCATTTCTCGGCCGAGGCGGCGGTGGCCAGCGTGGCCAGCGCGGTGGCGGCCATAAGCGTTGCGGGGGTTTTCATCTGTCTCTCCCTGTTGGTTGGACGGTTCTTGTCGTTGGCCCTCATTGAAACCGCGTCGGGCTGTAGGGCGCAAGGTCAATGTTGGGCCGCGTGCCGCCGACCAGTTGCGCCAGCAGGCGCCCGGTCTTGGGCCCGCCGGTAAGGCCGACATGGTCGTGGCCGAAGCCTACAAAGGCGCCGTCCACCCCCGGCACGGGGCCGATCACCGGGGTGGAATCGGCGATGCAGGGGCGGTGGCCCATCCATTCCACGGTGCGCTCCCAGGTCAGTCCGGGGATCACCTTGCGCACATGGCGTTCCAGCAGGCGGAGGGGCGCGCGCGAGGGGGGCGCGTCCAGCCCGCCGAATTCCACGATCCCCGCAAGGCGCAGGCGCCCGTCCATCGGGGTGGCGAGGAACTTGCCGGCGGCGATCATCGTGGGCGCGCGGGGCATGACGGACGGGTTCCACAGTTCCAGGTGATAGCCGCGCTCGGTTTCCAGCGGGATTTTCAGCCCCAGCTTTCGCGCCAGCGGCCCCGACCACGCGCCGGTGGCGATCACCACCGCCTCGCAGGGGATCGTCTCGCCCGAGACGCGCAGGCCGGTCACCCGGCCGCCCGCGCGCACGATATCCGTCGCCTCGCCGGTGACCAGCCGCGCGCCCTGCCGTTCGGCATGGGCGGCGAGCGCGGCGACATAGGCCCCCGGATCGGTGATATGGCCATGGCCCGGCAGGCGCACCGCGCATTTGCCCGGCGCGAAGCAGGGGTCGACGGCGGCGCCCTCCAAAACCTGCCACTCGATGCCCAGCGACTTGCGGATGCCCCAGCCGAAGCCGTCGGCCTGGTAGTCGCGCCGGCTGTCGTAGAGGAACACGTAATCCGACGGCACGATCCAGCGTTCCGCCCCGGTGCCCGCGGCCAGCGCCTGGTGGTCGGCCAGGCTGTCGCCGATGATGGGGTAAAGCGCGCGGGCGCGGGCGCGCGCGGCGGGCGCGTTGGCGTGGGACAGATAGCGCATGAGCCACGGCGCCAGCCGCGGCAGGTAGCCCCATTTCAGGAACAGCGGCTTCATCGGGTCGAGCAGCATGGCGGGGGCGTGGGCGAACAGGCCCGGCACCGTCACCGGCACCACGGAACTGGACGCCAAGAGCCCCGCATTGCCGTGGCTGGCCCCCGCCGCCGGCCCGGTCCGGTCGACCAGGATCACCCGGTGCCCGTCGCGCAGCAGCCACAGCGCCGTCGCCACCCCCACGATCCCCGCACCGATCACCGCGACGGTCTTGCCCTTGTCCATGCCCTGCCCCCATTCGCCCGCGCACCGAGCTTGCGAAGCGCGCCCGCGCGTGTCAACGAGACGGCGACGCGCAACCGGGGCAAGGCGATGGACGAGACCCAGGCACCGATCGGCATCCTGATGCTGGACTCGCGCTTTCCCCGCATCCCGGGCGACATGGGCCACCCCGCGACCTGGCCCTTTCCGGTGGCGATCCGGGTGGTCACGGGCGCCTCGCCCGCCCGCGTGGTGCGCGAGGGCGGCGACACGCTGGCCGCGTTCATCGCGGCCGCGCGGGAATTGGTGGCGGAGGGCGCGGTGGGGATCACCACCACCTGCGGGTTCCTGTCGCTTTACCAGGACGCGCTGGCCGAGGCCGTGGGCGTGCCGGTCGCGACCTCGTCGCTGATGCAGGTGGAGCTGGTCAACCGCCTGCTGCCAAAGGGAAAACGCGCGGGCATCCTGACCATCGCGGGCAGCAGCCTGGGCCCCGCGCACCTGGCCGCGGCGCGGGTGCCCGCGGGCACGCCCATCGGCACCACCGAGGGCGGGCGGGAATTCACCCGCGTGATCCTGAACGACCTGCCCGAGATGGATATCGACGCCGCGCGCGCCGACAACGTGGAGGCCGCCCGCGCGCTGGCCGCCGCGCACCCGGAGCTGGGCGCGATCGTGCTGGAATGCACCAACATGACGCCCCATGCCGCCGCTATCCGCGCGGCCACCGGCCTGCCGGTCTATTCGATCTACGATTTCGTCTGCTGGTTCCGGGCGGGGCTGTCGCCCGCACGCCACCTGCCCGCTTCCTGAGCATCCCGAACCGGCCTGCCTGACGAAAAGGCAATCTTCCCTTCCGCGCGGCCCCGTGCCACTGTGCCGCCGTTCCAAACGACCGGCGAATGGCCCTTGATCGGGCACAGCAGAGTCCGGGAAAATCAGGGGGTAATCCACATGGCTGCCAGGAAAACCGACACGCTTGATATCGCGCGCCGCAGGCTGTTGCTGGGCTCGGCGGGGGCCGCCGCCGCGGCGGGGCTGGGCCTTGCGCCCGGGCGCCTGTTCGCGCAGG
>JBNGDM010000180.1:0-7070 GCA_049975105.1 Rhodovulum sp. | reverse complement strand
CAGGCGGTGGATCAGCCGCACCAGCCGGGCGGCTTCGGGGTTGCCCGTGCCCGGACGCTCGGGCGGCAGCGACCGGCTGCGCTCGACAGCCGGATCGCGGCGCATCGCCGGCCAGCGCACGATCTCCAACGTGCCGTCCAGCGTCTCGACCACCGCGGTGTGACATTCCCCCGGCCCCCGCGCGCCGGTCCAGGATCCGCAATTGGCGAAGATCAACCCGCCCCGCCCGACCACGCCCGGCACATGGCTGTGGCCGCAGACGATGCCGTCCATCCCGTCCTCCCGGGCCCGGCGCAGTGCGCTTTCGGTATAGCGCCCGACCAGCGTCAGCGCGTTGGTGGCGATGGCCTTGCCCAGCGACCAGCGGATGCGCCGTCCGCCCACAACGGTGGTCTCGGCCCGCGGCCGGACCAGCGCCTTTTCGCCCAGCCACGACCACATCCGGTCGGCAAGCTTGGACGTGCCCCGCACCAGCCCCCCGTCGAACTGGTCGCCATGCATCACCAGGTACCGCCGCCCGTCGCCGGCGCGATGCACCGCGCGTTCCTCGACCCGGATGCCATAGCGGCGCAGCAGCACCGGCCGGAACAGCACCGCCAGCAGGTCGCGCAGCTTTTCGTCGTGGTTGCCGGTCAGCACCGTGATCCGCACCTGCCGCGCGGCCAGTTCCAGCAACAGGTCCAGGAACGCGCTGTAATCCTGCGACCAGTACCAGCGCTGCTCCAGCTTCCAACCGTCCAGAACGTCGCCCACCAGGTACAGGGTGTCGAAGCGGTGCGCGCGCAGAAAGGCGTTGAGCGCGCAGATATCGGCCCCCTTGTAGCCCAGGTGCAGGTCCGACACGAACACGCTGCGCACCCGCCGCGCCCCCGCCCAGGTCATGGCATCAACTCCGCCGAGTGGCACCGGAAATCGCGGGCGACCTTGTCCCAGCTATAGCGGGTCCGCGCCGCGGCGTGGCGCTCCTGCCGCGTGCCGGGGCTCGCCAGCGCGCGCGCCACCGCCGCGCCCAGGTCCGCGTCGGTCGCGCCCAGCCGCGCATCGCCCCCGATGATGTCGCGCGGCCCCGGCACGTCATAGGCCGCCAGCGCCAGCCCCGAGGCCAGCGCCTCCAGCAGCACGTTGCCGAAGGTGTCGGTCCGCGAGGGAAAGACGAACACGTCGGCCGCGCGATAGGCCTCGGCCAGCGGCGCGCCGGTGAGCGTGCCGCGGAAGGTCACCTCGGGATGGGCCGCGCGCAGCATCGGCAGCGACGGCCCGTCGCCCACCACGACCTTGCGCCCCGGCGTCTTCAGCGCCAGGAACGCCTCGATGTTCTTTTCCGGTGCCACGCGCCCGACGTATAGCAGCACCGGCTCATCCGCCGGCCCCGCGTCAGCCTCGCGCGGGTGAAACAGCTCCGAATCCACCCCGCGCGACAGCCGCACGCAGCGGTTGGCGAACCCCCACGCGCCCAGTTGCGCCTCCAGCGCCCGGGTCGCGACATAGATGAACCGCGCAGGCGCGTGAAACCGCCTCAGACCGGCGACCGCCGCCCGCTGCACCCCGGCGCGCAGCGGACGCGGCGCGCGCACCGCCACATAGGCAGGGAAATTGGTGTGGAACGCGGTCGAGAAGGCCCGCCCGTTGCGCAGGCACCAGCGCCGCGCCGCCCAGCCCAGCGGTCCCTCGACCGGGATATGGATCGCCTGTGGATCGAACCGTTCGATCATCGCCGCAAGCTGGCCCGGACGCGGCAGCGCCAACCGGATCTCGGGATAGGAGGGCAGCGCCGTGTTGGCGAAATCCGCCGGCCCGATGACGCGGACCTCGCATTCGTCGCGGTCGACCCGGCGAATGATGTTCTCGTAGGTGCGCACGACGCCGTTGACCTGCGGGGCCCAGGCATCGCTGACGATCAGGATGCGCCGCGGAAGCGTCCCCGACCCCGGCGTCTGCGCCGGCCTGCTGTCGCCCGTTTTCGTCAGCACTGTCGACACGGCCCGTCCGTCCCTTTATGGCGCCCGGTCCCGCCGGGGTCTGCGCGCATCGCTTACGTCCGGTCTGTAACGCGGGTATGTCAGGCCGCGCGCGACCGGCGGACGCATCCATGGGAAAGCCGCAGCCATGGAGAAAACGCCGCCAAGGTCCACCGCCGCCAAACTCGCGGTTTTCCGCTGACCTGCTGTTTCGATTTGTCGCTGCGAAAGAATTTCGCTTGAAATGAAAGGAGCGATTTTTTTAATTGTCGCATCAGGTCGGAATTCCGGCGGCAAAATCATAACTATGTTACGAAATTTTTCCAGTACCGCTATACAATGAACAAAGCATTCGACCACATGCAAAAACTCGAAGCGGTCCAATCCCGAATGGCGCGCGCCGCCACCGGGCTTGGGGTGCGCGATCTGGCCAAGGCCGCCGGTGTGTCGCCCGACACGATCGCGCGGCTCGAACGGGGCGAACGGCTTAAGCCGAAAACCCTTGCGATCATCCGCCAGACTCTCGAGGCCGCCGGTGTCGATTTCTTCGAGGAAGAAGATGGCACCGTGGGCGTCCGGCTGCGCAACAACCGATAGAAGCAAGGTATTCCCCCTGAACGCGGCGCCAGCCGATCACGTTTCGCCCCCGCGTCCCCAGGGATTTGGCCCCCTGTCCGGCCCCGCCCCGCGCCACGCAGGGGCCGCTGCTGCGCCAACGCACCGCCGCGTTCGCACAGGAATGCCCCGTTCAACACATGCAATTCCGGTCGAAGCCCCCCGCCCCGCAGCCCGCGACGGCGTGATCGCCCGCCTTTGAACGGATGGGCCGCAGCGGTCCTTAAAATTCTTTTCATTTTTCGCTTTCAGCATTCTGCCAATCGGCAAAATGACAAAAGCTGCGATCGGTTTTCGTCAAAACCAATTGCCGGCGGACGAAACCATCCTGGCCGAAGAGGCCAGGGAAAACAGCGTTTTCGCGCTGTATTCCGCCTTTCGCCCGCCGGCACCTTTTCACCCGCCACACTCGGCCGCCCGATTTGCGCTCAACAACCTGACCCAACGTCAATTCGGGGCGAAACTGCCCCGCCGTCCCGGCCGCCCGGCCGCATCGCAACGCGTTACTCAGTGGGCGCAATGCAGACCCCTGCTCCGATCTTCAGGCGGCGCGCCGGCCGACGACGGCCGCCCGCGCTGCCGGACCGCTACAGCCCCAGTTCGCGCCAGGCATCGTTGATCGCGCCCGCGGTCGTCCACCACACCGCATCGCCCCCCCGTTCGCGCATGTGGGCCAGCGCGCGGTCCAGGTGCTTCAGCCGGTGCGGATGCCCCATCAGGTAACCGTGCAGCGCGATCCCCATCACCAGCAGCCGGCGCGCGCTTTCGGCCAGCATCACGTCGAAGGCATCGCAGATCATGTCGGCGAACTCGGCGCCCTCGCGCTTGCGCCCGACGATCTGGGGAATGTCGTTCAGCTCCTGCGGATAGGGCACCGACAGGATGCGGCCCGCCCGCGTGTCCATCCAGACCGGCTGATCGTCATGGCACCAGTCCAGCAGGTAGTCATACCCCGCCTCGTGTAGCAGATCGGGCGTGACTGCGCTCTGGCTGATCCAGGGGCCCAGCCAGCCCTTGGGCGCCCGCCCTTCCCGCGCGGTCAGGATGCGGGTCGCCTCTTCGATCAACGCGCGTTCCTCGGCCTCGGCCAGCACGCCCTGGCGTTCCGCATTGGTCCGCCCATGGCCGGCGATCTCGTCGCCGCGGGCGCGGAACGCCTCGACCAGCCCCGGCGCCTCGTCGTAAAGCCACGCATTGGCCAGCACGGTGGCGGGCACCCCGTGCCGGTCGAACAGCTCCAGCATCCGCGGCGCGCCCACCCGGTTGCCGTAATCCCGCCAGGCATAGTTCAGCACGTCGGGCTGCGGCCCGCCCGGGGCCAGCTCCGCGCCCAGCCCCTCGCCGAAGGCGAAGCATTCCAGGTTCATGCCCAGGTAAACCGCCAGCCGCCGCCCGCCGGGCCAGTCGAAATCGGGCCGGTCCGTGATCACCGAATAGGCATAGCGGCCGTGATGGGGCAGTCGTGCCATCTCGATCCCTTCCGTCGCGCCTCTTTCCCTGCGTAGTGCCACCGCCCGCCTCCGAAGTCCTGCGCAAGTTTTATGCAAATGCCGGGTTTCTGCGCTGAATTCAGGGGCGCTTCCGGTTTTCGCCGCGCGGCCCCCGGCCGATTTCCCGCCACCCCCTCGCCGCGGCGCAGCGGCGCGTTAAGCCCAGTGCCATCCAGACATCCAACAAATATGAGGGGACCGAACATGGAGCGTCGCAAGTTTCTTACCACCGCGGGCATCGGCATCGGGGGCGCGGCGCTGGCCGCCCCGTCCGTCGCCCGCGCCCAGACCATCAGCTGGAAGATGACCACCGCCTTTCCGCCGGGCCAGCCGTTCTATTCCACCGGCCCCGGCTCGCTGACCGATTTCACCGACCGGGTGCGCGCGATGTCGGGCGGCGCGCTGGATATCCAGGTCTACCACGCCGGCGAACTCGTGCCCGCCTTCGAGGGCTTCGACGCGGTCCGCCAGGGCATCGTCGAGATGAACGGCTGGGTCAGCTATTTCGGCGCGGGCAAGGTGCCGGCGGCGCAATTCTTCGGCGCGGTCCCCTTCGGCATGTCGACCCAGGGCCAGAACGCCTGGTTCTATATCGGCGACGGCATCGATTTGTGGAACGAAACCTACGAACCGCTCGGCCTCGTCGCCATGCCCGTGGGCGCGACCGGCGTGCAGATGACCGGCTGGTTCAACAAGGAAATCAACTCGCTCGACGACCTTCAGGGCCTGCGCATGCGTATCCCGGGCCTCGCTGCCAAGGCCTATGCCCGCGTCGGCGTCGACGTGAAACTGCTGCCCGGCGGCGAGATCTTCCCCGCCCTCGAACGCGGCGTGATCGACGCGGCCGAATGGGTCGGCCCCGCGCAGGACAAGATCCTCGGCCTGAACAACGCCGCGAAATACTACTACACCACCGGCTGGCACGAACCGACCACCGTCACCGAACTGGCCATCAACAAGGCGAAATGGGACAGCCTCGGGTCCGAGCTTCAGGCCATCGTCACCAACGCCGCGGCCGCCTGCAACGTCATCTCGCACAGCTGGGCCGAGGCGAACAACGCCGCCGCGCTGGAGGAATTCAAGGCCTCGGGCACCGAGTTGCGCGTGCTGCCCGCCGACGTGGTCGCCGCCCTGAAACGCGAGATGGGCCCGGTCTACGACGAACTCGCCGCCCAGGACCCCCAGTTCAAGAAGGTGATGGAGAACTACTTCGCCTTCAAGGAACAGCACGACATCTGGGCCGCCGCCTCGGAACAGGTCTGGCATTCGGAACTGCGCGACGCCTGAGCGGCGCGGAACGACCGGCCCGGGCGGCATCCCCGCCCGGGCCGATAACACGGAACGGGGCAGGACATGACACGGGCACTCGCCATCGCGGATGGCATCGACAGGCTCACGCGCCTGGCCGGCCGGCTGGCCGCGGCGCTGTTGCTGGCCCTTGTGGCGCTGGTCTTCTTCAACGTCTTCGGGCGCTACGTGATCGGCGGAAGCCCGGTCTGGGCGCAGGAACTGGAATGGCACCTGATGGCGCCCATCGCGCTTCTGGGGATCACGGTCCTGATGCTGGAAAACGGCCATGTCCGCGTCGACATGGTGTTCGAACGCCTGCCCGAGCGCGCGCGCCACGCGCTCGACCTGTTCTCGATGCTGGTGGGCGCGGTCATCGCGCTCCTGCTGATCAAGTATTCGCTGGGCTTCGTCGAAAGCGCCTGGTCGATCCGCGAAGGCTCGCCCGACCCGGGCGGGCTGCCCGGGCGCTGGCTGCTCAAGGGGATGATCCCGGTGGCCTTCGGGCTCTTCGCGCTGCAATGCCTGGCCAACGCGATCCGGCACGCCGCGGCGCTGCGCGACCGGGGGGCGTAAGACATGGGCGAACTGCTGGCCATCCTGATGATCCTGGGCTTCATGCTGGCGCTGTTGATCGGAATGCCCGTGGGCATCGGCATCGCGCTGTCGGGCTTCCTGTTCGGCTGGATGGGGTTCGGGGATTTCCTGTTCAACCTGGTCCCCGCCCGCATCTACGGCGTTGTCACCAAGTACGAATTCCTCGCCATTCCCCTCTTCGTCTACATGGGCGTGATGCTGGAGAAATCCCGCGTGGCCGAGGACATGCTGGACGTGATCGGCCGGCTGTCGGGACGGCTCCATGGCGGCATGGCGGTGGCGCTGATCGTCGTCGGCGTGCTGATGGGGGCCTCCACCGGCATCGTGGGCGCCACCGTGGTCACGCTGACCATGCTGACCATGCCGGTGCTGTTGAAACGCAACTATGATGGCGGCCTTGCCTCGGGGGCGATCTGCGCGTCGGGCACGCTGGGCCAGATCATCCCGCCCTCGCTGGTGCTGATCCTGCTGGCCGACATCATGGGCGAAAGCGTGGGCACGCTGTTTGCCGCGGCGATGATGCCGGGGCTGATGCTGGCCGGGCTCTACATCGCCTACATCGTCATCCTCGGGAAGATGCGCCCCGAACTGGTGCCCGCCATCCCCGCCGAGGAACGCGCGGGGCTGACCGGCTGGTCCCTTGCGCTGCGCGCGGTCAAGGCGTTGGCGCCGCCGCTGTTGCTGGTGGGGGGCGTCCTGGGCTCGATCATCGGCGGGCTGGCCGCGCCGACCGAGGCCGCGGGCGTGGGTGCCGCGCTGTCCATCGCCATCGCCGCGCTTTACGGCCGGCTGACCAAGCGGATGGTCTGGGACGCGGCACAGGGCGCGCTGCGCATCTCGGCCATGATCTTCTTCATCCTGGTCGCGGCGCAGGTCTTCTCCATCGCCTTCCGCGGGCTGCATGGCGAGGAGTTGGTCAAGGACATGCTGGCGCTGCTGCCGGGAGGCGAGACCGGGGCGCTGATCTTCCTGATGGCGCTGCTGTTCGTGCTCGGCTTCTTCCTCGAATGGATCGAGATCAGCTATATCGCGCTGCCGCTGCTCTTGCCCTTTTTCAAGGAGCAGGGCACCGACATGATCTGGCTGGCCGCGCTGATCGCGATGAACCTGCAGACATCGTTCC
>JBNGDM010000179.1:0-7099 GCA_049975105.1 Rhodovulum sp. | reverse complement strand
CAGGTGGTCGACCTCGATCGGCGTGTGGCTGACCACCTTGAGGAGTTGCTTGTGTGACCAGACGTCGTCCTCGCGGGGCGCGATGTTCAGGTCGCCCACGAGGATCGCCTTTTCGGGGCGGTTGTCGCGGAACCAGTCGCGCATGTCGGTGAGGTAGTCGAGTTTCTGGCCGAACTTCTCGTTCACCGCGCGGTCGGGCACGTCGCCGCCCGCGGGCACGTAGAAATTGTGGATCGTGGTGCCGTTCTCCAGCCGCGCGGCGACGTGGCGGGCATGGCCCAGCCCGGCGAAATCCAGCTCGCCCGCATCCTCCAGCGGCAGTTTCGACAGGATCGCGACGCCGTTGTACCCCTTTTGCCCGCGGGCGGCGACGTGGCCGTAGCCCAGGGCCCGGAATGTCTCCAGCGGCATCTTCTCGACCGGGCTCTTGCATTCCTGAAGGCACAGGATATCGGGCGCCTCCTCGGTCAGCAGGCGTTTGACCAGCGCCTCGCGCAGGCGGATCGAGTTGATGTTCCAGGTGGCCAGCGTAAAGGGCATCGGCGTCTCCGTTCGGGGCGGTTCGGCGCAAGCTAGTGTCCGGGGCGTCGGGCCTCAAGTCGAAGGCGCGCGCGTTAACGGATGGGCAACCCGTGGATGCGACAACGGACAGAGCCCCAGCAACGGATCGACAACATGCCCCTGGACCCCGGATTCGACCGGCGCGAGAACGACGTCTACCTGAATGCCCTGGTCACCACCGGCGAGGTGCTGGGCCGCGACATCGTCGAGGTCGCCGGCTTTCTGGACGACCTCGAATCGTCGGCCGAGGCGCAGCTTGGGCATATCGAGGCCGCGCGCGCGGCCGCGGCCATGGTCGCGGAGGCCAACGCCCGCGTGCAGGACGCCGTCGACCAGGTCACCCGCTCGGCCGAGGAAACGCTGGAGGCGGTGTCGGGCTCGGCCACGCTGTTGCGCGACACCGGGCATCAAAGCCAGAATCTGGCGACCTGGGTGCAATCGGTCGATTCGCGGATGGCCGACGTGGTGGGCACGCTGAGCTCGGTCCACGACTCGAACGCCGAGATCGTGAGCATCTCGAAACAGGTGAACATCCTGGCCATCAACGCCAAGATCGAGGCGGTGCGGGCGGGCGACGCGGGCCGCGGGTTCGCCGTGGTGGCCGAGGCGATCAACCAGTTGTCGCACCAGACCGCCACCGCGGCGGACAAGATTTCCAAGGCGGTCGAGGGGCTGCGCGAGACGATCGAGACCCTGCAGACCGAGGCCGGCACCGCGGCCGGGGATGCGGGCGCCGTGCTGTCGGCGGCCACCGAAACCGACCAGATGCTGGGGCGGATGACCGGCTCGGTCGAGGTGACACGCTCTTCGGCGGTGGATATCGCGGCACGGGCGGACGAGGTGCGCGCCGCCAACGAGAGTTTCGCCCCCTATTTCCACGAACTGATCGGCACCACGCAAAAGACCGCCCAGGGCGTCAAGGACGCCCGCGCCCAGGTCGACGGGCTGGTGGCGATGGGCGAATCGGTGGTGCAGAACTCGGTGCTGGCGGGCGCGTCGCATGCCGATTCCGCGCTGATCGACTTCGTGCGCCAGGCCGCGGGCCAGATCGGCCAGCTGTTCGAAAGGGCGATCGAGACCGGTCGCATCCGCGCCGAGGCGCTGTTCGACCAGCGCTATATGGCGATTCCGAATACCGACCCGCAGCAGGTCATGGCGCCCTACACGGACCTGACCGATGCCGTGCTGCCCGCGATCCAGGAACCGGCGCTGGATTTGGACCCGCGCATCGTGTTCTGCGCGGCGGTGGACCGGAACGGCTATCTGCCGACGCATAACCGCAAATATTCCCAGCCGCAGGGCAACGACCCGGTGTGGAACACCGCCAATTGCCGCAACCGGCGCATCTTCGACGACCGGGTGGGCCTGCGCGCGGGCCAGTCGCGCGAGCCGTTCCTGCTGCAGGTCTATCGCCGCGACATGGGCGGCGGGCAGTTCGCCCTGATGAAGGACCTGTCCGCCCCGATCGAGGTGAATGGGCGGCACTGGGGCGGGCTGCGGCTGGCCTACCGGTTCTGAGCCGCGCGCCCGCGCCGCGCCCGGATCAGGCCACCAGCCGGTAGCCGCCCGATTCGGTGACCAGCAGCCGCGCGTTCGACGGGTCGGGCTCGATCTTCTGGCGCAGGCGGTAGATATGGGTTTCCAGCGTGTGCGTCGTGACGCCCGCGTTATAGCCCCAGACCTCGTGCAGCAGAACGTCGCGCGCCACCACGCCCTCCGACGCGCGGTAGAGGAACTTGAGGATGTTGGTTTCCTTCTCGGTCAGGCGGATCTTGCGCTCGTCCTCGGTGATCAGCATCTTCATCGACGGCTTGAAGGTATACGGGCCAAGCTGGAACACCGCGTCCTCGGATTGTTCGTGCTGGCGCAGCTGGGCGCGGATGCGCGCCAAGAGCACCGGGAACTTGAACGGCTTGGTCACGTAATCGTTGGCGCCGGCGTCCAGCCCCAGGATCGTGTCGGCATCGCTGTCATGCCCCGTCAGCATCAGCACGGGGCACTTGACGTTCTGCTTGCGCATCAGCCGGCACAGCTCGCGCCCGTCGGTGTCGGGCAGGCCGACATCGAGGATGACCAGGTCGTAGATCGCCTCCTTGGCCTTTTCCATCGCCTCGGCGCCGTTCCCGGCCTCGAACACGTCGAAATCCTCGGTCATCACCAGCTGTTCGCTCAGCGCTTCGCGCAGGTCCTCGTCATCGTCGACCAGCAGGATTTTCTTCAGGGTGCTCATTGTCTTCCTCCTGTCACGTTCCTGCGACGAGATGTGCGCGGCCCGGCCCGGCACAAGATTTGCAACAGGGATTTCACGCAAGCGTGTGGCGGGGAAGGGTTTTGTTTCATATCTGTCGGAATTGGCGCTAGACCGTGCGCCACGAAAGGATCGCCCATGCCGCTTGGCCCCGACAGTACCGAACGGATCGCCCGCGCCCGCGGCGATTTGCGCATGGGCGTGCCGGTGGTGGTGGGCGGCCTGGTGGTGGCCGCGGCCGAGACCCTGACGCCCGACAGGCTGACGGCGCTGCGGGGCCTGGGCGGCGCGGTGCTGGCGATCACGGCGCGGCGGGCGGCGACGCTGAAGGCGCGGCCCTATGACGGCGACATCGCCCGGCTGCGCCTGCCCGAGGATGTCGGCCCCGACTGGGTGCGGTCGGTGGCCGAACCCGCCGACGACCTGGCCAAGCCGATGCTGGGCCCCTTCGTGGCGCTGAGGGACGGCGACGCGGCGGCCTACCGGGCGGCGATCGGGCTGGCGAAATCGGCGCAGCTGCTGCCCGCGGTGCTGGCGGTCGAGGTGGCCGACCCGGCGGCGCTGGCCGATGCGGAGGGGCTGACGCGGGTGAGCCTGGCCGAGGCGGCCGCGGCGCTGGCCGATGAAACGCACCTGGCCGAGGTGGTTTCGGCCCGCGTGCCGCTGGCGGTGTCCCGGGCCGGGCGCGTGCACGTCTTTCGCCCCGCCGATGGCAGCGAGGAGCATTACGCCGTCGAGATCGGCAGCCCGCCGCGCGCCGAACCGGTTCTGGCGCGGCTGCATTCGGCGTGCTTCACCGGGGATCTCTTGGGCAGCCTGAAATGCGATTGCGGCGCGCAGCTGAACGCCGCGCTGGCGCAGATGGGGGCCGAGGGCGCGGGGGTTCTGCTGTATCTGAACCAGGAGGGGCGGGGCATCGGGCTGGCCAACAAGATGCGCGCCTATTCGTTGCAGGACCAGGGGTTCGATACGGTCGAGGCGAACCACCGGCTGGGTTTCGAGGATGACGAGCGCGATTTCCGCATCGGCGCGGCGATCCTGCGCGAGATGGGGTTTTCCGCGGTGCGGCTGATGACCAACAACCCCGCCAAGATCGAGATGATGCGCGCGAACGGGATCGAGGTGACCGACCGCGTGCCGCTGAAGGTCGGGCACACGGCCGAGAATGCCCGCTACTTGGCCACCAAGGCCGAGAAATCCGGGCACCTGCTGTAAGCTGCGCCTAGCCCTGGTGCGGCGGGCGCATCTGGCGAATCGCATCCTCGATCGCGCGCCAGGTCTTTGCCTCGTCCGCCTCGCCGGCGGCCTCGTGGGCGGCGGCCTTCTGCGCCGCCTCGGCCTGTGCCTTGTCGCCATGGGCGTTGAGGAGAGAGCGGGCGTATTCCATCACCTTGGCCGTTTCCATCTCGAACCTCCGTTGTTGCGGTCATGCGGGCGATGCCCGCAGGCGACAGACTAACACGGGCCGGGGGGCTTGCGCTTGATTGGGGTCAAGACCGGGCTTTCGCCGCACCCGCGGCTGGGGCAAGCTGTCGGCATGACACGCGACGACCTTGTGCTGACCCCCACCCACCTGCGTTTTGCCGGGCGCCGGTTTCCGCGGGCGATCGGGCGCGGCGGGCTGACGGGGGACAAGCGCGAGGGGGACGGCGCGACGCCCAGGGGCGTACACCGGATCGTGGGGATGCTGTACCGCCCCGACCGGATGGCGCCGCCTGCCGGTTGGGCGGTGCCGATCGGCCCCGCCGACCTGTGGTCGGACGATCCGGGCCACGAGGATTACAACCTGATGGTGCGCGCGCCCTATCCCCACAGCCACGAACGGCTGCGCCGGGCCGATCCCTTGTATGACCTGGTGCTGATCACCGACTGGAACTGGCCGCGGGCGGAACGCGGGCGCGGTTCGGCGATCTTCGTTCACCGCTGGCGCAAGCCGCGCCATCCGACCGAGGGCTGCGTGGCGCTGCGGCCCGACCATTTGCGATGGATCGCGGCGCGGCTGCGCCATGGCGGACGCCTGATCGTGCCGTAACGGGGCGGCTTAGCCGTAGGTGCGTTCGCCAAAGATCGCCGAGCCCACCCGCACATGGGTCGCGCCCAGCGCGATGGCCTGTTCGAAATCGCCGCTCATGCCCATGGACAGGCCCGAAAGCCCGTTGCGTTCCGCGATCTTCGCCAACAGCGCGAAATGCAGCGAGGGCGTCTCGTCCACTGGCGGGATGCACATCAGCCCCCGCACGGGCAGGTCGAGCGCGCGGCATTCGGCCACGAAGGCATCGGCCTCGCCCGGCAGGATTCCGGCCTTTTGCGGTTCCTCGCCGGTGTTGACCTGGATGAACAGGTCGGGGCAGGCGCCCCGTTCCTGGGCGTGGTCGGCCAGCCGGCGGGCCAGCTTGATCCGGTCGAGCGAGTGGATCGCGTCGAACAGGTCGACCGCCGGCCGCGTCTTGTTGCTTTGCAGCGGGCCGACGAGGTGCAGTTCGACGCCCGCGAACCGCTCCATGAACTCTGGCCACTTGCCCTGCGCCTCTTGCACCTTGTTCTCGCCGAATACCCTGTGCCCGGCCTGCAGCACGGCCTCGACCCGTTCCAGCGGCTGCACCTTGGAAATGGCGATCAGCGTCACCGAACCGGGGGCGCGCCCCGCCTCGGCCTCGGCCTTTGCCACGCGGTCGCGAATCTCTTCAAGGCTCATGTCTTTCCCTCTTCGACGGCATCGCCCAGCGCGGTTATCAGCGGGGCCAGTTCGTCGCCATAGCGTTCCCACGCCTTCATCGACGAGGCATAGATCGGCTGGCGCACCTGGTGCAGGCTGAGCGTGGCCACGCGGCGCCGGGTCTTGTGAAAGTTCAGGCACTCGTCCTGCCAGTCCAGCCCGCAGGCGGCGATCAGCGCGCGGGCCTGGGGTTCGGGGTCGGCGACGAGATCCTCGTAGCGGATTTCGTGGAAACCGCCGGGCATGAGATCACGCCAGAAATCGACGGTTTCCAGGAAGATGCGGTAATAGTGGCCCAGGTCGCGCAGGTCGTAGGCATAGCGATGCGTGCCCTCGGCGAAGATGTTCTTGTAGATCGACAGGCAGGTGTCGCGCGGGTCGCGGTGGACGACGACGATGCGCGCATTCGGCAACGCGAGGCGCACCAGACCCGCCACCATGTAGGTCTGGATCGACTTGTCGGTGACGATGTCGGACCCCGGCAGGCGCATGCGGAAATGCGCCTCGATCGCGCGGCCGAAGGCGGCGATTTCGTCATCGGACAGGTCGGTGACGGGGCGCAACCCGCCGGCGCCGTCGGACAGCAGCCGCATCGCCTCGGGCATGACGAAGCCCAGCTCGCCGCCGCCGGTGACGCGGGAATGGCTGGCCACGATCTGTTCGACCAGCGTGGTGCCCGAGCGCGGCATGCCGGTGATGAAGATCGGCGCGTAATCGGGGGCGTTCGCGATGCGCCGCGCGGTGAAATCGGTGCCCGCGCAGGCCGCTTTCAGCGCGTCGATCTCGGCCCGGCGTTCGGCGATGTCATAGGGGAACAGCTTGCGCATCAGGGCGTTGGCCGGGTGGAGGTAGGCGAAAACGCGGTCGTGGCGGCCGGTATCCTCCATCGCCTTGGCGAGGGCAAAGCCCAGGTTCATGCGGCTGTGGTCGGTCAGGTCGCCGCGCGCCCAAAGCGTTTCCATCTCGGCGATGAGCGGGTCGGTTTCGGTCAGCTTGCGGGTCTGGACCATCAGGCGGTAGGGCTCGCCATTGCCCGGCGCAAGGTCGATGGCGCGGCGGAAACCGGCCTCGGCCTCGTCGAAGCGGCCCATCTGCTGAAGCTGGATCGCACGGCGGCCATGCACCTCTGCCCGGTCGGGGGCGGCGGCCAGGGCGGCGTCATGGGCGGCAAGCGCGTCCTCGGGGCGGCCGGCGCCGTCGAGTGCGCGGGCCTGGGCGGCATGGGTGTCGGCGCGGCGGTCGCCCAGGGCGATGGCCTGCGCAAAGGCCTCGGCCGCGGCGGCGAAATCCTTGGCGCGCAACAGGGTCTGGCCCAGAAGGCGCTGGGCCTCGGCGGATTTGGGGTGGGTTTCGGTGGCCCGGTGCAACTGCTCTGCGGCCTCGGCCAGGTCGCCGGTTTCGGCGAGGAAGCGGGCAAAGGCCAGCCGGCTTTCGAGGAACCCGGGATCGAGGCGGAGCGCCTCCTGAAAGGCGGCGCGGGCCTCGGGGCGGTGACCAAGGCGGGCCAGCGCGTTCGCGTGGATATCGGCCAGCAGGGCCACGCCGGGGTGGCGGGCGCGCAGGTCGGCGGCGCG
>JBNGDM010000178.1:0-7144 GCA_049975105.1 Rhodovulum sp. | reverse complement strand
GCCCGGGCAAGGGCGGCGGCAAGGGCCGGGTTGGCACGCAGGGCCGATTGCAGCGCCCGCGCCAGGGCCCGGGCTTCGGCACTGTCCGGGGGCGGCGCGGTTTCGGTCGCGGTTGGGCCGCCGGTCCCTGACAGGGCCGCGGGGTCGCGCGCCTGGGCCAGCGCCGCAGACAGGGCGGCGCGCAAGGCCCTGTCCAGGCGGGCGGCAGGGGCGGTCGCCGGTTCCTCGGTGTCGGTTGGCGCCAGGCCCGCCGGGGTATTCACAAGGCCATGGGAGTCGCGCCCCGCCGTGTCTGCCATGCCGGGGTCAGGGGCGGGGTCGGGGGCGTGGTCCGCGGCCGGGGCAGGATCGGTCCGATGGGCTGTCACCGCGGGCCTGTCCGGGTCGGAGGCGCCCGGCGTCGGCGCCGCGGTCCTGGTGCCGGGTGGTGCCGGGGCGGCCGGGGTATCGTTGGGGTGCGGCAGGTCGCGTGCGGGTCTGTCCATGGTGCCGAGACTGCGGGTCAGGGCAGCGGCGAGGGCGGCGTCGGCGCGAAGGGCCGCGCGCAGCGCCTGGGCGAGGCCGGGCACGGGCGTGGCGCGGGCCGGGACGGGTCCTTGCGGGGCTGGCAGGGCGTTCGGTCCCTCTGCCGGTCCGGGCATGCCGCGCCCGGACCGGCCTGGCGCATGGGGCGCCGTCCCGGCAGGCCCGGGGGCGTCGGCCGGCGGGACGGTCGTGTCGGGCGTTGGCATCGGGGCCGCGGCGGAGGGCGTCGCCAGGCGGTCGGCGCGGGGGGCGGTCGGCGGGCCTTGGCCCGGCCGGGTCCGGGCCGGTGGGGTGACCGCCTTGGCGCCGTGTGCGGCGGGCGGGACGGTTGGCCTCTCGGGCGGCGCGGGGTGGAGGGCCTGCAGGTGCGGGGCCAACGCGGATTCGAGCGCGGCGCGGAAGGCCGCGCGCACCGCGTCCCAGTCGGGATCGTCGGGCCAGTCGCCCAAGTCGATTTCCAGCCGGTCGACCTGCGCCGCCTGCCCGGCCAGAAGCGGCCCGTTCAGGCAGGGGTCGAGCGCGGGCAACAGCTCGCGCCGAAGTGCGGCGAGCAGGAGGTCGGGCGCGGAAAGCGGGCCGCGCGGGCGGGCGACATGGATCTCGGCGATGACCTCGCCGATGCGGTGGCGTGGGCCGGGGGCGGTGGGCCGGGGGGACGGGTGCGCCGTGCTCATGCCTGCGCCTCGCGGATCAGGTCCAGCGCGTCGAGCCGTGCGGCGGCGCGGTCGAGCCGTGTGCGGTCGGCCGCCAGTCCCAGTTCCGCGCGCAAGCCGCCACCGGCCGTGGGCGCGCGGCGCAGGGCGGCATGGGCGGCCTCGACCCGGGCCATCTGGTCCAGCCCCAGCCAGAGCGGGCGGACCAGCACATGGGCGGGGGCGAGACGTTCGACCAGGGCCTCGACATGGGCGCGGTAATCGGGGCGCGCGGTGCGGGCGGTCCAGCCGGTCAGGACCAGCGTGGCGGCATGGGGGTCGAACCCCTGGCTGCGGCCGCGCAGCAGGATGTCCTCGACGAGATAGACCCCCTCGCAGTTCTCGTGCAGGGCGCGCCAGCCGTTCCGCAGCCGGTTGGCCAGGTGATCGGCCTCGGCGCGGCGGCGGCGCTGGCCGCAGTCGAACAGCCCCTGCCCCTCGCCGGGGTCGAACAGCACGCGGTGCCCGCCCGCGCCATCGGGGGCCACCAGGTAGGCCGCCGGATCGGCGGCGCGGGCGAACAGCGCGGAGGCGATGCGGCCCTCCGCCACGAAGGGCGAGGCGATCAGCAGCGCCTCGCCCACGAGCGGCGGGGCGGCGGGGTTGCGGGGGACCAGAAGGGCCATCGGGTCGGCCGAAGCGGGCAGGTCGGCGCGGTCGAGCGCCGGGTCGGGCGCGCAGGCGTCGGGGTCGAGCGCCAGGCCCAAGGCGGCCATCGGCCCGGCCAGGTCGCCGCCCTGCGCCACCCGCAGGTCGGCCAGCAGTGCCAGCTTGGCCAGGAAGCCGCCCGCGCTGGCGCCGTGGGGGGCGGTGCCGCGGGCGAAATTGGCGTCGGGCAGCGCGCGCAGGAAGGCGATGCGCCGGTCGATCTCGGCCCGTTCGCGTTCGGCGCGGCTGCGGTAATGGTGCAGGCCGGTGTGGCGGGTGGCGGGCATTTCCTCGCCCTGCAGCGCGATCAGGTGGTCCAGCACCTCGATCCGCCGGCGGCGTTCGGCGGGGTCGTCGGTGTCGCGCCCGATGGCGTCGGCGAACAGTTCGGGCAGGGTGGCCAGGCTGGCGGTCATGACGGCCAGGTGGCCGTCGATGCCGGCGCGATAGGCGGAAAGGTCCGGCGCGGGCACCGTGGCCGCGCGGCGCGGGCCAAGCGCGGGCGCGGCGCCGGGCGCGCGGTAGATCATCGGCAAAAGCGCGTCGACCGGGGGCCGGTCGAAGCCGCGCCGCCGCCCGTCGCGGCGCACCGCCCAGTCGCGCGCATCCAGGTGGTGATGGGCGCGCGCCATGTGCTCGGTCGCGACGCGGACATGTTCCTCGCGCACCCGGTCGGGGTCGAGGGCGAGCGGCACGCCGTCGAGGGTGAGCACAAGGCCGGGCGGGTCGCCGGGGGCGGGCAGCACAAGGTCGCGATAGCTGTCGCGTTCGGGTGGGGACGGGCCGGCGGCGACATCGCGCAGCGCCAGCGCCCCGACCTGCGCCACGCCCGGCACGCGGCGCAGCGCGGCCAGGTGGGTGTCGAGCGTGGGGGCGTCGGGCCCCTGCCGCGCGGGGGCCTGGAGAAAACGCTCCGGCCGGTCGTAGACCTCGGCCCGGGTGGCGCCCCGGTCGTCGCCCGCGGGATCGGCCTGCCCGCGCAGCAGCGCGCCGACGCGATACAGGATCTCGGCGGCCACGCGTTCGGGCGCGACCGTGGGTGTTATCGCCACCTCGCCGGTCAGGCGCACCGGGCGGCGGCGGCTGACCCGCACCGCATCCAGATCGCAGCAGAGCGGCCGGTTCTCGCGGAAGATGCGCGTCGCCTCGGCCAGGGCGGCGGCATCGGCGGCGTCGGGATCGGGGTCGTTCGGGTCGGGTTCGGGGATGACCCGGACCTCGTACAGCCCCTTGTGCCCGCTGCGCAGCACCACGGCGCGGGCGATGCGGTCGGACTCGGTGATCGCGGCGGCGAGGTCCTGTTCGGTCACCGGCGCGGTGGGCAGCATCCGGGCCGGGTCGAACAGGCCGGCGGCGTCGTGGTCGAGCGTGTCGTCCGGCCCGGTCAGCAGGTCGCGCACCGGGTGGGCGTTGCGATAGCCGATCTCGGTCAGCGCGAAGCAGGTCTGTTCCAGCAGCGTCACGCCGGGGTCGTGCAGGTTGTAATCGGTCCAGATCGCGCCCGAGGCGTCCTGGGCGGCGCGGATGCCGCGTTCGCGCAGGGGGGCGAAATCGGGCGGGGTCGGGTCGGTCACAACAGGCCCTCGTCACGGTCGGTGCGAGGGCTGCGCGAGCCCTCCATCCGGGTGTCGAACCACAGCCGTGTCAGGTAATAGCGGATGCGCTTGTCCGCGCCGTAATCGGCGTTGGAACGCAGTTGCAGGCGGAAATGGTGGCGTTCGTCGGCGGCCACCCAGCGCAGGCGCAGCCGGTCGGCATAGCTGCCGTAGACGGCGGTCTGCGCGCGAATGCGGCGCCGCCCGAACAGCCAGTTCAGGATCGGGTTGCGCGGGTGGTAGGCGTTCATCGCGATGGCGTGCAGCAGGGCATAGCGCCCCTCGGTCACCTCGCCGCCGGCGCCCGCCATCACCTCGAAGGCCTGGCAGCCGGTCAGCGCAGGGGTGATGTCGTGCCAGTCGCCATCGGCGGGCACGTCGGGGATGGTTTCCGAGGTGACGCCGATGCGCCCCGCCATCCGCGCCACGCCGCCCACGTCGAGCCGCCACAGCGGATCGGCGACATTCACCCCCGCCCGCCCGTCGCGGGTCAGCGACAGTCCGGCCGAGGCGGGCGCGTCGGGGTCGGCATCGACCGGCGGCGGGGTGTCACCCCACATCGGGCGCAGGTGCAGCGCGCCGGGCTCCTGCCCCTGGTCGGTTTCGCCATGGTCGATCACCCAGGAGGGCGCGGGACTGGAGAGCCCCTGGTACAGGCTCATCACCCGGAGCGAGGCGCCGACCGAGGTCAGTTCTAGCCCGTCGGTGGGGGTCTTGGAAAACCCGTCCTCGACCTGGTTCACGCCGCTGTCGATCAGGTCGCGGAAATGCTCGGCGGTGGGCAGCGCGCCGTCGCGGAAGAAGGACTTGAGGGTGGTGCGATCCTGTTTTGTCACGGGTTCGTCCTTTGCCGCACGATGAACATGTCGCCGATGGAAAGCCGCCCGATGCCGCTTTGCACCGGGTCTTCGGGCCGGATCTCGGGGGCGGTGGCCAGCGCGTGGTCGCGCACCGAGAGCGGCAGGCTCCAGGGCCGGGCGGGGCGGATGGCGGGGCCGTGCGGGCCGCGCCCGTCCGACTGCGCGGTGTCGAGCAACGCATAGGTGCCGTCGTCGTCGCCCGACAGGTGCAGCACCGAGAAATCGGTGACGCCGCGCACGAAATCGAGCGCCTCGATATGGGCGCAGAGCGCGCGGGCGTTCAGCGACCAGCCGAAGCGGGCCAGTTCGGGCGGCGCGGTCCAGACGGACAGATAGCGGGCGATCTCGGCGTTCACCCGGCGGGCCATGGCGCCGTCATCGCGGAACGCGTCGAAGGCCAGCGTGGCGCGCACCTGGAGCCGCTCGAAGGCGGGGTTCACGGCCTCGATCCGGGCGAAGCCGGGGGCGTGGGCGGCCAGGAATTCGCGGATGCGGCGCAGGGTGTTGACGTCGAAGAGATGCGCCCGCGGCGCCCAGGTGCCGGCCGCCTCGTCCGGGGGCGCGCGGCGCACCGCGACCAGCGTCACCTCGCCGGGCGCGGGGTTTGGCGTGCGGCGGGTCAGGTGCGGCAGGCATTTCGCCATCCAGACCTCGGGGAATTCCTCCAGCACCATGCGTTCCATGTCCCAGGGGGTGACCGCGCGCTTGCGGTGGCGCAGCCGTTCCGAGACGCGGGCGATGTAGTGGCGGTTGGTCTCGGGCGGACGGATCGCGGCGGGCACGGCGATCTCGCGCACCGCGCCCAGGCCCGGCTGGGGTGTCTCGAAGCTCCAGGCGCGGCCGGGCGCGCCGGGCGGGGCCTGGGCCGTGTCCTCGGCGCGGATGGCGGCCAGGCCGTTGGTTTCCACCATGGACAGCGTCGGGAAGGCGTCGAGCCCGGGGCGGGTGGCCACCGCGGCCATCCAGACGCCCTTGCCCGGCATCTCGGGGGCGTCGCGGGCGGCGTCCTCGGGCAGGTCGATCATCACCAGCCCCGAGCGCATCAGCCCCGCGGTGCTGTCCGACAGGACGGCGGTCGCGGGCAGCGCGGTCCAGCCCGCGGCGGTCAGGTAGAACCAGGCGATCGGGTTGGTGTCGGGCACCAGCCGCAGGTGCCCGGTTTCGGCCACGTCGAACAACAGCGCCAGCGGGCCGGTCGCGTGCGGGCCCTCAAGCTCGATGAACAGCTGGCCATAGCCCAGCCGCGGCGGGAACAGCGTCACTTCGCGCCGGTTGCGGCGGGGGAACAGCTCGACCCGGCCGAAGGGCGAGACCTGAACGACGCGCTCGCCGGGATCGGCGGTGTCGGGGGCGTTCAGCTCGATCCGGTCGGCGGCGGCATAGGACAGCGTCAGGCCCGCCGCGCGCGGCACGAAGGGTTCGGGCGGCACCGGGCGCTGGACGAAGGGCAGGCGCTGGGTGCGCATCGCGCGGACCAGCGCCAGCGGGTAGCGCCCGGCATGGAACCCGTCCGCCGTGCCCGACAGCGTCAGCCGCACCGCGCCCGCGCGCATCGTCTGGCGCGAGCGGAATTCCTGCGGCGTGACGGGGGCGGCGGCGGGCACCGGCTGGCCCGGCACCGGCGCCTCGATCCGCCAGTCGGCCAGCGGCGCGCCGGTGACGGGATCGGCGGCGAAGAGCGGTTGCGGCGCCTCGGTCACCGCGGTCCAGCCCTCGCCGCCCAGATAGTCGACGCGCAGCTTGGGGTCGGGCAGCGCGTCGATGTCGGGATAGTGGCGATACTGGGCCTCGAACCCTGCGCCCGCCCCGGGCAGGGCGGCCCAGGTCAGCCCCAGGCCGATTTCCGTGACGGGCTTGCGCGCGAGTTCCGGCGCGCCGATGGTGAAGCTCGCCCCGTCCGCGGGGCGCGGCCCGAAGGGCAGGAAGGTCTGGTCGGTGGCGACCGGCCCGGCATCGGAAAAGGCGAAGATCTCGGTCAGCCCCTCGGCGCGCACGTCGAAGCCGATGGCGGTGACGCGGTAGCGTTCGAAGATCGAGACCGGGCAGATCCGTGCGCTGTCGGCGGCGCGGATCGACAGCACCGGCGCCTCGGCGCCCTCGGGGGCGGTGACGGGGGGCAGCGCGGCATCCAGCTTCATCCGGAATCGCAGCCCGCCCGCGCCCGGCTCGGCATGGGACAGGACCTGGGTCCAGGTCGCGGCGCGGGGGCCGGTGGGCGTGGTCAGCCGCAGGGTGAAGGCATCGCCCAGAAGTTTCTGGAAGATGTCGTCCAGCGTGTAGACCAGCCGCCCGTCCGGGGTGCGGGCGAAGGTTTCGAAGATCATCGAGGCGCCCTTGCCGTCGATGTCCTGCCCGCCCAGACGGTCGCGGCAGGCGTCGATCTTGGATTGCAGCATGTCCCAATAGGCGCCCTCGGGCAGGGGTTCGCGTTCGACCAGGGACAGCGCCACGATCCGGCCCAGGAGAACCCGCAGCGGGTCGAGTTCCAGCACGTAGCGTGCGAGCACCTCGTAAAGCAGGGCCAGCGAGGGGTGGGCCCCGCGGCGTGCCGCCAGCGTGCCCACCTCGCAGGCGATGGTTTCCAGCCGGGCCTCGTTGCGGTCGAGGCCGAAGGCGGCGAGGAGTTCGGGGTCGGAGCGCAGCGCCAGCACCACCTCGGGGTCGGGCGTGTCGGGGGCGGCTTTGGCGGCCTGCTCGCCGCAGGGCACGGGGCCGGCGGGCAGGTTCGAGGCGCGGCGGAGGGTCAGCGTGACCTCGATCCAGCGCGCGCCCTCGGCCATGGCCAGCATCGGCGAGGAGATGTCGAGCCCCATGTCCACCGGCG
>JBNGDM010000177.1:0-7148 GCA_049975105.1 Rhodovulum sp. | reverse complement strand
CCCGCGGGCTGCCCAACCGGGCGGGCAAGGCGATCGACCTGGCCTATTGGGTGGAGCGCAATTTCAACAGCGTCGAGGATCGGAGCATCGCCGCGATGGCCCCGGCGACGGCCGGGGCGCTGGCGCGGCTGCGCGCGGTTCCGGGCGTGGCCGAGTTGCACGCCGCGGCGGTCGACTGGCACCGGGCGGCGTTCCGGCGGATCGTGACGGACCCGGAAGAGCACGCGCTTTACACCCGGCTTTTGCTGGCGGGGGGCAGCCGCGCCCTGCCTGCCGCTGTGCGGCAGCAGGCGATCGCGTTGTATCACCGTGCCCGGATCGGGGCGGGGCAATGACGGGGGCGCGTGCGTGCAGAGGACCCGGTTTCGCCCCGGCTGACGCCGGGGCGACCGGCCGGGGGGCGCTGCCCCGCCGCCATTGCCGCTTGGACCGATGGCGCGCCAATGGCAGCCCACCCGGAGTATTTGTCCCAGGAAAAAGAACGCGCGACCACCGGGCGCCGCTTGGCATGCGGGGGGCCTGAGACGATGGCCGCAAGTTCCCGCGACCCCGGCCGGTTCCTACGCCGGACAACCTGCACCAGACGGATCGGGGCGCGGCTTGTTCTGGACGCGGTCGCCGCGCAGGACGACGCCTGGATCGTCTTTGCCGCGGGCACCCCGCCCGAGGCGGTGGGGCCAGGCGCGGGAACGGCGGTCCGCGAGGTAAGATCCATCGGGGGCGGGCTGGTCGTCACGGTCGGCACGCCGGGGGTCGTTTCGCTGAGGGTCGATGGGGCCGAGGCCGAGATCCCGCCGCGCCGGGCCGAAACCGACCTGTTCGCCGGGCTGAACGCGCTGGTTGCGGTGCGCAACGGCGAAAGTGCCGAACAGGCCGCCGAATGGCTGCGCCATCACGTCGAGGCGCACGGGGCGGAGGCCGCGCTGATCGTCGACCGGGCGCCGGGGGGCGACGCCGCGTTTGCCGCCGCGCTGGAGGCGCTGTGCCGTGATATCGGCGGGTTGAAGCGGATTGTCCTTTTCGACCTAGACGCGCCGCTGGGCCGCCCCGACCTGCCGCCCGAAAGCCACCCGGTCAACGCCTCGGAATCGCCGGGCAAGGACCGGGTGGACCTGCCCCCGCCCGATCCGTGGACCGCGCCGCTGGGCGAGTTGCAGGTCTACGAATGGCTGCGCCGGGCCTTTCTGGACGAGGCGCGCACGGTGGCCAATCTGGACCTCTGCGACCTGCTGGCCCCCGATGACGGCCCGACCGTCTTTGACCGGGCCGCGGCCGCGCCCTCGGGCGCGCTGCTGCTGTTGGGCCGGCATGTCTTTCCGTGGCGTCCACGCGACCCGGATGCAGCCGCCTTCGCCGATCACCTCTGCGTGCAGTTCGACCGCCCCCGCGTGTCGCGCCGCTGGTGCGTGGCGCCCGCCAAGGCCGGCCCCGAGACGACCTGGCGGATGGTGCGCATCGCCGGCGCCGCGCCCCGGCACGAGGATGTGGCGGTGTTCTTCCGCTGCATGGGGCTGCGCCACCGCGGCCACCCGGTGTCGCGCATCGTGCCCAAGACCAGCCTGGTCGAGGAACCGCAAATGCTGGCGCTGGCCAAGCGTCTGGGCGGCAGGCCCCCGGTGCGGATGCCCGAGATCGCGCCGCCCCGGGTCGACCCTGCCGCCACCCGCACCGCCATCGTCACCACGATGAAGAACGAGGGGCCGTTCATCATCGACTGGCTGGCCTATCACCGGGCGATCGGGGTCGAAGATGTGCTGGTCTATACCAACGATTGCAGCGACGGCACCGATGCCCTGCTGGACCTGTTGCAGGACAGGGGCCTGGTGCAGCACCGCGACAACCCCTTTCGCGGCACCGGGCTGAAGCCCCAGCATGCCGCGTTGCAGGCCGCCGAGGACGAACCGCTGATCCAGGCCGCCGACTGGCTGATCTGCATGGACGTGGACGAATACATCAACGTCAAGACGGGCGACGGCACGCTGAGGGCGCTGTTCGACGCGGTGGGCACGGCCAACATGATCTCGCTGACCTGGCGGCTGTTCGGCAATGCCGATATCCACGGTTTCGAGGACGCCCCGGTGATCGACCAGTTCACCCGCTGCGCCCCCGAGATGACGCGCAAGCCGCACCAGGCCTGGGGGTTCAAGACGCTGTTCCGCAATGTCGGGCTGTTCAAGAAGCTGGGCGTCCATCGGCCCAAGGGACTGAACCCGCAGCTTTGGCAGCATATCGACTGGGTCAACGGATCGGGCCGCCCGCTGCCGCGCACGGATTACCGCAATGCCTGGCGGTCGACCGCGGAGACGGTGGGCTATGACCTGGTGCAGCTGAACCATTACGCCGTGCGTTCGGCCGAAAGCTTTCTTGTGAAGCGCGACCGGGGGCGGGCGAACCATGCCGACCGCGACCAAGGCCTCGCCTATTGGTTCCGGATGAACCACAACGCCGAGGAGGACCGTTCGATCCGGCGGATGATCCCGGCGATGGAGGCCGAGCGCGCCCGGCTGATGGCCGACCCCGACATCGCCGCGGCGCATGCCGCCTGCGTCGCCGCGCATCGCGCCAAGATCGCCGAGCTGAGGGCGCGGCCCGATTACGCCGCCTTCTATGCCGAATTGACCGGCTGGCGGATGGAGCGGCTGTCGCGGATGCTGGGCCATTTCGGGGCGAACGTGTTCCTCGCGGGCCCGAACTGCGTGCCAGACGAGGTGGTGCGCGCCGAGCATGACGAAGGGTTCTTCTTCACCGTCGATCCGCCGCGCGAGACCCGGCACTGAGCGGTGGCCAAGCTGGACCGGTCCGCCCCCCCGTGCTAGCGTTTTCGGCAACGAGCAGGTGAACGACAAAAGACAGCCCGGATGGCCCTGGCCCGCATTGGAACGCTTTGGATCGGTCCGGCGCTCAGCTGGATGGAACAGCTGTGCCTGGCCTCTTTCGTCGAGCACGGGCACGAGGTGACGGTCTTCGGCTACGGCCCGATCGAGAACCTGCCCGCGGGCGTCCGGTTCGAACGGGCCGACGCGATCCTGCCGGGCGAGCAGATCCTGCGCCATGCGAAAACCGGCAGCCCGGCCTATCACGCCGATATCTTCCGGCTGCGGATGATCCGCGACACGGGGATGGTCTGGGCCGATACCGATGCCTATTGCCTGCGGCCCTGGGACCAGCCCGAAACCGGCCATTTCCACGGCTGGATCTCGGACGCGCGGCCCCTGGTGAACAACGGCGTCCTCGGCCTGCCGCGCGACAGCGCGACGCTGGCCGCGATGCTGGCGTTCACCGCCGAGCCCCACCCGGTGCCGCCCTGGCTGAGCGCCGAGAAGCGGGCGGCGCTGGAGGCCCGCAAGGCCGCCGGTGACCCGCTGCATGTCTCGCTCATGCCCTGGGGCGTGTTCGGCCCCGAGGCGCTGACCCATTTCCTGCGCGAAACCGGCGAGATCGGCCATGCCTTTCCGGGGCGCGTCCTTTACCCCGTGCCGTTCGCCCGCGCGGGCATCACCCTGCGCCCCAACCGCCGGGCCGAGGCCGAGGCGATGCTGGCCCCGGACACGCTGTCGATCCATTTCTGGGGCCGGCGGTTCCGGAACATCGTCGGCCGGATGGGCGGCACCCCGCCCGAGGGCAGCCTGGTGGATCACCTGTTGAAACGCCACCGGATCGACCCGGCGCCCACCGCCCACCTGATGCCGCCGCCGCCCAAGGCGACGCTGGATCCCGGCCCCGCGCCCGATTTCTCGGTCTTTGACGACGCGGACGTGGCCAACATGCTGTTGCAGCGGTCCGAAACCGCCGATGTGGGCGCGGAGATTCGCGCCTGGATGGCGGGCGACGACGCGCCGCTGATGGCCCATGCCCGCGCCCATCGCGACCGCGTGCTGGCCGACGTGTTCGAGGCCGCGCGTGCCGCCTGCGCGGGGGTCGTCGGCGCGCTGGACGCCGCCCCGCCGCAGCGCCTCGCCGATATCGGCTGCGGCTACGCCTTCGCCGACCTGATCCTTTACCGCCGCTATGGCTGCGACATCGTGCTGATCGACATCGAGGAGAGCGACAGCCGCCATTTCGGCATGGCGGATACGGGCGCGGGCTATACCAGCCTGTCCCGCGCGCGGGCCTTCCTGGAGGCCAACGGGGTGCCGTCCGACCGGATCAACACGCTGAACCCGCGCCGCGACGACCTGTCGCGGATCGCCACGCCCGATGCGGTCATCAGCCTGCTTTCCTGCGGCTATCACTACCCGGTCTCGACCTATGAAAGCCTGTTCCGCGACGTGCTGGCGGCGGATGGCGCGGTGGTCCTGGATATCCGCAAGGGATCGGGCGGGATCCCGCAGCTGAAGGCCTATGGCGCTCTCGAAATCCTGTCCAAGGAACGCAAGCATGCCACCGTGGTGGTCCGCCACGGGCCGCGCGATGGCTGAGACCGGCGGTCACGAGGGGCGCCACCGGACCGATGCGGAAACGGTCATGGCCGCGCTGCATCTGGATGAGGTGGCCCATTTCGCCGATATCAATGCCTCGGCCCCGGATCTGGCCGCCGCGCTGAACCGCCGCTATGGCTGCACGATCTCGGTCGTCGGGCTGGACAAGGCGGGCGCGCGCAAGACGCTGTCGCGGCACCGGATCGCCGCCTATGTCGCGCATCTGCGCACGGCGGGCGTCGCCGCGGAGGATATCGAGTTCGATCCGCCGCCCCGCCGCTACGACGTGATCGCCACGCTGCGGGGCTATGGGGCGCGGCGCGGGATCGCGGCCCTCGGCCCCTTCCTCGACCAGGCGCTGCACGCCGACAGCCGGCTTGTCCTCGACGTCAAGAAGGGGTCGGGCAGTTATCCGTTCCTGGCCCGCTACGGCAACTGCACCACGCTGACGCCCGCCACCCGCGACACCCCGGGCCGCGTCGTGATGGCCGTGGAACCGGCCGCCACCCCGGCCGCCGAATGGGCAGACATCGCCAAGGGCCTTGCCGGGACGGACGGGTTTTTCACCGATTGCGGGCAGCATTCCTTTCTGTTCATCCCGCGCGGCGACACGCTGGTCGTGACCTTCGACAATCTCGACATCGCCCTGACCAAGCGCGAAACCCGCCGCCCTTGGGGCTTTGGTTTCGTCGAGAAGAACGGCTGGTCGATGCTGGGGGTGATGGCGGGCGGCTGGACCTGGTTCCGCGACGGGGCCGTTTCGGCCGAGTTCGACCGGCTGGCGGCAAGCGGGTTCTTCGCGCGCTTTTCCCGCGTGATCTTTTACGGCGCATCGATGGGCGGCTATGGCGCGGCGGCCTTTTCCGCCGCCGCGCCGGGCGCCACGGTCTTTGCCATCAGCCCGCAATCGACGCTGGACCGGGCCGTGACGCCCTGGGAAACCCGCTATCGCAAGGCGTGGGCGCGCGACTTTTCCGGCCCCTATGGCGATGCGGCGCGCGCCAGCCGGACCGCCGCCGCCGTGCATATCCTTTACGACCCTTACGTCGCGCTGGACGCCGCCCATACCGAGCGGTTCACCGCGCCCAACGTGCATAGATGGCGCTGCCCGCTGATGGGGCACCGGCTGGGCTCGTCGCTGCAACAGATGGGCATCCTGCAGGACATCGCCACCGCCGCGATCGAGGGGCGGCTGGAGGGCGCGATGCTGTATCGCCTGCTGCGACGGCGCCGGACCTTCCCGCGTTACCTGCGCGAACTGGCGAACCTTGCACTGGAACGGGGCCATCCCGGCCTTGCGCTGCGGGTCTGCGATATCGCGCTGGCCCAAGGCGACGACCGGGCGTTTCACCGCCTCAGGGCGCATATCGAAGGGCGCGTTTCGCCCAAGGGTTGACCAAGCGCGACGGCCCCGGAATCGCCGCTTGCAGCGCTTGGCCGGCACGGCATAGCATGCCTCCGATCCAAGCGTGCCCGGGGTGCGCCAGGCAAGAACACAGGGGAGAGGAAGATGAACGCGAAAACCACGCTGCTGGCCGCCGTCGCCGCGCTGGCCATGGCCGGGGTGGCCGGGGCCGAGCCGCTGAAGGTCGGGATGATCACCACACTCTCGGGCGGCGGCGCAAGCCTGGGCATCGACACCCGCGACGGCTTCATGCTGGCGGTCAAACAGGCGGGCAACCCCGACCTGGAAGTCGTGATCGAGGACGACCAGCGCAAGCCCGACGTGGCGGTGCAACTGGCCGACAAGATGATCCAGTCGGACAAGGTCGACGTGCTGACCGGCATCGTGTGGTCGAACCTCGCCATGGCCGTGGTGCCCGCCGCCACCGCGCAGGGCAAGTTCTACCTGTCCACGAACGCCGCGCCGTCGCAACTGGCGGGCAAGGGCTGCAACCCGAACTATTTCTCGGTCAGCTACCAGAACGACAACCTGCACGAGGCCGCGGGCGCCTATGCCGAAAAGGCGGGCATCACCAAGGCGTTCATCATGGCGCCGAACTACCCGGCGGGGCAGGATTCGCTGGCGGGCTTCAAGCGGTTCTACGAGGGCGAGGTCGTGGGCGAGGTCTATACCCAGCTGGGCCAGACCGATTACGCGGGCGAAATCGCGCAGATCCGCGCCTCGGGCGCCGATGGCGTGTTCATCTTCCTGCCGGGCGGGATGGGGATTTCCTTCGTCAAGCAATACGCCGATTCCGGCGTGGGCCTGCCGTTGATCGGCCCGGCGTTCAGCTTTGAACAGACGATCATCCAGGCGATGGGCGACGCCGCGCTGGGCGTTCTGAACGGCGCGAACTGGTCGCCCGATCTGGACAACGCCGCGAACAAGGCCTTTGTCGAAGGGTTCTCCGCGGAATACGGGCGGCTGCCGTCGGTCTATGCCTCTTACGGCTATGACACGGCGAACCTGCTCTTGTCGGCGATGGCCAAGGCCGACGTCAAGGATGCCGACACCTTCCGCGCCGCGCTGCGCGCGGCCGATTTCGACTCGGTCCGGGGCGATTTCGCCTTCAGCGCCTCGCAGCACCCGGTGCAAGACCTTTACGTCCGCGAGGTGGTCCGCGACGGCGACGTGCTGACCAACCGCATCGTCGGCACCGCGATCGAGGATCGCGGCCACGCCTACGAGGACGCGTGCAAGATGTAACCGGCGCGGGCTGGCGTTTCGCGCGCCCGCCCCTGCGAGGACCTGTCCCTTGTCCGTGATGCTTTTGATCGAGCAGGCCC
>JBNGDM010000176.1:0-7150 GCA_049975105.1 Rhodovulum sp. | reverse complement strand
GATCTACTCGCTTGCCGCTTTCATGGTCGGCATGGTGATCTGTTTCGCGGTCTGGAACCCGATCTTCAACTTCCTGACCAACCCGATCTGCGGGGCCTTGTCCGAACGTGGCCAGGATTGCGGGCTTTACCTGATCAAGCTGCAAGAGGGCTTCTTCGTCGCGATCCAGATCTCGCTGGCCGGCGGGCTGGCGCTGTCCTTCCCGTTCATCGCGTTCCAGATGTGGCGCTTCGTGGCGCCGGGGCTCTACCGCTCGGAAAAGGGCGCATTCCTGCCGTTCCTGCTAGCCTCGCCCTTCATGTTCTTCCTTGGTGCGGCCTTCGCCTTCTACGTGGTCACGCCGCTGGCCTTCGACTTCTTCCTCGGCTTCCAGCAGGGGGGCCTGCCCCCCGATGGCGAAGAGGTCGCATCTGCCACTGCCGGGATCACCTTCCACGGCTCCGTGCAGGAATACCTGTCGCTGACGATCAAGTTCGTCCTCGCCTTCGGGCTGTGTTTCCAGTTGCCGGTTCTGCTGACGCTGATGGGCAAGGCGGGGCTGGTCTCGGCCGCGGGGCTCGGGTCGGTGCGGAAATATGCCGTGGTGGCCATCCTGGTGCTGGCCGCGCTGGTCACGCCGCCGGATGTCATCACCCAGGTGATCCTGTTCGTGGTGGTCTACGGGCTTTACGAGATCTCGATCCTGCTGGTCCGCCGCGTCGAGAAAAAGCGCGAGAAGGAGTTGCGCGAGCAGGGCCTGTGGTTCGACGAGGACGAGGACGAAGACCCCCTGATGCGCGAGTTCGACGAGGGCGGGGACGCGCGCCCGTGACCGCGGACGCCCTGACCCGCATCGCCGAGGCGCTGGAGCGGATCAGCCCGGCCCCGGCCCGCGCGCCGGATTTTTCGGCCGCCGATGCCTTCGTCTGGCATGTGGCGCCCGACCGGCTGGCCCCGGTGCCCCAGGTGAACCGCATCGACCTTGCGCTGTTGCAGGGGATCGAACGGTCGCGCGATACGCTGCTGGACAACACGCGCCATTTCGCGGCCGGCCTTCCTGCGAACAACGCGCTTCTCTGGGGCGCGCGGGGGATGGGCAAGTCGAGCCTCGTCAAGGCGGTGCATGCCGCCGTTGTGGCCGAGGGGCACGCGCTGAAGATCGTCGAGGTCCAGCGCGAGGACCTGCCGTCCATCGGGCGGCTGCTGGGCCTGCTGAGGGGCGCGTCGGAACGGTTCATCCTGTTCTGCGACGACCTGTCGTTTTCCCATGACGACCAGCATTACAAGTCGCTCAAGGCGGTGCTGGACGGCGGCATCGAGGGGCGCCCCGAGAACGTGGTGTTCTACGCCACCTCGAACCGGCGCCACCTGATGCCGCGCGACATGATCGAGAACGAGCGAAGTTCCGCGATCAACCCCTCCGAGGCGGTCGAGGAAAAGGTCTCGCTGTCCGACCGGTTCGGGCTGTGGCTGGGCTTCCACCCCTGCAGCCAGGATGAGTACCTGTCGATGATCCACGGTTATTGCCAGGCCTGGGGGGTCGAGATCGACGCCGCCGACCTGCGCGCCGAGGCCATCGAGTGGCAGGCCACCCGGGGCGCACGGTCGGGCCGCGTGGCGTGGCAGTTCTTCACCGATCTGGCGGCGCGCAAGGGCGTTCGGCTTTAGACGCGCGGCCTTGCCTGCCGGCCCCTGCCGGGGCGGGGCCGGGCGGGGCCTTGTCCGGTTCCCGTGACCGATGGCAAAGGATCGCCGGGGCGCAGCCCCGGCGCGGGTCGCCTCGCGTAGCGAGGCGAAATCGGACCGCTGCGAAGATGTATCCATGCGGGGCGTGACCCCGGTGAAGTGGGCTTGGCTCGGGGGCGAGCCCTGTCGCGATCCGTGCGGTGCTTTCCGCCGGTTTCGGCATGGCCCCGGCCGCAAGCTGCAACGCCAAAGGGCCGGGGGCGTCAGCCCCCGGCCCCCGGTCGCCTCGCGCAGCGAGGCGAAACCTG
The DNA here is from genome assembly GCA_049975105.1 of Rhodovulum sp. Taxonomy (GTDB): domain Bacteria; phylum Pseudomonadota; class Alphaproteobacteria; order Rhodobacterales; family Rhodobacteraceae; genus Rhodovulum. The sequence continues at coordinate 5,177 of JBNGDM010000176.1, read as the reverse complement.
TTCGGCAGCCGAATGACCCCCGGCCCGGGGGGGCGGTCCTATGGCGTCAGATAGGGCATCGGGTCGACGCTTTCGAAGCCCTTGCGCAACTCGAAATGCAGGAAGGCCGGGCTGCCCGCGCGCACCTTGGCCACGTTCTGGCCGCGCTTGACCGCGTCACCCTTCTGCACCGCGATCCCTTCGATGTTGGCATAGACCGACAGCATGTTGTCGGGGTGGCGCACCACCAGGATCGGCACTTGTTCGGTGTCGCGGGTGATCGCGGCCACGGTGCCGTCGGCGGCGGCCTTCACCGCGCTGCCCGCGCGGGCCGAGATGTCGATGCCGTCGTTCTTGCCCTTCTGGTAGCCGCGGATGATGCTGCCCTGGACCGGCATCGCGAAGGCCGCGCGCGCCGTGCCCTGGGCCTCCATCTGGGGCGAGGCGGGGGCCGCGGGGTTGGCCGCGCGCGTCTCTTCGCGCGGCAACGGCCTGGCGGCACTGGGCGGGGTCGGCGCGGGAGAGCCCGCGCCCGGCCGCGTGGTCCCGTCCCGCGGCGCGGCGGCGGCGGTCTGGTCGGCGGGCACCGGGATCAGCAGGAACTGCCCCTCGCGCACCGACAGGTCGGGACCCAGCCCGTTCCAGTCGGCCAGCGCGCGCGGCGTGACGTTGTAAAGCCGGGCGATGGAATAGGCGGTCTCGCCGCGCGCGACCTTGTGGCGGATGGGTTCGCGGCCCGCCGCGGCCTCGGGGGCCGCGCGCGCGCCCGGTTCGGCACGCTGGATCGCATCGCCTGCCAGCGTGGTGATGTCGATCTGCCCCGCTCCGGCGCGCGCCCCGGTTGTGGCCACCTGGCGGGGCAGGGCGACGATCTCGCCCTCGCGCAGTTGCGCGCCCTGCGGGATGCCGTTGTATTGCGCCAGTTCCGCGGCGGGCAGGCCGACCCGGCTGGCCACCGCGCCCACGGTGTCGCCGCGCCGGGCCACCGCTACCTGGTAGGTCGGGTAGGAGATCACGCCCCGCGCATCCGGTTCCGGGCGCGGCGCGGCTTCGATCCGCACGGGCTGGTTGCGGCCGTTTCCGGCCAGGTTGCGGAAATCGTAATCCCAGCCGCTTTCGCAGCCCGCCAACAGGGCCATCCCCAGCCCCAGGGCCAGGAGACGGACGGGCAAACGGGCAGGACGGTCGCTTGTGGACATCGCTCGATCCTCACTGATGCGGGGCCCGTTTGCCCGGACCCTCGGGTTCTGCCTAATCGTTCCCGAGCCCCTCCACCAGCGGCACGAAACGCACCTCCCGGAGCTCGTCGTAGTCCAAGCCGGCCTCGCTGCGGGTGACCTTGATCAGCCGTTGCACGGTGTCCGACTGCCCCACGGGCACGATCATGATACCGCCAACGCGCAGTTGCGCCAATAGGGGGCCGGGGGGGTCCTCGGCCGCTGCCGTGACCAGGATACGGTCGAAGGGTGCCTGTTCGGGCAGCCCGTGCGAGCCGTCGGCGGCGATGGCGGTAACGTTGGTCAGGTCCAGTGCCTCGAACCGGCGCTGCGCCTCGGCCACCAGCCGCCGGTGGCGCTCCACGGTATAGACCCGGCGCGCCAGCCGCGACAGGATCGCCGCCTGGTAGCCCGAGCCGGTGCCCACCTCCAGCACCTTGTCGCGCGGCTGCACGTTCAGGGCCTGGGTCATGATCGCCACCACCGACGGCTGGCTGATCGTCTGGCCGCAGGAAATCGGCAGCGGCATGTCCTCGTAGGCGCGCGGCGCGAAATGGCCCTTGATGAAGGCGCCGCGGTCGATCCGCTCCATCGCGTCCAGCACGCGGGCGTCGGTCACGCCCTTGGACCGCAGCGCGAACAGGAACTGCATCTTGCGTTCGGCGGCGTCGTCGTCCCCGGTCATTCCAGCCTGGCCTTCAGGTCGTCTAGACAGTCATGCGCGGTCAGGTCCGCGCGCATCGGCGTGACCGCGATGTAACCGTCCAGGTTCAGCGCGGCGTCCGACCCCGGCGCGGTCGGCAGGTTCTGTGCGCCGCCCTTGATCCAAAGGAACTTGCGCCCCGAGGGCGAGCGGTGCGGTTCCACCCCGAAGGACGCGTCGCGGCGATAGCCCTGCGGCCCCACCCGCAGCCCCTTGACCTGGTCGGCGGGGACCGGCGGGAAATTGACGTTGTAGAACAGCCGGTAATCGGCGCTGTCCCAGTGGCCCTGGTCGACCAGCGCGCGCACGGTTGCCGCGCCATGGTGCGCCGCAGCCTCGAATTGCAGCGCCTCGTCGAAATTCAGCGGGCCCAGGTATTGCGACAGCGCGATCGCGGGCAGCCCCTGAAGCGCCGCCTCCATCGCGCCGCCAAGTGTCCCGGAATACAGGGCGTTCTCGGCGGCATTGTTGCCCCGGTTCACGCCGGACAGGACAAGGTCGGGGCGCGTGTCCGCCAGCACGTCGTACAGCCCCGCCAGCACGCAATCGGCGGGCGAGCCTTCGGCGGCGAAGCGGCGCGGGCCAAGTTCGGCGATCATCATCGGGTGGGTATAGGAGATCTTGTGCGCCACGCCCGATTGTTCGAAGGCGGGCGCGACCACCCAGACCTCGCCGTTTTCACCGGCGATCTCGGCGGCGATGGCCTCCAGCACCTTGAGCCCTGGCGCGTTGATCCCGTCGTCATTGGTGATGAGAATGCGCATGCCTGCCTGCCGCCTTGTGCCTTTGGCCCTTCCTTAGAGACAAGAACGGCGAGCGTAAAGCGCGAGGCGTGGGCGGGCGCACCCGCCCGTGCCGCAAGTGTCAGCCAAGCCCAAGTTCGGCCGCCATCCTGCGCGCCTCGTCGGCGGGACGGGCCAGGGTCTCGGTGTTCTCGCCGGGATAAAGCCGGTTGCGGTGGTTCGTGGGCATCGGCGCGGGCACGAAGCGGCGGACATGCACGTCCTGCAGGCGCGACTGTTCGGCCTCCCAGGCGGTGAACAATGCGCGCTGGGCCGACTTGCAGGCGGCATAGGCGCCCAGGAACGGACCTTCGGCGGCATCGTCGATCAGAACCGCCGTTCCGCCGCCTTCGGCGGTGCGCAGAAGCGGCGCGATGAACTGCATCAGCACCGCCAGTGCCTCGACATTGGCGGCGACGGCCTTGGTCCAGAATTTCAGGTCGACCTGTTCGGCCGGGCTGAAGGGGGGCGACTGGATCGCGGCATGGACCCACAGGTCGACATGGCCCCAGCGGTCGAAGATGCCCCGGCACAGCGTGCGCATGGCATCCGTTTCGGTGATGTCCATGGGCGCCAGCGTGGCGTGGCCGCCCGCGGCCTGGATACGGTCGTCCAACTCTTCCAGCGCGCCGGTGGTGCGGCCGACGGCGACGACATGATAGCCCAGCCGGGCCAGCTCTTCGGCGGCCGCCGCGCCGAACCCGCGCGAGGCGCCTGTCACAAGGGCGATTTTCTGATCTGTCATGTGCGGTCTTTGGAATACCTGAGCGTTGTGGTCAAGATGCTCTGCGCAGGCGAAGCCCCGCGGGTGGGGGCGACACGGGCGCGCAGGGCCGGCGCGATGCGGCTGCGCTCACTCCGCCGCCTTGGTCTGAAACCCCTTCTCGATCATGTCCGAGGGGGCGACAGGGTATTCGCCCGAGAAACAGGCGTCGCAATATTGCGGGCACTTGGCGTTGCGGCCCTCGGCCTCGCCCACGGCGCGGTACAGGCCATCCACCGAGATGAAGCGCAAGCTGTCCACCTGCAGGTGTTGGCGCATCTCGTCTTCGGACATCCGCGAGGCCAGCAGCTTCTCGCGCTCGGGCGTGTCGACGCCGTAGAAGCAGGGCCAGGCGGTGGGGGGGCTTGCGATGCGGAAATGCACCTCGGCGGCGCCCGCGTCCAGGACCATCTCCTTGATCTTGCGGCTGGTGGTGCCGCGTACAACGGAGTCGTCCACCAGGATCACCCGCTTGCCCTCGATCAGCGCGCGGTTGACGTTGAGTTTCAGGCGGACGCCCATGTTGCGGATCTGCTCGGTCGGCTCGATGAAGGTCCGGCCCATGTACTGATTGCGGATGATCCCCATGCCATAGGGAATGCCGCTTTCGAAGGCATAGCCGATGGCCGCGGGGGTGCCGCTGTCGGGCACCGGGCAGACCAGGTCGGCCTCGACGGGCGCCTCGCGGGCCAGTTCCACGCCGATCTGGCGGCGGGTTTCATAGACCGACCGCCCGCCCAGGATCGAATCGGGGCGGGAGAAATAGACATGTTCGAAGATGCAGAAACGCGAGCTGACCCGTTCGAACGGGTAGAAGCTTTCGACGCCCTTCTCGGGCGAGATCACGACCATTTCCCCCGGCTCGACATCGCGCACGAACTCGGCGCCGATGATATCCAGCGCGCAGGTTTCGGAACTGAGCACCCAGCCCTCGCCCAGACGGCCCAGCACCAGCGGACGCACGCCCAGCGGGTCGCGCACCCCGATCAGCTTGGTCCGGGTCATGGCGACCACGGAAAAGGCGCCCTCGACCCGGCGGAGCGCGTCCTTCATCCGCTCGGGGATGTTCTTCTGGAAGGACCGCGCCATCAGGTGGATGATGCATTCGCTGTCGGACGAGCTTTGGAAGATCGAACCGCGGTCGATCAGTTCGCGGCGCAGCGCCTCGGCATTGGTGATGTTGCCGTTATGGGCGATGGCGGCCCCGCCCATCGAGAACTCGCCGAAGAAGGGCTGCACGTCGCGGATCGCCGTCTGGCCCTTGGACCCGGCGGTGGAATAGCGCACATGCCCGATGGCCAGCGTGCCCGGCAGGGTCTCCATCAGGCTGGCCTTGGTGAAGTTGTCGCGCACATAGCCGAAACGGCGGGCCGAGTTGAACCCGGTTTCGGGGTCATAGCTGACGATGCCGCCGGCCTCCTGGCCGCGATGCTGCAACGCGTGCAGGCCGAGGGCGACGAAATTGGCGGCCTCGGACAGGCCGATCACGCCGTAGACGCCGCATTCCTCGCGCAGCTTGTCGTCATCGAAGGGATGGGCGGGGGGCAGGTCGCCTTTCGGCGTGTCATGCGGGGACGTCGGGCGCATGGGCAGCGGGGCTCCGAATCCATATGGCGGGGACTGGCCCCTCTCTACGCGCTTGGGCGCGCGGTGTCACGAAAGGATCACATTGCCGGGACGCATGGGGTTGCGGCGCGCCCTTCGGCAAGGCGGTGCGCCACGCGGTTGGCCAG
>JBNGDM010000175.1:0-7154 GCA_049975105.1 Rhodovulum sp. | reverse complement strand
GGTCCGCCGGGTTCGAGCCGTGGACGAGAAACAGGTCGGTCCATTTTTTCCACACGAGGAACTGGACCAGCGCATCGGCCCGCATCGCGTCGCTGGGCGCGATGTGCAGCAGGTTCGCGCGGCAATCTTCGCTGCGCAGGCTGCGCGCGCCGGACCGCGCGTTGAGGATCAGGGCGTCCGCGGGCGCGGCATCAGCCAGCGCCAGAAGCTCGTCCTCGCGGGCGAGAACGACGAAAAGCCGGATGCCTTGGCCGACGAGTTCCTCGAACGCGGCGGCAAGATCTCCGGGCGCCACGGCGCGGGTCACCGTGTCGTAGGTCTGGCCCATGAAACGGCCCGTAGTCGCGTTGTCCTCCGTGCCGACCGCGGCCCCGGCCAGGCCGAGATCCTCGACTGGCAGATCAAGGCGGGACAGGGGAAGGAGCGAGGGGTAATCGACGCGAAGAACGGCGGAACGCACCTCCTGCGCGCTGGCGGGGAGTGTCGCCAGGGACGTTAGGGCGAGGGAGATCGCGCCGATTGCCCCGTTGCGCAGGATGCGGGGGCAAGACCACCCTCCTGATGCACGTGCTTTCGTCATGTTCCCCAAGCTCCTTCCCAGCTGTGGGCTAGCATGGCGGGGCGGCGCCTTTCCTCCCAATTCTGGCCGGGAAGAATCGGCAATGGGGGTGCCGAACTTTCCCGATCCGACCTTTGGCTGATCGACGGCGGCGGCGGGCCGCGCTAGGCTCGGCCGAAGAGGGAGGACATCAATGCTCGACCGGCTTCACCTTCGCTGGCAGGTGGTGCTTTGCGTGGCGCTGTTGCAGTTTGCGGCGCTGGCACTGGCGACGGGTGTGTTGGTGCAGAACGCGCGCAAGGCGGTCGAACTGGAAATGGCCTCGGCAGAACGAAGCGCGCGGGCGCAGGTGATCGCCGCGGTCGGCATGGCAATCCGGTCGGGGCCGCCTACCACGGTGCTTCCGACGCTTTCGGAACAGCTCGTCTCGCCGCGCCATGTACGCCTTGCGCTGTTCGATTCGCGCACCGGGCGGTTGCCGAACCTGTCCCTGGCCGACGAGGTTGCGCAGGACGGCGCGCCGGGCTGGTTCCGTGCGCTGGTCATGCCCTCGGTGCGCGAAACGAGGCTCTCGGTCGTGGAAAAAGGCGTGGAGTACGGCTTCGTCTCGATCACCACCGCCCCGGGGGACGAGATCGCCGAGGTCTGGGAAGACGCCTCGGCGCTGATCTGGACGATGGGCGCGGGGTTCGCGGTGACCCTTTTCGTGCTGATCGCGGTCATCCGGCGAGCGCTGCGCCCTCTGGACACGCTGAACGCAGGCCTGCGTGCGCTTCGGGGCGGGGATCTGTCGGCGCGGATATCGGGCGTCCGCGGCCCGGATTTCGACCCGATCGTGGCGGGGTTCAACACGCTGTCGGACAGCCTGCGGACCAGCGAGGCCGAGCGTGCCGCGATGTCGCGCAAGATCGTCGAACTGGGCGACGCGGAACGGCGCAGCATCGCGATGGAACTGCATGACGAGTTCGGTCCCTGCCTTTTCGGCCTCAAGGTCAAGGCCGGGGCGATTGCGAAGGCTGCGTCCGCCTCGGGCGATGGGGCGCTGCGCCGCGACGCCGAAACCGTGACCTCGATCGTCAACCAGATCCAGTCGGCGAACACCCGGCTGTTGACGACCCTGCGCCCGATGACCATCGGGCAGCTGTCGCTGGTCGAAGCCCTGCAGGACATGCTGGAGGGATTCCGCAGCACGCACCCCGGCATCACTTGGAGCGTCTGCCTTCCGGAGAACCTGGAGGACACCGAGGAAATCCTCGATCTGACCATCTATCGCTGTGTTCAGGAGGGCGTGACGAACGCGCTTCGCCACGGTGATCCGCGCACCGTTCGGGTTGTCCTTGAACGACGCACGGACGGCGCGCCCGCCTTGGCCCTGAGCATCGAGGATGACGGCTGGGGACTGTCGCCCGATGCCGTCGAGGGGCGCGGTCTGACGGCGATGCGCGACCGCGTCGGTGCCATGGGCGGCCGCCTGGGGGTGCAGACGCGCGCCCGCGGCGGCACGCGCCTTTGGGTCGTCCTTCCCATGTCGTCGCCCGTAACCGCGGCGCCCCTGATGGATGCAGACATATGAAAAGCGCCCTTATCATCGACGATCACCCGGTGACGCATATCGGCTGCGGCCAGTTGCTGCGCGACCTCGGCTATGGCGAGGTGTTCGAAGCGATGACCGACCGCGAGGCCTACCGGCTGGCCGAAGCGCACCGGCCGGGCCTGATCGTGCTCGATCTCGGGATGCCCGGCCCCGGCGGGCTGAAGATGATCGCGCCGCTGCTGGCGCGCGCATCACTCGCGCAAATTCTCGTCTTCACGATGAATGAACAGCCCGTCTTCGCGGCCAAGGCGCTGGAGGCCGGGGCGCGCGGCTATCTGTCGAAGAATTCCGCCCCCGATGAGTTCGAGGCGGCCGTGCGCACGCTGGAGCAGGGCGAAATCTACCTGAGCCATGGTCTGGCCATCGCCCTCGCGTCGATGCGGGTCGGCGGCGCAGCCGATCCGCTGGCCTCGCTGACCGAGCGCGAGCACCAGGTGCTGCGCCTGCTGGGACAGGGCGCGGACCTTCAATCCATCGCCGATGCACTGTTCATCAGCTACAAGACGGCCGCGAACACGAGTTCCATCCTCAAGCGCAAGCTTGGCGTCACGAACACGAGCGAACTCATCCGCCTGTCGATCGAGGCGGGCGTGCAGTGACGCCCGCCTGCGCGCGGCGCAATCCCCGCCCGCTGCTCTTCAATGGGGAATAGCCGTCATGTCCGGCCCTCTTTCCCTTGCCAGCGTCGCGCGCTCTGCGGCCGCCAGCCTGTTCAGGGCCTCGTTTTCGCAGCCGGTCTCGGCCAGCGCCTTGCGCCAGATCCGGGCGACGGAGGCCGCGCTCCAGGGCAGGACGGCCTGGGCCACCCAGGCGCGGGCCGGGGGCGGCAGGCGGTCATGGGCCGCCATCGGATTGTTACGCGCACGGGCCGAAAGGGAACTGCGCGCGTTGCCCCTCATGCGGCATGGCCCCATTGCGGGAACGGGTCGGGAAGGCGGGCCCAACGGTCGGGCTCGAAGCGGGTTTCCGGCACCAGGCAGCGGTCCAGCATCGCCGTGATGCGGTCGCGGTTCATCGTGCCCAGCGTGCCGATGAACACCATTTCCTGCCGGCGGTCGCCGAATTCGCCCGCTACCCGTGCGGCCATGCGCGCGCGCTCTTCGGCTGGCCAGTGCTTTTCGGGGACGGCAGCCCACCAGAACCCCAGGCCGCGCACCTCTACCGCCGATCCCGCCAGCGAGAATTCGCCCGCCCAGTGCGGCCTTGTGGCGATCCAGAAATGCCCCTTGGCGCGGATCACGCCGGGCAGCGGGGTGTCGAAGAATTCGGCCAGCTTGGCCGGATCAAAGGGCCGCTCGGCGCGATAGACGAAGCTGGTGATGCCGTATTCGGCGTCTTCGGGCACGTGGTCGGCAAATCCGTAAAGCTCCTGCACCCAGGTCGGGTGGCGATGCGCGGCCTCGAAGCTGAACCGGCCCGTGCCCATGATCTCGGCCGCGTCCACCTGCGCGTAATCGGTCTCGATGATCTTTGCGTCCGCGTTCAGCGCGCGCAGGATCGCGCGGGCGGCGGCCAGGTCCTCGACCGAGGCCAGGGACACCTTGTTCAGCACGATCACGTCGGCGAACTCGATCTGGTCGGTCAGCAGGTTGACCAGCGTGCGCTCATCCTCCGGCCCCAGTTCCTCGCCGCGGTCTTTCAGGAAATCCTGGCTGGAGAAGTCGCGCAGCAGGTGTGCCGCGTCGACCACCGTCACCATCGTATCGAGTTCCGCGATGTCCGACAGCGACTGCCCCGCATCGTCCCGGTATTCAAAGGTGGCGGCCACGGGCAGCGGCTCCGACACGCCGGTGGATTCGATCAGGAGGTAGTCGAACCGGCCTTCCTCGGCGAGCCGGCGCACCTCCACCAGCAGGTCGTCGCGCAGCGTGCAGCAGATGCAGCCATTGCTCATCTCGACCAGCTTTTCCTCGCCACGCGACAGCTCGCTGCCCGCGCGCACGAGGTCTGCGTCGATGTTCACCTCGGACATGTCGTTGACGATCACCGCGACACGGCGGCCGTCGCGGTTGTTCAGAACGTGGTTCAAGAGCGTGGTCTTGCCCGCGCCGAGGAAGCCCGAGAGAACGGTGACGGGGAGTCTCGCGGGGCGGCTCACACTTCGCCCTCCTTGTCCAACTGCGCGGCGACGGCCTTGATGGCGTCCAGCAATCCTGCGTGGTGCTCTGCCCCGCGGATGTGGTCATGGGCCATCCGCGCGTGCTCGTCGGTCGCTACCGCCGGAGCATGGGCCGTGCCGTGGGCGATCTGTTCCTCGTGCCGGGCGATCTCGGCCTCGTGACCCACGATCCGGGCCTCGTGCAGCATCAGCGCCGCCTCGGCCCGCTTCAGCGTGGCCAGCGCCTCCAGGTGCTCGCGCCGCCAGCGGAAATGATCCTGCGTTTGCTTCAGGTGCTCGGCATGCATGGTCTCGTCGGTCGTTTTCACGGGGCTCTCCCTGTTTCTTTGCGAAGCGTGCCTCATCCAGGCGAGGCGTGAGGATAGCGTAATGTTATTTTATATCTCTTTTCAAGCAGACGTTGGCCCGTCGCTCGCGCCCTACAGCCCGCGTCCGCCATAGCCCCACGATCCCCATGCCCGCGAAAGAAGCGAGGGGCCGGTATTCAAAGGGTCAGTGCCCTGAAGTTGCCGTCAGAACGGAAAGACGACGGGGATGATGAGTAACGCAATGGTCGCGATGCCAAGGGTCAGCGGCACGCCGACCTTCAGAAAGTCGGCAAACCTGTAGCTGCCCGGACTGACCACCAGAGTCACCACCGGCGACGACACTGGCGAGGCAAAGCCCGCCGATCCCGCGATCAGCACCGCGATGGCCATCGGCACCGGAGAGACCCCCATCGACAGCGCTGCGCTTACTGCAATTGGTCCCACCAGAACCAGTGTGGCGGTGTTCGAGAGGATCCAGCTGAGGGACATCGTCAGGAAGAACAGCGCCATCATGACCGCACGCGGACTGTCGTCGCCCGCCATCTGCAACAGCGCGGTCACGATCATGTCGGCGCCGCCGGTCTTGTCCAGCGCCGTCGAAAGCGGCAGCATGCCCGCGATCAGCACCAGCGTATCCAGACGGATCGATCGATAGGCCTGGCTGGTAGAGATGGTGCCGCTCATCACGGCCGCAATCGCCGCCAGGATCACCGCGATCGTGATCGACAGCCCCCCGATCGAAATCGCGATCATGCCGAACAGGATGATGAGCGCGATCCAGAGTTTGCTCGAATTCGGCACGGACCGCGCCCGCTCGGCCGGCTCTTCGAGAATGACGAAGTCGCGCGTGGCGGCATTGATCCCGTCCAGCCTTGACCACGGGCCGGCGACCAGCAGACGGTCAGTGCCGCGCAAGGGGGTCGTGTGGATGTCGGACACCGGCCTGGCGTCGCGCAGGATATCCAGAACCTCGAGCCCGTAATTTTCGCGGAACGCCAGATCGGCCAGGGTCGATCCCCGGATACCGGCCTCGGGGTGGATCATCACCTCCATGACCCCGAGCGTGTCGATCCATCTGTTCATGTCGTCGTAGAACGAACCGGCCGGGGCGACACCGGGCGTTTGGGCAAACCGGGCAAGGTCGGCCTCGCTGCCGGTCACGACAACCAGGTCATCACGCCGCAAGTCCATCCCCATCGAGAACAGCGTCACATGCGAGGTGCCGCGCGGGCCGCGGCGCCAACGCGACAGGATCCGCGGCGCAGCGGCGGTCAGGTCGCGCGCGGCGCTGCCGGCAAAGCTTTTCTCGATCCGCATGACCTCGGCCCGGTCCAGGCCGTGGATGCGGAAGATGTCGGCAAAGGACCGGTCGCTGCGCCGTGGCTGGTCGGTGCCGTTCGCTCTCAGCCGGCCAAGCAGGTGACGGCCGATGAAGACAAAGAACAGCACCGTGAGGACCAGAATGGTCACCCCGATGATGGTGAAGCTGAAAAAGCCGAGCGGCTGGCCGGTGGCATCGCGCAGCGCGTCGGAGACGGCCAGGTTGCCAGGCGTGCCGATCAGCGTCAGCATGCCGGAAATCAGGGCGCCGAACGCCATCGGCAACAGCAGCCGGGCAGCGTTTATGCCCGAATCGCGCGCGATGCGCAGGACGACGGGGATGAAGATCGCCACTACCGCCGTCGAGGACATCACCGACCCCAACCCCGCCGCGCCAACGCAAAGCGGCACCATCAGCCGCACTTCCCGGCCCTGGCCGTATCTCAGGATCTGGTCCCCCACCGTGCGCGCCACGCCGGTCCGCTCCAGCATCTCGCCGACGACGAACAATCCCGCAACCATGATGATGATGGTCGCCCCGAACCCCGCGACAGCCTCGGCCGGGCTGAGAATTCCCGAAAGGGCGAGGGTCACAAGCACGAAAAGCGCGATCAGGTCATAGCGGACCCGGTTCGATGCCATCATGAGCGCGGCGAGGCCCATCAGGTAGAAAACGAGTGTCGCGTCGCTCGGCACGGGCGATCTCCAGGTCGTGGCGGTACCACAGCCCTAAATGATCAAAACAAAGGGTTCCATCGATCAGGTGGCCGCGATGGCCTGACTAACGAAATCTGATGGTTTGTGTCAGGTATATCCCGCGAGGTGCGGTACGCCCGTGGCGTGCCTTCGCAGACGCAGCGAATGGCAGGCTCGACGGGCCGCACCGCGGCATCCGACGCGGTAGATGGACAGTAGAAATTGCCCGGATGCCCTGGTCGAAGTTGGCTACCTACCGGCCACGCGCTGCAGAATACCCTGAACAAGGCATGCTCACGGCACAGAGCCTGCTTCCTTTGGAAGGAAAAAGGTGCCGCGCGCGATCCTTCAAGTGTATTCGCTCGGACCGAGAGCCCGATCACCGGCGCCGCGCCTATCTCAAGCGGGAGTATGGGAAAAATGTTGGGACGGCCTAGAGGCTACGGCCATTCTCCCAGCAGAAACATATTGCTAGTCTGATGATTTGGTGGAGCCAAGGGGAGTCGAACCCCTGACCTCTTGCATGCCATGCAAGCGCTCTCCCAACTGAGCTATGGC
>JBNGDM010000174.1:0-7271 GCA_049975105.1 Rhodovulum sp. | reverse complement strand
GAAGAAGCGCGCGGCGCTCAGGCCCCGGCGAAGGGGTCGGAGTCGTAGCCGACATGCGACAGGTAAAGCCCCTGCGGCGGGCAGACCGGGCCGCAGGCGGCGCGGTCGCGGGCCGCGAGCGCGGTTCCGACCCGGTCGGGCGGCCAGGCGCCCGCGCCGACCCGTTCCAACGTGCCGACGAGGCTGCGCACCTGGTTGTGCAGGAAGCTGCGGGCGCGCAAGGAGAAGCGGAATTCCTGTCCGCCGGGATAGGGCAGTTCCTCGATCTCCAGCGCGTCCAGCGTCTTGACCGGCGATTTCGCCTGGCAGAGCGAGGCGCGGAAGGTGGTGAAATCGTGCCGTCCGACCAGGTGCGCCGCACCCGCCCGCATCGGCGCAAGCTCCAGCGGGTGCGCCACCTGCCACACCCGCCCGCGCTCCAGCGTCATGGGCGCGCGCCGGGCGACCAGCCGGAACAGGTAGCGCCGTTCGAGGGCCGAGAACCGGGCGTGGAAGTCGTCCGGCACCCGTGCGCAGGCCACCACCGCGACGGGGGCGGGTTTCAGGTGGTGGTTCAGCGCCTGGGCCAGGCGGAACGGCGCCCAGTCCTTTGCCAGGTCGCAATGGGCCACCTGGCCCAGCGCATGCACCCCCGCATCGGTCCGGCCCGCCGCCGCGATGGACGGCACGTCCGGTTCCAGCCGCGCCAGCGCAGCCTCGACCGCGCCCTGCACCGAGGGCTGGTCGGCCTGGCGTTGCCAGCCGGAAAACGGCGTGCCGTCATACTCGATCTTCAGCGCATAGCGGGGCATGGGCCGGGGTTACCGCGACAATCCTTCCTTGGCAATCGCGCCTGTCGGGGCTGGCACGCGGGCGCGCCCGTGCTTACCTTGGGCAGAGCCGTGAAAGGAGCGACTTTGCGCATTGGCGATCTTGCCGACGGGGTGACGCGCGGGGTGGAGGGGATCGCCGCCTCGGTGTCCGAGACCTTCATGGAGCCGGTGATCCGGCTGGGCGTGACCGGGCTGTCGCGGGCGGGCAAGACCGTCTTCATCACCTCGCTGGTGGCCAACCTGATGGACCGGGGCCGGATGCCGCAGCTGCGCGCCGCCGCCTCGGGGGCGATTTCCTCGGCCTATCTGCAGCCCCAGCCGCACAACACCGTGCCGCGGTTCGATTACGAAACCCACCTGGCCGCGATCATCGGCCCGGACCCGCATTGGCCCGATTCGACCCGCGCGGTGTCGGAACTGCGCCTGTCGCTGAAGGTGCGGCAGGGCGGGTTCGGGGGGCTGCTGGGGGCGGTGACCGGGCCGCGCACGGTGCATCTGGATATCGTGGACTACCCCGGCGAGTGGCTTCTGGACCTGGCGTTGCTGGACAAGGGCTATGCCGCCTGGTCGCGCGAGACGCTGGAGCGCATCGACCAGCGCCCCGGCGCGCAGGGGTTCCGCGACGCGCTGGCCAATGCCGACCCGGCCGCGAAGCTGGACGAGCCGGTGGCCCAGGCGTTGGCCGCGGCCTTTACCGCCCATCTGCAGGCCGCCCGCGCCGCCGGGTTTTCCGATTGCACGCCGGGCCGGTTCCTGTTGCCGGGCGAGATGGCCGGGTCCCCGGTGCTGACCTTTGCCCCCTTGCCCGCGCCGTCCGGCGCCACCCCCCGCGGGAGCCTGTGGCGCGAGATGGAGCGCCGCTTCGAGGCCTACAAGGCCGAGGTGGTCAAGCCGTTCTTCCGCGAGCATTTCTCGCGCATCGACCGGCAGGTGGTTCTGGTCGACGCGCTGGGCGCGATCCACGCCGGGCCCCGCGCGGTCGAGGATCTGCGCCGCGCCATCACCGAGATCCTGGGCGCCTTCCGGCCCGGGCGCAACGCCTGGTTGACCTCTCTGCTGCTGGGCAAGCGGGTGGAAAGGATTCTGTTCGCCGCGACCAAGGCCGACCACCTGCACCACATCCAGCATCCCCGCCTGACCGCGATCATGCAGGCGCTGATGCGCGATGCGCGGCGGCGGGCCGATTTCGCCGGGGCCGAGACCGCCGCCATGGCCATCGCCGCGCTGCGTGCCACGGTCGAGGAAACCCGCGAGCAGGGCGGCGAAAGCTATGATTGCGTGCGCGGGCGGCTGCTGGAAAACGGGCGCGAGGCCGCGCTTTACCCCGGAGAGTTGCCCGAGGATCCGGCCATCCTGCTGGACCCGGCGCGCGACGGGGCCGAACACTGGCTGGACGCCGAATACGACGTGATGCGTTTCGCGCCCGCCCGCCTGACGCTGCGCCCGGGCGACGGGCCGCCGCATATCCGGCTGGACAAGGCGGCCGAGCTCCTGATCGGGGATCGGCTGGGATGACCCGCCGTCCGGTGCTGTTCGACCTCGGCGGCGAGGGCGAAACGCCCGCCAAGGGGGGCGCCGGGCCGGAGGACGCCGGGCGGGCGGCGCGCGAAAAGGCGGAACGGGAGCGGGCCGAGGCAGAACGGGCCGCAGCCGCACAGGCCGCGGCGGAGAAAGCGGCGCAGGAAAAGGCCGCGCGTGAGAAGGCCGAAGCCGCCCGGGAACGCGCCGAGCGTGAACGAGTTGAGGCCGAGCGCGCCGCGCGGGAGACGGCGGAACGGGAGAAGGGCGAGGCCGAGCGGGTTGCGCGGGAACGGGCCGAGCGCGAACGAGTTGAGGCCGAGCGCGCCGCCCGGGAAAAGGCGGAGCGGGACCGGCTGGAGGCCGAACGCGCCGCGCGGGAACGGGCCGAGCGCGAGCGGGTCGAGGCCGAAAGGGCCGCGCGGGAACAGGCGGAACGACAGGCGGCGGAGCGCGAACGGATGGACCGGGAACAGGCAGAGCGGGAACAGGCCGAACGCCGCGCGGCAGAGCGCGCGCGCCCCAAACCCGCTCGCGCGCCGCGGCTGTTCGAGGAAACCGCCGCCGCCCCGCTTTCGCCCGCCGAGGCGCCCCCGGTGCCCGACCCCGACGCGCCGCCGCCGCCCCAGGGCCGCGCGATGCAGACCGTGGCGCTTCTGGCGGCGCGGCGCCCCTCGCGGCTGATGCGGTTCTTCTGGTCGGCGCTGGCCGCGCTGATCGGCTTTGCCGCCTCGGTCGCGGCCTGGGATTTCGTCACCGGCCTGTTGACCCGCAACCCCGTCCTGGGCGGGATCGCGGCGGTGCTGATCGGGCTGGTGCTGCTGGCGCTGGCCCTCATCACCCTGCGCGAAATGGCGGCCTTTGCCCGGCTGCGCCGGCTCGACCGGCTGCACGCTGAATCGGACGCGGCGCTGGCCAGCCACGACATGACCGCCGCGCGCGCCGTCCTCGACAAGCTGATGGCGCTTTACGCCGGCCGCGAGGATACCAGCTGGGGCCGCCGCAACCTCGCCGAGCGGCGCGACGAGATCCTCGATGCCGACGCGCTTCTGGGCCTGGCCGAACGCGAATTGCTGGCCCCGCTCGACGCCGCCGCCACCCGCGAGATCGAGGCCGCCGCCCGCCAGGTCGCCACCGTCACCGCCATCGTGCCGCTGGCATTGGCCGACCTTCTGGCCGCGCTCACCGCCAACCTGCGCATGATCCGCCGCATCGCGGAAATCTATGGCGGGCGCGGCGGGCTGTTCGGCAGCCTGCGGTTGGCCCGCGCGGTGATGACCCACCTTGTGGCCACCGGCGCCGTGGCCATCGGCGACGACATGATCGGGTCGATCGCCGGGGGCGGGGTGCTGGCCCGCGTCTCGCGCCGCTTTGGCGAGGGCGTGGTGAACGGCGCGCTCACCGCCCGCGTCGGCGTCGCCGCGATGGAGGTCTGCCGACCGCTGCCCTTCCGCGAAACCCGCCGCCCCTCGGTCGGCGCGCTGGTCAAACGCGCACTCGCGGGCCTGTTCAGCAAGGCCGACGCCTGATCCCCGCGGCTGCGCGTCCCTTTACGCCCCCGCCCGCGCGCCCTATAAGCGCGCCCATGATGCACCGCCCCGCGCTCATCATTCGAATTACCGGCCCGGCGCTCTGACCCAGAGCCGCCGGGACAAGGCGCTTGACCCGCCGCGCCGCCGCTTTCACACACAGACCGAACCCGTATGCCCGAGGACCCCGTCCCATGTGTGCCGACACGCCCGACTACAAAGACACGCTCAACCTGCCCGAGACCGACTTTCCCATGCGCGCGGGCCTGCCGAAACGCGAACCCGGCTGGCTTGACCGCTGGGCGCGCATCGGCATCTATGACCGCCTGCGCGAGAAGACGGGCCGCCCGCCCTTCATCCTGCATGACGGCCCGCCCTACGCCAACGGCCACCTCCATATCGGCCACGCGCTGAACAAGATCCTCAAGGATTTCATCGTGCGCAGCCAGCAGATGATGGGCAAGGACGCCCGTTATGTCCCCGGCTGGGACTGCCACGGCCTGCCGATCGAGTGGAAGATCGAGGAGCAATACCGCGCCAAGGGGCTGGACAAGGACAAGGTCGACGTCGTCGATTTCCGCCAGGAATGCCGCCGCTTCGCGGAAGGGTGGATCGATATCCAGCGCGAGGAATTCAAGCGTCTGGGCATCACCGGCAACTGGGCCGACCCCTACCTGACCATGGATTTCCACGCGGAATCCGTCATCGCGCAGGAATTCATGAAATTCCTGATGAACGGCACCCTCTACCAGGGCTCCAAGCCGGTGATGTGGTCGCCCGTCGAGAAAACCGCGCTGGCCGAGGCCGAGGTCGAATACCACGACCACCAAAGCCACATGATCTGGGTGAAATTCCCGGTGGTTGCGGGGGCAAAGGGCGATCTGCACGGCGCACAGGTGGTGATCTGGACCACCACCCCCTGGACCATCCCGCAGAACCGCGCCGTCTGTTTCGGCCCCTCCATCGCCTATGGCCTTTACGAAGTCACTGGCACGCCCGAGGAAAGCTGGGCCAAGGTGGGCGACCGCTACCTCTTGGCCGACGCGCTGGCCGAGGACGTCATGCGCAACGCGCGCCTCGAACCGTCGATGTATACCCGCCTGCGCGACGTCTCGGCGGATGAACTCGGCGCGCTTACCTGCGCCCACCCGCTCCGCGGCGTCGAAAACGGCAATGGCGAATGGGACTATGACGTGCCGATGCTGCCCGGCGACCATGTCACCGACGACGCCGGCACCGGCTTCGTCCACACCGCGCCCAGCCATGGCGACGACGACTACCAGATCGGCCTGAAATTCGGCCTGCCCATGACCTATAACGTCATGGAAGACGGCTCCTACCGCGCCGACCTGCCGCTGTTCGGCGGCGCCGTCATCACCAAGCCCAACGGCAAGGAAGGCGACGCCAACCGCCGGGTCATCGACGCCCTCGTCGAGGCGGGTGCGCTGATCGCGCGGGGCCGCCTGAAACACAGCTATCCCCATAGCTGGCGGTCCAAGGCGCCCCTGATCTACCGCAACACCCCCCAATGGTTCGCTGCCATCGACAAGGAACTGGACGATGGCATGGGCGACTACGGCGACACGATCCGCCAACGCGCGCTCACCTCCATCGACAGCCTCGTGAAATGGACGCCCCAGACCGGCCGCAACCGCCTCTATTCCATGATCGAGAGCCGCCCCGACTGGGTGCTCTCGCGCCAGCGCGCCTGGGGCGTGCCGCTGACCTGTTTCGTCAAGAAAGGCGCCAAGCCCGACGACCCCGACTTCCTGCTGCGCGACCCCGCCGTCAACGCCCGCATCGCGCAAGCGTTCGAGGAAGAAGGCGCCGACGCCTGGTACAAGCCCGGCGCCAAGGAACGCTTCCTCGGCAACGACTACAGCGCCGAGGACTACGATCAGGTCTTCGACGTGCTCGACGTGTGGTTCGATTCCGGCTCCACCCACGCCTTCGTCCTGCGCGACCGGGCGGACGGGTCCGACGACGGCCTCGCCGATCTGTATCTGGAGGGCACCGACCAGCATCGCGGCTGGTTCCATTCCTCGATGCTCCAGGCCTGCGGCACCATCGGCCGGGCGCCCTATCGCGGCGTGCTGACCCACGGCTTCACGCTGGACGAGAAGGGCAACAAGATGTCCAAAAGCTTGGGCAACACCGTGGCGCCCGAGGACGTGACGAAACAGTACGGCGCCGATATCCTGCGGCTCTGGGTGGCGCAGTCGGATTACACCGCCGATTTGCGCATCGGCCCGGAAATCCTGAAAGGCGTGGCCGACAGCTATCGGCGCCTGCGCAACACCATGCGGTTCCTGCTGGGCAACCTCGCCGGCTTCACCGAGGCCGAACGCGTCGACCCCGCCGACATGCCCGAACTCGAACGCTGGGTGCTGCATCGCCTCGCGGAACTGGACGAGACCGTGCGCCAGGGCTTCGACGCCTACGACTTCCAGGGCGTGTTCCAGGCGCTGTTCAACTTCGCCACGGTAGAGCTCTCGTCCTTCTACTTCGACATCCGCAAGGACGCGCTCTATTGCGATGGCCCCGACTCGCTCCGCCGCAACTCGGCGCGCACGGTGCTCGACATCCTGTTCCACCGGCTGACCACCTGGCTCGCCCCGATCCTGGTGTTCACGATGGAGGATGTCTGGCTCGACCGCTTCCCGGGCGAGGACAGTTCCGTCCACCTCCAGGACATCCCCGAAACCCCGCAGTCCTGGCGCGACGACGCGCTGGCGGCGAAATGGGCGGGGCTGCGCCGGGTGCGCCGCGTGGTCACCGCCGCCCTCGAAATCCAGCGCCGCGACAAGGTGATCGGCGCCAGCCTCGAGGCCGCGCCCGTGGTCCATGTGCGCGACGCGGACACCCTCGCCGCGCTGAAAACCGTCGATTTCGCCGATATCTGCATCACCTCCGCCGTCCAGCTGACCGGCGATCCCTCCCCGAACGAGGCGTTCCGCCTGCCCGAAGTGGACGGCGTCGGCGTTGTCTTCGAGAAAGCCGACGGCGCGAAATGCGAACGCTGCTGGAAGATCCTGCCCGACGTGGGCCACCACGCCCACCCGGGCACCTGCGCGCGCTGCAATGCCGCCCTCGGAGGCTGATCTCGCGGCCGTGCTGATGGACCTCGCCCACCGGCGGGGCAGGGGGAAAACCTTCTGCCCCTCCGAGGCCGCCCGCGCGCTGTCCGCCGACTGGCGCCCGCTGATGCCCGCCATCCGCGCCGCCGCCGCCCGGCTGCAGGCGCAGGGGCGGCTTCAGGCCACGCAAAGGGGCGCGCCCGTCGATCCCGCAACCGAGCCCGGCCCGATCCGGCTGGGCCTGCCGCGAACGGCTCTAGCCCGCTGACCCGCGTGGCTTCTTCTGGCCGGAAATATCCCGGGGGTGAGGGGCGTCAGCCCCGAGGGGGCAGCGC
>JBNGDM010000173.1:0-7280 GCA_049975105.1 Rhodovulum sp. | reverse complement strand
ATTGCCCTCGTAGGGGATGCCGCGGCCGCGGTCGAGTTCGAGGATCCAGCCTGTGATGTCGTCCAGGAAATAGCGGTCGTGGGTGACGATCAGGATGGTGCCCTTGTAGTCGATCAGGTGCTGTTGCAGCCAGGCGACGGTTTCGGCGTCCAGGTGGTTGGTGGGTTCGTCCAGCAGCAGCATGTCGGGCGCTTCGAGCAGCAGCTTGCACAGCGCGACGCGGCGGCGTTCGCCGCCCGAAAGGGTCGCGACGGGGGCGTCGTCGGGGGGGCAGCGCAGCGCCTCCATCGCGACGTCGATCTGGGCGTCGAGATCCCAGAGGTTCTGGCTGTCGATCTCGTCCTGCAGGGCGGCCATCTCGTCCGCGGTCTCGTCGGAATAGTTCATGGCCAGTTCGTTGAACCGGTCGAGCTTGGCCTTCTTCTCGGCCACGCCCAGCATGACGTTCTCGCGCACGGTGAGGGTTTCGTCGAGCTGGGGTTCCTGCGGCAGGTAGCCGACGCGCGCGCCCTTGGCGGCCCAGGCCTCGCCGGTGAAATCCTTGTCCCAGCCGGCCATGATGCGCAGCAGCGTGGATTTCCCCGCCCCGTTGACGCCCACGACCCCGATCTTGACCCCGGGCAGGAAGTTCAGCCGGATGTTTTCAAAGCATTTCTTGCCGCCCGGATAGGTCTTGGAGACGCCGTCCATGTGGTAGACATACTGGTAGGAAGCCATGCGCGAACCGCCTTTGTGCGTTGGGTGTCTGGGTTGGGCCGTGACATACCGAGTATGGGGCGGGAGGGCAATGAGCGGTTGGCCTGTCGCAGCCGCGGGCGGCGGGGCCGGGAAGGGAGGCCGCGGGGCGGGATCGTCACGGCGTGATCGTCACTGCGGGCCGGACCGCTGCGGCCCGGTCGCACGGATCGAGCGGAGCCGCCAGGATGCGACCGTCGGGGCGGTCGCGATCCGGTGCGTGGCCAAGGGGCACATGCGGCGTGCGAATCGAAATGCAATCATGGATTGTGGCGAAATTTCCAAATCTCGGTTTCGGTGCAGAAAGTCCGGGAAAGCGCTTTTGTCCCGGTTCAGGGCGTCCGGCAATCGGGCGGGCCGGCCCTGTTCAATGTCTCCCCAGGTGCAGAATTGATGCAAAGTCAGAAACAAAACGTGGCCGCGCGCCGGCGCAAACGCGAAATGTGGCGAATTTGGAGAAAAAACTTGTCAGGATCGCCAGAATCCAGAAGATGAGGGTCGGTGGGGAAAGGGAGTAAGGGGTGGATCTGACGCACAGGGAGAGCGTGGTTTTCGATCTCGAAACCATTGGAAGCACGGCATTGGTCGGGGCGGTCTGCATACACCGCTAAAGCGATTTTGGAACGGCATGCCCGGCCATTTTCAGGCCAAAAGGGGCGAGACCGTTCCGCGATCTTCCTCTCCCGGCGCGGAAGCACCGGAACCCTTTCGCCAGAGTGAGACTGAGGTGGGGTCGGATCGTCCCGGGGGCGTCCGTTTCTACCGGCAACGGCGCCCGTGAAAGGCCCATAGGGGACAGAGAGATGACCTATTATTACAGCAGCTACGCGACCTACGAATTCACCGCGTTCAGCGAGAGCAGCCTGCTCGCGCAGGGCGGGATGGGGTCGGATTTCGGCTGCGGCGACACGTTCACGATGCCGGCCTATGCCGATACCTGCATCTCGGTCTGCGACAACGACCGCTATCTCTCGGGCGATGCCTGCTACAATGAAAACGCCGACGACCGGTATGGCCAGCAGGCCGCGATCACGACGGACGGCGCCGAGGCCGGGAACGGCGGCCAGATCTATGCCGAAAGCTATTAAAGCTATTACTGGGTCCACGATCAGGACGGCTGCTGGTACTTGATGATCGAGATCGAGCAGGAAGGCGGCTCGGGCGACTATTTCACCTTCCATTCGGGCTATGGCATGCCGCCGGCGGGCGCCGAACTGACCGTGCACAGCGCGTGCGGCGTCTCGGGGAACTGGGTCGATTACAACTGCCTGGACGCGGGGCCCAAGCTGGAGCTGGGCTCGGTCGGCAGGCGTCTGTTCACCGATGCGGATGGCGACAACACCGAGTGGAACAGCGACACCCACGCCTGGGAGGCGGGTGTCGACGGCGCCACGGTCGAACTGATCGACGCCGATGGCAACGTGGTCGCGACCACCACCACCGACCATTACGGCACCTACAAGTTCGAAAACGTCGTTCCCGGCGATTACACGATCAAGTTCACCAATCCCGACGGCACCGAGTTCGTGCAGAAGGACGTGGGCGCGGCCGGCGAGGACAGCGACGCCAATGCGAACGGCGTGACCGACAGCTTTACCGTCGGCTCGGGCCAGCACCTGTGGAACGTCGATGCCGGCGTGCGCACCATCGAGGTGCCGGGCGAGGGCGGCAGCTGCACCGTGGTCGAGGCCGAGGACATGCACCTGTCGGGCTATACGATCGAGCATCGCGGCGATGCCTCGGACGGGGCGGGGATCAAGCTGTGCTCCTCCTACGGCTACGCCTCGACCACCTTCAAGGGCGATGCCGGCAGCTATGACCTCAAGATCAGCTACATGGACGAGAGCGACGGCGAGGGCTGGCTGAAGGTTTATGTCAACGGCTGCGAGGTGAAGCGCATTCAGCTGGACGCCAATGACGGCGGCGACGGGCTGGACGGCAGCTCGTTCTGGTCGGTGCTGACGCTGGAAGACCTTGACCTGAAATACGGCGACACGATCACGCTGAAGGGCGTGGGCGACTGCGCGGAATACGCCCGCATCGACAAGATCGAGATCTGCGAGCCGGCCTGCGCGCCCTGCGTCACGATCGAAGCCGAGGACATGTACGCCTACAACTTCAAGACGGTGTGCGGCGCCGAGGCCTCGGGCGGCGAGCTGGTCAAGCTCAAGACCGACTGGTGCGGCGGCATCGAGGACGGCAAGCTGGAGACCACCTTCAAGGGCTGCGACGGCACCTATGACCTGAAGATCCTGGCCCAGGACGAGAATGACGGCCAGTCGACCATCGTGGTCAAGGTGAACGGCGTCGAGGTCGGCACCGTGTTCCTGGACCAGGACGACGACGGCGCGGGCGACGACAATGGCGGGTTCTCGGAATTCACGCTGGAGAATATCGAGATCGGCTATGGCGACGAGATCGCGCTTTATGCGTTCAGCGATGGCGGGGAATATGTCCGCATCGACAAGATCGAGCTGTGCAAGGACGAAGAGCCCCAGCTGGGCGCGATCGGCGATACGGTCTGGTTCGACGCCGATGGCGACGGCATCCAGGACGCGAGCGAGGCCGGCGTGGCGAACGTCACCGTGACCCTGCTGGACGGGGACGGCAACGAGGTCGCCAGCCAGGCCACCGACGGCAACGGGAACTACCTGTTCGAGGACCTGGCGGCGGGCGATTACCAGGTGGTGTTCGAACTGCCCGCGGGCGGGTTCGCCTTCACCACGCCGGACGCGGGCGGGGACGACGCGGCGGATTCCGATGCCGATGCGACCGGCGCGACCGGCACGATCACCCTGGCGGCGGGCGAGGAGAACCTGACCGTCGATGCCGGGATCGTGGAACTGCCCGGGTCGATCTCGGGCCGCTATTTCTGCGACACCAACGACAACGACGTGGATGACGGCAGCGTCGATCCGGGCGTCGAGGGCGTGGTCGTGGAATTGCTGGATGCCAGCGGTGTGCCGACCGGCATCACCACGACGACCGGCGCGAACGGCGAATACAGCTTTACCGGGCTGGAAGCGGGCACCTACGGCGTGCAGTTCACCGACCCGGCTGGCGTTTTGGCGGGCAAGCAGCTGGTCGCGCCGAACGTGGGCGATGACGACACGGTCGATTCCGACGCGATCGGCGACACCACGCTTTCGGTCATCGAGAACATCGTGGTCGAGGCCGGCCAGGAGAGTGCAGACAACGACGCCGGCGCGGAATACACCGCGAGCCTTGGCGGCCTGGTGTTCGAGGACCTGGATGCCGACGGTATCCAGGATGCCGGCGAGACCGGGATCGAGGGGGTGACGGTCACCCTGACGGGCGGCGGCGCGGATGGCGTGATCGGCACCGCCGACGACACCACCGCGACGGCCACGACCGATGCCGACGGGGAATACGCGTTCACCGGCCTGAACCCCGGCGAGGAATACCAGGTCAGCTTCGGCCGGCCCGACGGGGCCGAGGTCAGCCCCGCCGATGAAGGCACCGACGACACGGTCGACAGCGACGGTCTGGTCGCCCCGATCGTGACCCTGGCCCCCGGCGAGGTCGACGACACGATCGACCAGGGCTTCTACGAACTCGCGGAACTGGGCGATTTCGTGTTCCTCGACGCGAACGCGGACGGCATCCAGGACGACGGCGAAGCCGGCGTCGAGAACGTCACCGTGAAGCTGTTCAAGGACGGCGTCGATACCGGCCGGTCGACCACGACCGACGCCAACGGCGCCTACAGCTTCACCGGGCTTGTCCCCGGCACCTATTCGGTGATGTTCGTGGCCCCCGCGGGACTGGCCTTTACCGCGGCCAATGCCGGGACCGATGACGCGCGCGACAGCGACGCGGACCCGGTTACCGGCATGACCCAGGAGGTCACGGTGGTCTCGGGCGAGATCAACGGCACGCTGGATGCGGGGCTGGTGAGCGAAGACCCGGTCGCCCGGGACGACGAAGCGGCGGTCTGCGCCACCGAGGCCACCGTGGTGGCCGTGCTGGACAACGACAGCGACACGCCCGGCGAGACGATCCGGGTGGCCCATGTCGAGGGTGTCGAGGTCGCCGCGGGCGACAGCGTCACGCTGGCCTCGGGCGCGACGGTGACGCTGAATTCCGACGGGACGCTGAGCTACGACAGCGCGGGGGCGGCCTATGACGGCACCGGGGCGGCGGATTTGCTGATCGGAACGCGGGCGAGCGACAGCTTCACCTATTCGATCACCGACGATCTGGGCGGCACGGCAACGGCCACGGTCGACGTGACGGTCTGCGGGGCGAAGAACACGCTGGAGACCATCGCGGCCAGCCTGCCGGCGGGCGGCACCTTCACCGTGACCGTGGATCTCTCCGGTAGCGAGTTCTACGATGCCCTGATCGAAGGCACGGGCGACGCCCGTTTCGACGGGATCACCTTCAACGAGGCCTACTGCGTGGCGGCCTACGAACCGATCGACTCGGGCGTGCCGGTGCCCTTCAACATGTACCTCGCAGATGCGGCCTTCATTCCGAGCGGGCTTGTCGCCAATCCCGACAATCTGGACCTCGTCAACTGGATCCTGAACCAGGACTTCGGGTCCATGGACAACGGCGACGGCACCGGAGAGACCTATACCGACGCCGAAATCCAGGGCGCGATCTGGGGCCTGACCGACGACATCGTCTTCGTCAATGAGGGTCTGGGCGTCGGGACGCAGGCCAACGCGCAGGAGATCTACGACCTCGCGATCGCCGATGCGGACAGCAACGGCGTGGCCGACAACGAAGGCTATACCCCGGGCGAGGGCGACATCGTCGGCCTGATCCTGGACCCGACGGATGCCGCCGAGGCGGATGGCAACATCCAGCCCTTCATCATCGGTGTCGCCTGGGAGGACCTGGAGCAGGATTGCTTCTGCATCGTCTGAGACCGATCGGCCGGGCGGCCCCGCCGCCCGGCCGCAGGAATGCGCCGGCATGTCCAAGAGCCGGCGCATGGGCGGGCCAGTATTGCCGGCCCGCAATCACGAACCGGCGGGAGACTTGGACCCCCGCCCAATCGAGGGAACTTTGTCATGAAGAAGTTTACCTTTGGCGCTCTGACGGCCGTTTCCGGGGTACTCGCGACCACCATGGCCCAAGCCGCGCCTGACTGCACCGGCCCGAGTTGCGTTGCCGTGCCGGAAATCAGCGCGCTCGAAGGCACCGCGGCGCTGGCCGCCGTGGCCGCCATCGTGCTGCTGGTCTGGGAGCGCCGCCGCCGCGCGGCCTGAGACCGGGCGAACGCCAAGGAACAGGCCCGCTCTCCGCAAGGGGCGCGGGCCTGTTCACTTTCCGCCCCGAAACATATTCCCAGCACAGCACCTGGCCGCCTAACGTGACGCCATGAACACCCTTGCCGAGGTTTCCACCCGCCCCCCGCGCGCCGCGCTTGCGATCGCGGCCGCCCTGCTGGCCGCCGAGGTCGCCGCGATCGGGCTGATCTTCAAGCACGCGATCGCGTTCGAATGCCTGGCCAACTGGCCGGTGCGCGCCTGTTCCGCGGCCAGCGGCACGCTGGTGGCGCTGTACTGCCTGCTGGGCGCGCTGGCGCTGTTCGCCATGCTCCGGCCCCAGCCGCTGCGCGATCTCGCCCGGCAGGCCGGCGCCCGGCTTTGGCCGCTGGGGCTGAACCTGGCCGGGACGGCTCTGGCCCTGGTTCCCGTGGCCTTCCTGCGCGAGGGCAGCGGCACGGCGGCGCTGATCCCCAGTTTCGGGTTCTGGAGCCTCGGCATGACGCTGTTGCTGGGGGGGCTCATGCTCTACGTCGCGCCGGTCGCGCGCTGGCGTGCCTTCGTGGCCGAGACCTGGACCACGCTCTTGCCGGTGCTGGCCGCGGGCGCACTGGCGCCGTCGCTGGCGATCCTGATCCGGCCCCTGTGGCGGGTGGACACGATCGCCGACGCCACCTTCACGGCGGTGGCGTGGCTGATCGGCATGCTCGGCTACGATGTCGAGACCGACCCCGCCCGCAAGGTCATCGGCACCGACGCGTTCGCGATCTCGGTCGCGCCGCAATGTTCCGGGATCGAGGGGATCGCCCTGGTGACGGTCTTCGTCACGCTGTACCTGGTGCTGTTCCGCCGCGAGATGCGCTTTCCGCGGGCGCTGCTGCTCTATCCCCTCGGGATCGCTGCCTCGGCGCTGTTCAACCTGGTGCGGATCACGCTGTTGCTGATCATCGGGCTGGAGGGCAACCCGGCGCTGGCCGTGGGCGGGTTCCACAGCCATGCGGGCTGGCTGATGTTCACGCTGGTGGCGCTGGGGATCGTCGCGCTCGCCCAGACCGTGCCGGCCCTGAAGACCGCCCCGGACGCGCGCGCGACAGACCCTGTTCCGGCCGGGAACGACCTTGCCCCCCTGCCGTTCTGGCGCGACCCGGTGGTCGCCCGGATCCTGCCCTTCGCGGTGTTCATGCTGTCCGCGCTGGCGGTCTCGACGCTCTCGCAGGTGCCGGGAATGCTCTATCCCGCGCGGGTGCTCGTGCTGGGCGCGGTGGTGCTGGTCTTCCTGCCGATCTATGCACGGCTGAGTTGGGC
>JBNGDM010000172.1:0-7303 GCA_049975105.1 Rhodovulum sp. | reverse complement strand
GATGTGGTGATGCGCGGCACCAGCTTTAGGATCGCATCGACGTTCATCTGCATCAGCTGCGCCAGCGACAGGCCGCGCAGCTCACCGGCGGCAGGGCGGCGCAGGTGGATCTGGTCGATGGTCTCGTCCTTGCGCTGAACGGGGCTTTGAAGGGTGATTTCAGCCATGGTTCATGCCCCCCTTAAAAGCCCATCTTGGACCGCAGCGCGGCCAGCTGATCGACCCCGCCGATCACGCGCACCGCGTGCTCGACATCGATCTTGATCAGTTCCTCGCCCTCGCGCTCCAGCCGGAAGTAGGTCACCTCCGAGGTGATCTTCATCGTTGCGCCCTCGCGCGGCTTGAGTTCGTCGAACTCCAGCGACGTGTTCAGCCCACCGAGCGTGAAGATGTAGCCGGTGGCCTCATCGTCGCCATCGGTCGCAGCCTTGGCCACGGGGCGCAGCACGATGCGGTCGCGGGTACCCAGCAACGTGATCACCTCGGGGGCCCATTCGATGAAGGTCAGTTCGGTCTGCATCGCCTCGGTGCCCATGTCGACGGCGTATTCGCCATCGAGCCCGGCGCCGGTATCGGCCTCGGTCTTGATCTTGACCGAGGGCAGCTTGCCGGCCGAAACGAGACCGATGTAATTCTCGCCGTTCTTGAACGCGCCGAAATTGCGGATCTTCTTGGGGTATGCCATCGCTCAGGTCTCCTCAGGTGGCCAGCGGCACTTCAGCCAGCAGCGTGCTGTTGTAGTCGGCCGTGTCATGAATGCGGAAGGTGAGGCGCTCAAGCGGCGCGGCATCGCCCCAGTCGAGATCGACGTAAAGCCGCCCCATGTCGAGGCTGTCGACCGTATTCAGCTCGGGGTCCAGCCAGACCTTGCCGCCCAGGATCGCACCGCGCCCCTTCAGCCGGTCGAGGTAGAGCTGCACCCCGTCGACGATATCCTTGAAAAGTTGCGCCGACATCGGCTTGTCCTTGGCCCAGCGATGCCCCTCGGCGATGCTTTGCCCGATCATCCGGCGCGTACGCACGGTGGTCGCAAAGGCGTCGCGCGGATCGCTGGCCCGCGTCCGGTTGCCCAGCCAGCGCAGCCCGTCGTCGTTGACGATCATGGCATAGCCCAGTTCAGACAGCAGGTGCGCCTCGGTCTGACCGTCGTCGATGACATAATCGATCGGCTGCGCAGCGGCGACCGCGCCCATGACGCGGGTGTTGGAGACCGACCACCAGAAGCCCTTGTCGATGATCCGCTTCGCCACCGCGCCCAGGTAGGACGCCTCGGCCTCCTGGGTGACGACCGCTGCGCTGTCCGCATCATAGATGCGCATCTGGTTTGCGATGAGGCGAATATACCGCGAGGACCACAGCTCCGCATAAGCAGTGCGCGCGGCGAGGCCATCCACCGGGCCCGCGGCTGCGAATTCCGCCTTGAGCTTGGTCGCCACCGTATCCAGGGCCACGGCGACCGGGCTCTTGCTGGCGGGGTCGGGCGTCGTGAACCCAGGCGCTCCCAGCAGGTCGGGACTGATCCCCAGCACCGCCCGGGCCAGGCCCAGCGCATACACGCCGGTCTGCGTGGTCGGGTCGCCGATGACGTTGGCACGGGTGTTCTCCGCGTCCGCGCCGTCCTCGACGAACACCATCATCACCCGGCTGACGCCATAGGCGTAGATCTGGGTATAGACATCCTTCGCGGTGCCCGTTGCACCCAGTTCGGCCGCCTCGCGCGGTCCGCTGATCCATAGGGGCGTATTGGCCGGGTATTTGCCCGCATCGCGGTCAGGCGCGGTCACCACCACCCCGATGACGGCGCCCCGGATCGTGCTTATGGGACGGATCCCGTCAGTGATTTCGACATACTCGATGCCGTGCAGGAATTGTTCGGACATCTCAGGTCCCTCCGTTGATCAGGGTCAGCGCCGCACCGACCGCGGTTTCGGCCTCCGCCTGGGCAGAAGCAAGGATCGCGTCGAGCTGGGCGGCAATATCGGGGGCATCGTCGGCCACGGCCCTCACCGCGGCGACGGTCTCGGCCTCCAGCGCGCTGATCGTCAGGATGATCTCGCGGTAGGCCGCGCCGCGGGCGGCGATATCGGCCACGAGGCCCGTGCGATCGGTGCCGCGCGCCGCCGCCCAGCGATCGAGCAACCCCAATTCGGCTGCGCTGGCCGCGGCCTCGTCGGCGGCGATCTCCACCTTCACGCGATCCTCCAGGACATGCACCGCCGAGTGCATGCCGAGCCGCGCGCGATAGGTCTCTGCATGTTGCGTGATCTTTGCCAATGCCTCGCGCTTCAGCGCCGCGCCGATGGTGGGGGCGGGCACGCCCTGGGCCGCAGCGGCCTCCGCAGAGATGTTGATATAGGCCTTGCCGGCATGGTTGAAGTTCAGCATCTGTCAGATCCTCACAGCGATGGCAGGTTGGTGCGAAGCGTCGTAATCGTTGCCGGATCGGTGCCCGCAGCCACCCCTCTCAGCCACAGCCCGGCCATTTCGGCGGGTGCGGTCACGTTCCGCACCCCCAGGGCCCCGAAGACCTCGTAAGAGAAAAGGTTGAACTCGCAGTTGGCCCCCACCGTGATCTCGACGTTGTTCAGAAACAGCGACGAGTCGTTAAACCCCGACACCACCGTCCGGTCGGTCTGCAAAGCGATGCCCGTCGACCCACCCGGCAGGTGGATCGTAATATCCTGGAACCGGAAATACCCCACGCTCCAATGGTGGCCCTTGAAACCAGGAACCCGAGGCGCGTTCGGATCGCTCTGGTTCAGTGCAACGTTCAGAGCCGCGTCACCGGTGGCGCCGGTAAAGTACGGGTTCCGGCTGCCCAGCACTACCCGCTCGGTCAGCGCATACGGGCCGTGAATGTAGATGTGGACATCACTGCCATCCTGTGTCCGGGCGACAGCCGCCTGCAAGGTCTTCAGCGGCGCGCCAGCATTGCCGATCGCGGCGTCGTCACCGGCCACCTGGTCGACGTGGAGTTCGCGGATAAAATCCGGCCCGGCGGCCAGAGCGGCGGCAACTGCGGCCTCGATCTCGTCGCGCTTGTCCTCGTAGTACCCTTTCAGGTCGGTATAGCCCTGGATCAGGTCGTTGATCTGTTCAGTGCTGGTCATTTCGGTCCTCTCTCAGGTCAAACGGCGCAGGATGTCCGCATGCCGCAATTGCTCCAGTTGCAGGTTGGCCAGGGCGGTGCCGGTACTGACCGCCAGGTCAAACAGCCCGTCATCGGGGGCGCTGACGATCACGAGACCCTCTTTCACGCGGCTGAGGTTCAGGACATGGTCCAGCACGTAGTCGATCGCACCGGTCTTGCGGGCAGCGATATCGGCACCGGCCCAGATCGCGATCAGATCGCCGTCGGTATCGAAAAAACCGATCTCGCGCACCCAGAATGGTGGCGTGTCGCTGTCGAATTCGGCCGTGATCCGCCAGCTGTTTGTATCGATCAGGTGCTGGCGCGTGATGGCCTGCCGGGCCAGCTCACGCTTGAGCCTCGTTTGCCCGGCGCCGGGGTCGTAGACAGCGCCGCCGCCGTCGCCCATGGCGACCTCGGCGATCTGCACGGCCACACCCGAGCCCAGCGCCTCGGTAAGCTTGGCCTCGCCAATATCGGTGATCAGTGAAACGCCGTCAGATGGCATAGGCTGCCCCCTCTGTGACCTGGAAAAGATGGGTGATCCGGCTGAAGCGCCACGCCCTCACACCGCTGCGCAGGCCCAAAGTCACCTCGGCGTGCTGGGTGCGAGCGGCCGGGACATGCTCGTGCATGCTGACCCGGCGCGCGCGGTAACCGGAGCGGACGATCACGGTGTCCTCGGTGTGATGCGCCCGCGGCGCCGGGGTCAGGTCCAGCCGATGCAGATATGCCGACTGCGTGACGCTGCGCAGATAGGCGGCGTCGGAAAACCGCTCGCCGATACGCAGGTCGAAATGCGACCGCGCTGGCTTGACCGTCTCGATCAGGCGCGAGACGCGCTGGAACAGCGAGACATTGATGCTGAACCCGGCGTCGAAGACATCGTCTCCATAGGCGACCAGGCGGAAGGTGTGGGGCACGCCGCCATGCTCCCACCACTCGGACAGATCGACATGGAACCCGAGCACGCTGACCGCATCGGCCACGGCGGCACAGGTGCCCTTGTGCCGGTGCATACCGACGCTGACCCGGATCACCTGGCGCTTGACCTCGTCCGGCCAGTCGCTGTCCCAGACATCGACCGACAGCGCCCAGGCCAGCCAGGGCAGCAGCGCCTCGGGACAGGTGTCGGGGTCCCACAGCGTACGGATCGGCACGGTGGTGTCGGCGATCCGCGCGACGGCCGCGTCGAGGGCGCGTTCCTTGGGCGTGGCATTGGTCGGCAAGAGGCTAGTCATCGACACCCTCCACCGTCACGGTGCTGGCGGTGCAATAGGCCACCTCGCTCGCGGACACGACGATATCGGCAGCCGGCTCTGTCAGAACCACGTTCTGCACGCCCTCCTGGTGCAGCGCGGCAAACAGGCCAGAACGCGTGACATCCCGGCCCAGCTTGTGATTGCGCGCAACATAGCCGGCCAATGCGTTCTCCGCGGCACTGCGCACCACCCAGGCATCCGGCCCCTCGTACAGCGTCAGCGCCGCCGTGACCGCGAAGGGAAAGACCGTAGCGGCCTGCACCGTCACCTGGTCGGTCAGCGGGCGCACATCCTCGGCCGACAGGACCGCCTCGACGGCGGCGAGCAGCTCGGCCGATGGCGTGCCGTCGCCCTGACGGCTGAGCACCGTAACCACCACCTCCCCCGGGGCGGGGCTGTCCACGGAGGCGTCCAGCACATCGGGGTCCGCACCCAGCGCATGGAAGATGTAGGCGCCCACCGGCCCGGCCACGCTCACCCCCTCGAAGCTTAATTGAACGCGGCGGCGCAGCTCCTCGTCGCTTTCGTAGGTCGGTGCGTCAGGCGGGATCGCGTCCGGGTCGCCAGGGTCGATTACCTTGCGCGCGACGTTGAAATTCGCGGCCAGCTGGTCGAGGTCCGCGCCGGAGGCATAGGCCAGCATCGTCGCCCGGGCCGCGTCGTTGACGCGCTGCGTCATCAGCAGGACGTAATAGGCGGCCATGCCCCTCACTTGCTGCCGGCCTCCGGCTTGGCCTTGGCGGCAGCCCGCGCCGGCGGCTTGACCGGGTCGACATTCTCGTATTTCGCGCCGCGCGGCGTCAGGCGGACGATGTCGTCCTTCTTGACGCGCCGCCCGTCGACCCAGCCATCGGCCCGAACGCGGTAGTCCTGTTTTCCATCGGCTTTGGACATCTCTTTCTCCTTTTCCTCAAACCGGCTCGCCGGTATTCGACAGCCCGGGCACCACGCCGTCATGGACGTGGTGGACCAGCGACACTCCGTCTGCGATCACGTCTCGCGTGACCTTCAGCGTGCCGTTGATCACCATCTCACCGCCGGCCAGGTCGATCATGGGCACCGCGCCGTCCGCCGAGGGCGCATTGCCCGCAAAGATCCCGCAGACGATCACGCCCTGGCCAAGATCGCCGCCGGGCGCGGCGACCATGACCTGCTCGCCCGCCCCCGGCATCCACCAGAAGGACAGTGGCCCGGCCCGCATCTGGCCCACCGCGATCTCGGGTGTCAGCACGTCGCCCAACTGGACGCGGGCGCGCCCGGCGGCAGCGTTGACCGACACGATGGTGCCGATCTCGATCACGTTGGCCGTGCGGCGGTCGTTTTCCGACACATCCCGGCTCATGCCTCGCCTCCGATCTCGTCGTAGTCCGGCTCGAACGCAGCGCCGATCTCGGGGCTCTCACCCACGTACAGCGTCAGATCCGCCGGGGTTTGCCGCGGCAGCGGCGTCATCACCAACGGCTGCTTCCAGGTGACCGCCCACAGGCTGGCCCGGGCGCGCTCGCTGCCGGCGCTGACCAGCGGCTGGGCCTGCACATCGTCAGCCTCGCCACAATCGGCCAGGCCCCAGTCGCGGTCGGGGACCGCTGCGGCGATCACCGCGGCCATCGCCGCGGCCGCCGTATCGCGCGGCAGGCCCGCGCGGTCGGTGGTCACGATAAAGGCCGCCATGTCCGCGAGGTAACCATGGCGCGGCCCCGCCCAGCCCTCGTGCTGGCGCAGCCCGATCAGCGAGACCAGCACGGCAGGCGCATGCACCTGTTCGGCCTTCAGCCGCTCCAGGTTGAAACGTCCGGCGATGGCCTGGCATTGCCGCAGCTCTGGCAGCAGCGCGCCGATCGTGTCGGCGGCGGCCTCGGGCAGGTCGGTCAGGATCGCGCTCATGCCAGGACCTCCCGCAGATCGCCCTCGACCAGGGCCTCGATCCCGCGCCGATCCTCGTCGGAAACGCCCAGATAGGGCCGCGCCGGGATATCGCCCCAGGGGATCGGCTCGCCGCGACCGGTCTGACCGAAGGTGCCCTGTTCCGCCCCGAACTGGTGCACCGCACCATAGACCAGGTTGGTGCCGACGATGGCCTCGGCCCCACGCGAATAATTCTGGACGCTGTCGCGCAGGTTGCCCTCGCCGACCAGCAGCGACTGCGCCCCGCCGCGGGTCTCGGCATAGGCGGGCGCCCAGGCCGCCCAGGGCGTGCCGTCGGGCGCCGTCTTGCCGGCAGCGATCCGCTCTTTCGTCGCGCTCTCCAGCAGCGCGCCGATATTGTAAGCCAGCCGCTCGATCTGCCAGTACGACAGCGCGCGCAGGCCGGCCTCGGCCGCGGCGGTATCGAGCTCGTAGTGATAGGCCACACCCGTCATCTACAGCACCCGCGTGTCGTCGCGGCTCCAGACGCGGCCAGGCCCGCCCGAAACGATGGGCGAGGCTCCGTCGAGATCGGCCTCGGGGCTTTCGGGATCGGGCGGAATGTCGAGGGCCTGCTCGCCCTTCGCGATTCGCTTTAGCGCGGCAAGCGCATCTTCGTAGCGCTGGCGCGCCTCATCTGTGACATAGGCCGCCGAATTGCCCAGCCGGTAGAGCGCGATATCGACGCAATACTGGGCCAGCACCGCGTGCGTGCCGGCCAGTGGCAGCGTGTAGCGCACGCCAACATAACTGTCGATCTCGGCCGAGGCGGCGTCGAGCGCCCGGGCGACCGCGGCCGCATCCACGGTGCCGTCGCCGTCGCGGTCGGCCAGCGCCAGGGCGTCCGGGCCGTAAAGCGTTTCGATGTCGATCTGCGTCGCGTAAGCCATCGGCCTCACCGTGTGAATTCAGCTGCCGGTCTCTCCCGGCTGTCACGTCCCATCGTCAGACGTTGCAGGCCAGTCCGCGGTGGCCGCCGCCTACTCGGATCACCCGGGCCGTAGCC